>NZ_LR590469.1:3342833-3646727 GCF_901472495.1 Yersinia enterocolitica subsp. enterocolitica
CCATGAAAATGAAGAAACTGGCTACTTTGATCTCTGTTGTTGCATTGAGCGCTACCGTCAGTGCTAACGCGCTGGCAAAAGACACCATTGCGTTGGTTGTTTCCACGCTGAATAACCCGTTCTTTGTTTCAATGAAAGACGGCGCACAAAAAGAAGCGGATAAACTGGGCTACAACCTGGTGATTTTGGATTCCCAAAACAACCCAGCTAAAGAATTAGCCAACGTGCAGGATTTAACTGTGCGTGGCACTAAATTGCTATTGATCAACCCAACTGATTCCGATGCCGTGGGCAACGCGGTTAAAATGGCCAATCAGGCCAACATTCCGGTCATTACTCTCGACCGTCTGGCTAATGCAGGCACGGTGGTGAGCCACGTAGCCTCTGACAACCGTTTCGGTGGCAAAATGGCCGGTGATTACATTGCTAAGAAAGTCGGTAGTGATGCCAAAGTCATTCAGTTGGAAGGGATTGCTGGTGCGTCTGCTGCTCGTGAGCGCGGCGAAGGCTTCAAACAATCAATGGAAAAAAACAAATTTCAGTTGTTGGCTAGTCAACCAGCAGATTTTGATCGGACTAAAGGTTTGAACGTTATGCAGAACTTGCTGACAGCTCATCCAGATGTTCAAGCTGTGTTTGCTCAGAATGACGAAATGGCACTGGGTGCTTTACGCGCCTTGCAGACTGCGGGCAAAACTGATGTGTTAGTGGTTGGTTTTGATGGTACTGACGATGGTATTAAAGCTGTCGAAAGTGGCAAAATGGGCGCAACTATTGCTCAACGCCCAGACCAGATTGGTGTCATTGGTGTACAAACTGCGGATAAGGTATTGAAAGGCGAGAAAGTCCAGGCCGTTATCCCAGTAGATCTGAAGTTAGTGACTAAATAATATCCTCATTCAATCAGTAGTTGTCATTCAATAAACCCAAGGTAATTGGAGTTGCAGGTAGGCAGCAAGTGAATGAATCACGATGAGCTGATTCAAATCAGTGATTCGGGTGAGTGAACGTAGCTAACACCCCTGCAACTTCAATGACAAAGGAATAAATACGATGGAAACAGGTAAACTGGTGGTCTTGGGCAGCATCAATGCCGACCATATTCTGAATATTGAGCAGTTTCCGCGTCCAGGTGAAACGGTGATCGGGAAGCAGTATAAAGTTGCTTTCGGTGGCAAAGGTGCTAATCAGGCCGTTGCTGCTGGCCGTAGTGGGGCGAATATCGCGTTTATTGCCTGTGTGGGTGAAGATGATATTGGTGACCGGGTACGTCTGCAATTAGCCAGTGACAATATTGATACCGCACCTATTGAGGCGGTAGCAGGCACCACCACAGGGGTAGCGCTGATTTTTGTTAATGGTGAAGGCGAGAACGTCATTGGTATTCATGCTGGGGCAAACTCGGCTGTAACACCGGAGTATCTTGGCCGTTATCAACAGCAAGTTATTGATGCCGATGCATTATTGATGCAACTGGAATCTCCACTTGAGACGGTTATCGCCGCCGCTAAATTGGCAAAACAGCATCAAACTCAGGTTATCCTGAATCCGGCCCCTGCACGCGAACTACCAGATGAGCTGTTATCGCTGGTGGATATGATTACTCCAAATGAAACAGAAGCTGAGCGCTTAACGGGCATTCATATTGAGCAGGATGATGACGCAGCGAAAGCCGCGCAAATTTTGCATGATAAAGGTATCGCCACTGTGATTATTACGTTGGGCAGCCGTGGAGTGTGGCTTAGCGAGCAAGGTCAGGGCAAATTAGTCGCTGGCTTTAAAGTTAATGCAGTAGATACCATTGCCGCCGGTGATACATTCAATGGCGCATTATTGACTGCATTACTGGAAGGGCAGGCAATGGGTTCAGCCGTCCGTTTTGCTCATGCTGCGGCTGCGATTGCAGTGACTCGCCCTGGCGCACAACCTTCCATTCCTTGGCGGGCCGAGATCGATAGTTTCTTACAAGATCGGGTATAACTTTGGCCACCATGAAAGATGTCGCTCGCTTAGCGGGCGTATCAACCTCTACTGTCTCACATGTTATTAATAAAAATCGTTTTGTTAGCGATCCTATTCGCGACAAAGTGCTGGCTGCCATCAAGCAACTTAACTATGCCCCATCTGCGTTAGCGCGTAGTTTAAAACTCAATGAAACCCGGACTATCGGCATGTTAGTCACTGCCAGTAGCAACCCGTTTTACGCTGAAGTGGTTCGTGGTGTGGAGCGTAGTTGCTATGAGCGCGGCTACAGTTTGATTTTGTGTAATACCGAGGGTGATATCGATCGCATGAGTCGTAGTATTGAAACTCTAATGCAAAAGCGCGTCGATGGTTTGCTACTGATGTGTACCGAAAGTCATCGCCCGTCGCAGGATATTCTGCGCTGCTACCCTTCTCTACCGATCATTATGATGGATTGGGCACCCTTTGAAGGAGTGAATGATGTCATTCAGGATAACTCTTTATTAGGTGGGGAAATGGCAACTTCGTACCTGATTGCCAGAGGATATACTCGTATCGCCTGTATTGCAGGCCCACAAGATAAAACACCGGCTAAAGAACGTTTGCAAGGATTCCGCCAAGCAATGGATCGCGCGGGTCTACCGGTGCTCCCTGATTATGAAGTGGCCAGTGATTTTGAATTTGGGGGCGGCTTGGTTGCCATGAAGCAGCTACTGGCATTGCCGCAACCCCCTGAAGCGGTCTTTACCAGTAATGATGCGATGGCGGTTGGGGTTTATCAGGCCTTACATCAGGCTGGGTTATCGATTCCGCAGGACATGGCGGTCATTGGTTATGATGATATCGAAATTGCACAATATATGACGCCACCGTTGACGACCATTCATCAGCCCAAAGATTCCCTCGGTGAGTTGGCTATTGATACTCTTATTCATCGGCTAAATAGCCCGGAAGCGGAACCACAAGTTCTGATTCTCACTCCCGAGCTAATCGAGCGCGGATCGGTCGCTACTCGTTAAACTTCACTCTCTGCGGGCTGCGTAACCTTTTTCACATTACGGCCCTGAATCAAGTTATCGCCATCTCTAGGTTTGAGTAATAAGAACACCATCGATGACAGCAATGTCACGGCACCCATCGTAATAAAGGTGTAGTGGAAGTGGTCAATATTATTTCCAAACGACAACCCATCGTAAAACCGCAAAACTACGGCACTGATGGCAACGCCAAAGCTAATCGCCAGTTGCTGGGTCACTGCTAAAACACTGTTACCTGAGCTGGCATTGTTATCGGTTAAATCAGCCAGAGTAATGGTGTTCATTGCCGTAAATTGTGTCGACATCGCCATACCCAATATAAACAGTGGCAATATCATCAACCAAGGTGACATGCCCGGCGATTGAAAAGCAAACAAGGCAATCAGTACACCGATAATAGCCGTAATGCCCACCAACACCGTGCGGTAACCCAGTGAACGTAAAACTTGAGTTACCGCTGATTTTGCCATCATCGAACCAATGGCGGTGGGGGCCATCATACAACCGGCAATAATAGCGGAATAACCAAACCCGACTTGCAACATGAGTGGCATCAGGAAAGGAACGCAGCCAGTGCCTAAACGTGAAGCTACATTACCCGCAATGCCGACGGAAAAGGTTCGGGTTTTAAACAGCGGCAAACCAATTAGCGGATTAGGATGGCCTTTGGCGTGGAATATATAGAAGAGCAGCATTAATAAACCGCCCAACAGCACAGCGGCTGGCAAGTAGCTGGCAATATCTGGGCGACCCATTATTTCCAGGCTCACGGATATCATAACCAAGCTGCTACCGAATAACAGAAAACCGATAATATCAAAGGCGCGTTTCGGCATAGTGAAGTCGGGCATATATTTACGGGCATAAAAGATACCCAGTAAGCCGATGGGAATATTAAGGATAAAAATCCAGTGCCATGTGGCGTAGGTGACCAATAACCCCCCTAATAATGGTCCCATGACAGGGCCGATTAATCCGGGGATGGTGACGAAATTTAATACTGGCAATAACTCACTGCGCGGATAAGCCCGGATAAGTGCTAGCCTGGCGACGGGCATCATCATGGCACCACCCACCCCTTGAATAACTCGGGATGCCACCAAAAATGGTAGAGAACCGGAAAGCGCGCACAGTAATGACCCCAGCGTAAATAATGAAACAGCCAAAATGAAAATGCGCCGAGTGCCGAAACGATCGGCCAACCAACCACTCACCGGAATCAACATTGCCACCGTGAGGGTATAGCTGATAATAGCTGACTGCATAGTTAGAGGTGAGCGATTAAGGCTTTCAGCAATTGAAGGGAGTGCCGTATTCAGTATGGTGGCATCCAAAGCCTGCATAAAGAAAGCCATGGCGGCTATCCAAGGGAGACCCGCCATGCTGCGCGCAGATTTTATCATTGTCCGTCCTGATTATATTGGGTGGGCGTGAGTACCCTCTCTGTCTATATATAGATATAAAGAACATCTGACCGTTAGTCTTTCTCTTTTAATAACACCTGACAAGCTACCAATGCACCTTGGCTATCGCCAGCCAGAATAGTATCGACAATATTTTGATGGTGTTGCAGCTTAATCACCTCATCGCCGGTAATAGAACGAAAGTAACTGTGATAAACCGAACTGAACAAATTAGCGAAAGACGTTAAAAATGGATTACCACTGGCTTCATAGATCAATTGATGAAATTGGGCATCCACTTGAATCCATCGTTCGCGATTAAAATGGGCATGCAGCTCGCACATTTCTGTCATTAACGATGTTAACAGGGCTTTTTGTTTTCCGCTGACATTGATAGCCGCCAGAGAACAGGCTTGAGGCTCGAGTGACCTCCTTAATATAAGGAAGTGTTGCATCACTTGATCGAAGTTCTCTCTGGTCATCCACCAGGTCAGCAACTCTTGGTCAAGGAAGTTCCAATTGGTTTGTGGCATCACTCGGGTGCCGATACGCGGACGCGGTAATAACATGCCTTTTGCGGCGAGCATCTTTACCGCTTCACGTACTGCGGTACGGCTGACACCAAATTGCTCCCCCAACTCTATCTCGCCAGGCAATATACTGCCGGCTTCATATTCCCCCGCAAGAATGCGCTGGCCAATTTTTTCGGCCAACAGATACGAAAGATTGCGCTGGGCGGCCTGCTGTTGGGTATTTAGTTGCATGGTGTTTTGTCCTATCTATCTTCTTATACTTCTATTTTACTCTACTGTTTAACTTGGGTAGTTAATGTTTAGCTTAATAATTGTTTAAATTCTGGCCTTTTACCCCATTTTTGCTGAAAAAAAACACGGTTGAAAATTTTTTTGAAATTAGGGGTTGCAGGCTGTCAGGAACTCCCTATAATGCGCCTCCACTGACTGGGAACAACGAAACAGACTTCGCCGGGTCAGGAAGAGAAATGATTGAGTTTGACTTCGAAAGAAACCAAATAAACTCTTGACTCTTCAGCGGGAAAGCGTATTATCTGCCTCCCGCGTTACCGTAAGATTCGCCGCAAGGCAAACGGGTAACGAACGCTCTTTAACAATTTATCAGACAATCTGTGTGGGCACTCGCAAGACGATATCGAAGCCTGTTTCGACAGGCAGAAGCAATATCAAAGTCTTGAAGAGTGACCAAAGCAGTACACATTTGAACTTCGGTTCGAATGCATATTTGCAGAAAGTAATCTTTGAGCATCGCTATGTTAATTCATAGCAAATCAAACAAATCTTAAATTGAAGAGTTTGATCATGGCTCAGATTGAACGCTGGCGGCAGGCCTAACACATGCAAGTCGAGCGGCAGCGGGAAGTAGTTTACTACTTTGCCGGCGAGCGGCGGACGGGTGAGTAATGTCTGGGAAACTGCCTGATGGAGGGGGATAACTACTGGAAACGGTAGCTAATACCGCATAACGTCTTCGGACCAAAGTGGGGGACCTTAGGGCCTCACGCCATCGGATGTGCCCAGATGGGATTAGCTAGTAGGTGGGGTAATGGCTCACCTAGGCGACGATCCCTAGCTGGTCTGAGAGGATGACCAGCCACACTGGAACTGAGACACGGTCCAGACTCCTACGGGAGGCAGCAGTGGGGAATATTGCACAATGGGCGCAAGCCTGATGCAGCCATGCCGCGTGTGTGAAGAAGGCCTTCGGGTTGTAAAGCACTTTCAGCGAGGAGGAAGGCCAATAACTTAATACGTTGTTGGATTGACGTTACTCGCAGAAGAAGCACCGGCTAACTCCGTGCCAGCAGCCGCGGTAATACGGAGGGTGCAAGCGTTAATCGGAATTACTGGGCGTAAAGCGCACGCAGGCGGTTTGTTAAGTCAGATGTGAAATCCCCGCGCTTAACGTGGGAACTGCATTTGAAACTGGCAAGCTAGAGTCTTGTAGAGGGGGGTAGAATTCCAGGTGTAGCGGTGAAATGCGTAGAGATCTGGAGGAATACCGGTGGCGAAGGCGGCCCCCTGGACAAAGACTGACGCTCAGGTGCGAAAGCGTGGGGAGCAAACAGGATTAGATACCCTGGTAGTCCACGCTGTAAACGATGTCGACTTGGAGGTTGTGCCCTTGAGGCGTGGCTTCCGGAGCTAACGCGTTAAGTCGACCGCCTGGGGAGTACGGCCGCAAGGTTAAAACTCAAATGAATTGACGGGGGCCCGCACAAGCGGTGGAGCATGTGGTTTAATTCGATGCAACGCGAAGAACCTTACCTACTCTTGACATCCACAGAACTTAGCAGAGATGCTTCGGTGCCTTCGGGAACTGTGAGACAGGTGCTGCATGGCTGTCGTCAGCTCGTGTTGTGAAATGTTGGGTTAAGTCCCGCAACGAGCGCAACCCTTATCCTTTGTTGCCAGCACGTAATGGTGGGAACTCAAAGGAGACTGCCGGTGATAAACCGGAGGAAGGTGGGGATGACGTCAAGTCATCATGGCCCTTACGAGTAGGGCTACACACGTGCTACAATGGCAGATACAAAGTGAAGCGAACTCGCGAGAGCAAGCGGACCACATAAAGTCTGTCGTAGTCCGGATTGGAGTCTGCAACTCGACTCCATGAAGTCGGAATCGCTAGTAATCGTAGATCAGAATGCTACGGTGAATACGTTCCCGGGCCTTGTACACACCGCCCGTCACACCATGGGAGTGGGTTGCAAAAGAAGTAGGTAGCTTAACCTTCGGGAGGGCGCTTACCACTTTGTGATTCATGACTGGGGTGAAGTCGTAACAAGGTAACCGTAGGGGAACCTGCGGTTGGATCACCTCCTTACCTCAGATACGCATTGCGTAGTGTCCACACAGATTGTCTGATGAATGTAAACGAGCAAGAGCACCTGTTGATGAGGGTGATGATTGTGTTGTAAGGCCTCGGTATCGAGTTTTTACTGCATCAGTCGTTCGAATGTGTCACCACATTCTCACCTTTACACAAAAATACTGAATCCATGATTCAGTAGAAATTTTTGTGTCCCCATCGTCTAGAGGCCTAGGACACTGCCCTTTCACGGCTGTAACAGGGGTTCGAATCCCCTTGGGGACGCCACTCCGATAATGAGTGAAAGACATTATCAACCGGTTCTTTATGAACTCAAAAGTATCTTAAAGATGACTTTAACAAGTCGTGTTTAAGATATTGCTCTTTAACAATCTGGAACAAGCTGAAAATTGAAACAATACAGCTGAAACTTATCTCTCCGTAGAAGTACTGAGATAAGGATTAACCTGTATTAGAGTCTCTCAAATAATTGCAATGCCAATGTGTTTATCATTGTTGCAGTGTGAGCGAGAAGATACTCAGCAAGGCGTACAGCGCACAGCAACCGGAGTGAACGCTACGTTCATGAGGATTGCGCGCACTGCACAACGACGCAGAGTGTGTTCGCAGCCACACCAATAAAGAAGAAACATCTTTGGGTTGTGAGGTTAAGCGACTAAGCGTACACGGTGGATGCCTAGGCAGTCAGAGGCGATGAAGGGCGTGCTAATCTGCGAAAAGCGTCGGTAAGGTGATATGAACCGTTATAACCGACGATACCCGAATGGGGAAACCCAGTGCAATTCGTTGCACTATTGCATGGTGAATACATAGCCATGCAAGGCGAACCGGGGGAACTGAAACATCTAAGTACCCCGAGGAAAAGAAATCAACCGAGATTCCCCCAGTAGCGGCGAGCGAACGGGGAGGAGCCCAGAACCTGAATCAGCATATGTGTTAGTGGAAGCGTCTGGAAAGTCGCACGGTACAGGGTGATAGTCCCGTACACAAAAATGCATACGTTGTGAGTTCGATGAGTAGGGCGGGACACGTGACATCCTGTCTGAATATGGGGGGACCATCCTCCAAGGCTAAATACTCCTGACTGACCGATAGTGAACCAGTACCGTGAGGGAAAGGCGAAAAGAACCCCGGCGAGGGGAGTGAAATAGAACCTGAAACCGTGTACGTACAAGCAGTGGGAGCACCTTCGTGGTGTGACTGCGTACCTTTTGTATAATGGGTCAGCGACTTATATTTTGTAGCAAGGTTAACCGAATAGGGGAGCCGTAGGGAAACCGAGTCTTAACTGGGCGAATAGTTGCAAGGTATAGACCCGAAACCCGGTGATCTAGCCATGGGCAGGTTGAAGGTTGGGTAACACTAACTGGAGGACCGAACCGACTAATGTTGAAAAATTAGCGGATGACTTGTGGCTGGGGGTGAAAGGCCAATCAAACCGGGAGATAGCTGGTTCTCCCCGAAAGCTATTTAGGTAGCGCCTCGTGAACTCATCTTCGGGGGTAGAGCACTGTTTCGGCTAGGGGGTCATCCCGACTTACCAAACCGATGCAAACTCCGAATACCGAAGAATGTTATCACGGGAGACACACGGCGGGTGCTAACGTCCGTCGTGAAGAGGGAAACAACCCAGACCGCCAGCTAAGGTCCCAAAGTCATGGTTAAGTGGGAAACGATGTGGGAAGGCACAGACAGCCAGGATGTTGGCTTAGAAGCAGCCATCATTTAAAGAAAGCGTAATAGCTCACTGGTCGAGTCGGCCTGCGCGGAAGATGTAACGGGGCTAAACCATGCACCGAAGCTGCGGCAGCGAACGTATCACCCAAGACAATTCACGGCAGTGGATAATGATTGACGGAGCGCAGCGACGTCAATGCGTCCAATAAAGTCGAGTTGGCTTAGGGATACGTTCGTTGGGTAGGGGAGCGTTCTGTAAGCCGTTGAAGGTGACCTGTGAGGGTTGCTGGAGGTATCAGAAGTGCGAATGCTGACATAAGTAACGATAATGCGGGTGAAAAACCCGCACGCCGGAAGACCAAGGGTTCCTGTCCAACGTTAATCGGGGCAGGGTGAGTCGACCCCTAAGGCGAGGCTGAAAAGCGTAGTCGATGGGAAACAGGTTAATATTCCTGTACTTGGTGTTACTGCGAAGGGGGGACGGAGAAGGCTAGGCTAGCCGGGCGACGGTTGTCCCGGTTTAAGCATGTAGGCGGAGTGACTTGGTAAATCCGGTTGCTTATCAACGCTGAGGTGTGATGACGAGCCACTACGGTGGTGAAGTAGTTGATGCCAAGCTTCCAGGAAAAGCCTCTAAGCATCAGGTAACATTAAATCGTACCCCAAACCGACACAGGTGGTCAGGTAGAGAATACTCAGGCGCTTGAGAGAACTCGGGTGAAGGAACTAGGCAAAATGGTGCCGTAACTTCGGGAGAAGGCACGCTGGCATTAGGTAAAGGGACTTGCTCCCGGCGCCGAAGCCAGTCGCAGATACCAGCTGGCTGCAACTGTTTAATAAAAACACAGCACTGTGCAAACACGAAAGTGGACGTATACGGTGTGACGCCTGCCCGGTGCTGGAAGGTTAATTGATGGGGTCAGCCGCAAGGCGAAGCTCTTGATCGAAGCCCCAGTAAACGGCGGCCGTAACTATAACGGTCCTAAGGTAGCGAAATTCCTTGTCGGGTAAGTTCCGACCTGCACGAATGGCGTAATGATGGCCAGGCTGTCTCCACCCGAGACTCAGTGAAATTGAACTCGCTGTGAAGATGCAGTGTACCCGCGGCAAGACGGAAAGACCCCGTGAACCTTTACTATAGCTTGACACTGAACATTGAGCCTTGATGTGTAGGATAGGTGGGAGGCATTGAAGTGTGGACGCCAGTCTGCATGGAGCCAACCTTGAAATACCACCCTTTAATGTTTGATGTTCTAACTCGGCCCCATAATCTGGGGTGAGGACAGTGTCTGGTGGGTAGTTTGACTGGGGCGGTCTCCTCCCAAAGAGTAACGGAGGAGCACGAAGGTTAGCTAATCACGGTCGGACATCGTGAGGTTAGTGCAAAGGCATAAGCTAGCTTGACTGCGAGAGTGACGGCTCGAGCAGGTACGAAAGTAGGTCTTAGTGATCCGGTGGTTCTGAATGGAAGGGCCATCGCTCAACGGATAAAAGGTACTCCGGGGATAACAGGCTGATACCGCCCAAGAGTTCATATCGACGGCGGTGTTTGGCACCTCGATGTCGGCTCATCACATCCTGGGGCTGAAGTAGGTCCCAAGGGTATGGCTGTTCGCCATTTAAAGTGGTACGCGAGCTGGGTTTAGAACGTCGTGAGACAGTTCGGTCCCTATCTGCCGTGGGCGTTGGAAGATTGAGAGGGGCTGCTCCTAGTACGAGAGGACCGGAGTGGACGAATCACTGGTGTTCGGGTTGTCATGCCAATGGCATTGCCCGGTAGCTAAATTCGGAAGAGATAACCGCTGAAAGCATCTAAGCGGGAAACTTGCCTCGAGATGAGTCTTCCCTGGGGCTTTAAGCCCCCTGAAGGAACGTTAAAGACTATGACGTTGATAGGCTGGGTGTGTAAGTGCAGCGATGCATTGAGCTAACCAGTACTAATGATCCGTGAGGCTTAACCTTACAACACCAAAGGTGTTTTGAATTTGAGAGATAGATATTTTCAGCGAAGTTCCGAGATTGGATTGGCTGGCTGCGTGATTAATACATGTAGCGGGTTAATTGAAACAGAATTTGCCTGGCGGCCATAGCGCGGTGGACCCACCTGAACCCATGCCGAACTCAGAAGTGAAACGCCGTAGCGCCGATGGTAGTGTGGGGTCTCCCCATGCGAGAGTAGGACACTGCCAGGCATCAAATCAAGCCGAGACCCCATGCCAAAAGCGTGGGGTTTTTGCTATGTGGGAAATAAAAAAACCAAAGAAAGAGCCTTCTGCTGAGCAGAGGGCTGAGGTTAATGACAAAGTGCCCGTAACGGTGAAAACAGGCAGATCGTAAAGACGCCGTAAAATCGTCCCTGATGGCTCGACCCGCGGCATCCTTGGCGCGGACGCTTTACTCTTCTACCTGCCTTCACCTTGCAAGATTGGGTTGTCGAGGTTTGTTAGCAGTCTGAGGCTAACCTGGCGGGCGGCCTTTTTTGTTTTATGGCTGTGATGGGTTGATTTGAAGCCAGCTACAAATGAAATCTGCAATTTGTTCAGGTTGATTAATATCTAATTGCTCCACAGCGGTCTCTATCAGTTCATCACTTGCCAAAGCAATAACATATTCATCAATCAAATCTGTGTAAGGCTTTCCTACCGCTTCTCGATAGAGGGCAATTTTATTGATTGGCTCATGTTTAAAACCTTCAACTAATATTAGATCGATAGTTGCAGCATCCAACCTGCTGGCAAGATAGTGTAGATCCAATGGTTTTTGTTCTGGTGTTTCTGTCATTAATGCCCAACGGCAATCACTAGCAACCAAGGTCTGATACGCACCGGCCTTACGCAGCTCATAACTATCCTTACCTGGCGTATCAATTTCCATATTGTGATGTGTATGTTTAATCAGACCTACCCGGATTTGCCGCTGTTGTAATAAAGGAATTAGGCTTTTGAGTAATGTTGTTTTACCTGTACCACTGTATGCAGCAATCCCTAACAGTGGTGGTGTTTTGCGACTCATAATTCTCCTCTTTTACTTTGTTCCCATAAGTCACAGTCAGCGGGAGTATTTAGGTTGCTGAATTGATCCTTTTGTCCACGGAATATTATGGGCTGAGCATTAACACTATCCATAAATATCATTAGCTTGCGATCACTTTTTGCTAAATATTCTGCAAGCAGTGATTTCAAGCTAACATGCATTAGCGCTAATGTTGGGTGTGCTCGCTCGCCATCGTGAACATAAGCTGCCAGTGCTTGCTGCTTTCCTTGCCAAAGTTGAGATACTAAATTACTTGGAAGCGCTGGAACGTCGCAAGGGGCAAACACAACCCATTCAGTAGGTGAATAGCTCAACCCTGCATGCATACCCGCCAATGGCCCGACAAAGCCAGTAATGATATCGCTAACGACGGGTACTCCACTAGCTTGATACAACTCTTGATTACGATTAGCATTAATAAGGAGATCGTTAACCTGAGGTTTTAATCTATCTATGACATATTGAAACAATGGTTTATCGTGAAGAAGAGTCAGTCCTTTATCATTACCTCCCATTCGGGAAGAACGGCCTCCCGCAAGAATAACGCCTGTAATATTGGGCTGCATTTCTATCACTCCGTTGCATTCAATTGACAGACGAATTGTATCTTTAAATAGCAGGATTGGTCAGGATTTACTTTTATTGACAATAGGCTCTCTTTCCCTGTGTGAATATCCCTGCTACTTTGTCAGCATATTTTTAAATAGGACAAATTTGCTATGAAATGCCATCGTGTTAATGAACTGATAGAGCTTTTACATCCAGCCTGGCAGCAAGAACCCGATTTAAATTTGGTGCAGTTTTTACAAAAGCTGTCAGAAGAAGCTGGTTTTGAAGGTGAATTTGCGGAGCTTACGGACGATATTCTTATTTATCATCTGAAAATGCGTGGTTCAGCATCAACAGAAGTGATTCCTGGCCTGAAAAAAGATTATGAAGAAGACTTTAAAACTGCCATATTGCGTGCCCGTGGCATCATTAAAGATTAGCTATACTCCTGTCTGCGTAGATAGGGGGCTTTGATGATACTATCTCTTATTCTCAGCGAGCCGCTGTCACTTACATAGACTGAATGTTGTTATGAACAGCTCTGCTTTTAATTTTCAGACATTGTCTCCTGACCTGATTATGGATGCTCTCGAAGGTGTGGGGTTGCGGGTAGATTCAGGATTAACTGCGCTCAATAGTTATGAAAACCGTGTTTATCAGTTTATGGACGAAGATCGTAAGCGATACGTGGTGAAATTCTACCGCCCTGAGCGCTGGAGCAGCGAGCAAATCCTGGAAGAACATCAGTTCTCGCTTGATTTGGCAGAGTCTGAAATCCCGGTGATAGCCCCATTGCAGCTCGATGGACGTACCTTGCATACTCATGGTGGCTTTTTCTTTACTGTTTTTCCGAGCGTTGGTGGGCGTCAGTATGAAATCGATAATCTTGATCAATTAGAGTGGGTTGGGCGCTATCTAGGCCGAATTCACCAGGTGGGCAGTGATGCTTTGTTTGTCGCTCGCTCAACGATAGGGATTGAGGAGTATCTGACAGAACCACGCCAATTGCTGGCCAGCAGCGAATTGGTACCAGCAAAACAGCGAGACAAATTTCTGGCAGCAACTGATCTGTTGATTAGCACCATCAAGCAGTATTGGCATACAGATTGGCAACCATTGCGGTTACATGGTGACTGCCACCCAGGCAATATTTTGTGGCGCGATGGGCCGATGTTTGTCGATTTGGATGATGCTCGAAATGGCCCGGCGGTTCAGGATCTTTGGATGTTGTTACATGGCGAGCGCCGTGAGCAACTGATCCAGTTAGATATCTTGTTAGAAGCTTATGGCGAGTTTGCTGATTTTGATCAGCGAGAACTTGCACTCATTGAACCGTTACGCGCGATGCGGATGGTTTATTACCTTGCATGGGTCGCCAGACGTTGGCAGGACCCGGCATTTCCTAAAAGTTTTCCGTGGATGGCGGAGTCTGATTTTTGGTTACAGCAGACTGCATCATTTACAGAACAGGTTAAGCTGTTGCAGGCACCCCCTTTGCAGCTGATGCCAATGTACTGAAATTAAATTAACGTACTAAAGCTAAGATAATGGAGATTCTTATAGTATGAAAAATGTATGGTTAGCACTCGTTGGCATGGTGATGGCATTCAGTGCATCGGCTGCACAATTTACTGATGGTACCCAGTACCAAACGTTAAACAAACCGGTAACCGGTGAGCCCCAAGTTTTAGAGTTTTTCTCTTTCTATTGCCCGCACTGCTACCAGTTTGAAGAGGTTTACCATGTTCCTCAAGCGGTAAAGAAAGCACTGCCGGAAGGGACTAAAATGACTCGCTACCATGTTGAGTTCCTTGGCCCATTGGGCAAGCAACTAACTCAAGCATGGGCTGTTGCTATGGCATTGGGCGTTGAAGAGAAAATCACTCCATTGATGTTTGAAGGTGTACAGAAAACACAAACGGTACAAACCCCTGATGATATCCGTAATGTATTTATCAAAGCAGGAGTGAGTGGTGAAGAATTTGATGCAGCATTAAACAGTTTTGTCGTTAAATCTCTGGTTGTTCAGCAGCAAAAAGCAGCTGAAGACTTAGAACTACGTGGTGTACCAGCCATGTTTGTTAATGGCAAATATATGATTAAAAACGATGGCATGGATACCAGCTCAATGGATACCTATGTTAAACAGTATGCAGATGTCGTTAAGTTCCTGCTGACTCAGAAATAATAGTATAAAAAGAGGGGCTGGATTTTATTAGCCCCTCTTTCAGTTATCTAATATCTACACACGTCAAATCTGTTTCTATCCCACTATAAAAACATCATGTTATCTAATGTGATAACCACCCTACTGAGTGCCGATATTTATTAATCTTAATGTTGTTTTTGATTGGTTTATCTATTCCGGTGATAGGTTATCGCCAATATTTAAGGTACAAAAAGATAAAAATAAGTTTGCGTGAAGGAATAAAAAGTCTGTGCCAATAAATTTACGATAAGTAAAATTAACGGACCTTGTGATGGTAACTGAATAAGTAATATCCACAATTCAGATAACGAAATAATGACAATAGAATAAGAAAGTAAGAACTATAACTATATGATTATTAAGACATAAAATATTACTCTATAAAAAAAGAGCCAGAAGATATAATCTGCTCATGTTTTTACTCACAAAGTTATCCACAAGCTGGATCTTTAAGATCACAATGTAAAAATGCTCTCTTCCGCACAACAATGGACGCTAAAATTCGTCTCTTGACGCCAGCTATGGCATTCTTAGCGTCAGACCTTGATGAATAAAGATGAAGAAACTCTATGGCCCAGATTGCAGAAAACCCATTAATCCTCGTAGACGGTTCCTCTTACCTCTATCGTGCTTACCATGCTTTTCCGCCGCTAACCAACAGCAAGGGCGAGCCAACGGGCGCGATGTATGGCGTGTTGAACATGTTGCGCAGTCTGTTGCTGCAATACCGACCAAGCCATGTCGCCGTAGTTTTTGATGCCAAAGGTAAAACATTTCGTGACGAGCTTTTCGCGGAATATAAGTCTCACCGCCCACCCATGCCCGATGATTTGCGGGCTCAAATTGAGCCTCTTCACCAAATGGTTAAGGCTATGGGGCTACCTTTATTGGTTGTTTCCGGTGTTGAGGCTGACGATGTTATTGGTACTTTGGCACAAGAGGCTGAAAAAGCAGGTCATGCCGTATTAATTAGTACCGGTGATAAAGATATGGCGCAATTAGTTACGCCAAATATCACTCTTATTAATACAATGAATAACGCTATTTTAGGGCCACAGGAAGTGTGCGAAAAATATGGCGTTCCCCCTGAACTGATTATTGATTTTCTCGCTCTGATGGGTGACTCATCCGATAATATTCCGGGAGTTCCAGGTGTTGGTGAGAAAACGGCACAGGCTTTATTGCAAGGTCTGGGTGGGCTGGACTCACTATTTAATCATTTGGATAAGATACCCACACTGACATTCCGTGGTGCAAAAACGATGTCTGCCAAGTTAGAGCAGAATAAAGATGTTGCTTATCTCTCTTATAAATTAGCCACGATTAAAACGGATGTTGAACTGGATATAACGTGTGATGAGTTGAATGTCTCAGCGCCGGATGATGAGCAATTACATCAATTATTCAGTCGTTATGAGTTTAAGCGCTGGCTTGCGGATGTAGAGGCTGGCAAATGGCTGGATGGTAAAAAAGATAGGCCAACAGCGCAGGCAAGCAATAAAGCTTTTGTAGCACCAGAGTCTGCACCTGTGGCTGAAGTGACCGCCGTGCTCTCACAAGAAAATTATCAGACTATCTTGGATGAAAAATCTTTAAGCGACTGGATTGAGCGGCTTAAAAAGGCAGAGGTTTTTGCTTTTGATACTGAAACTGACGGCCTTGATACCCTCAGCAGTAATTTAATTGGCCTCTCTTTTGCAGTGGCGCCGGGTGAAGCAGCTTACCTGCCATTAGCACATGATTATTTGGATGCTCCTGCTCAGCTTGATAGGGATTGGGTTCTGGCCCAGCTTAAACCCTTGCTGGAAGATGATAAGGCACTGAAAGTTGGTCAGAATCTTAAGTTTGACCAAAGCATGCTGGCACGTTATGGCATTGATCTGCGTGGTATTGCTTTTGATACCATGTTGGAATCTTATGTTTTAGACAGTGTTGCCGGCAGACATGATATGGATAGCCTGGCGGAGCGCTATCTCAACCATAAGACCATTACTTTCGAAGAGATCGCCGGTAAAGGTAAAAATCAACTTACCTTCAACCAAATTGCGTTAGAGCAAGCCGGGCCTTATGCGGCAGAAGATGCAGACGTTACCCTACAGTTACACTTGGTGTTGTGGCCGAAGTTACAGCAAAGTGAGGGACTCAAACGGGTATTCCAAGAAATTGAGATGCCGTTACTGCCAATTTTGTCCCGTATCGAGCGGACTGGTGTATTGATTGACCAGAATATATTGGCGGCGCACTCCAAAGAACTGACTATTCGTCTTGATGAGCTGGAAAAACAAGCGCACGAATTGGCTGAAGAGCCTTTTAATCTCGCCTCGCCAAAGCAGTTACAGGTTATTTTGTATGAAAAACAAAAACTGCCTATTTTGAAGAAAACCCCTGGCGGCGCGGCTTCAACTAACGAAGAGGTGCTGGCCGAGTTGGCGCTGGATTACCCTCTGCCGAAGGTTATTCTTGAGTATCGGGGCTTAGCGAAGCTGAAAAGTACCTATACCGATAAACTGCCGTTGATGATTAACCCGGTTTCTGGGCGAGTTCATACCTCTTATCATCAGGCTGTAACTGCCACTGGGCGTTTATCTTCCCGTGATCCTAACTTGCAAAACATTCCGGTGCGAAATGAAGAGGGGCGTCGTATACGTCAGGCCTTTATTGCGCCAGAAGGCTACCGCATCATGGCGGCTGACTACTCCCAGATTGAGCTGCGTATCATGGCTCATTTGTCGCAGGATAAAGGGTTATTGGCAGCATTTGCTGCTGGCAAGGATATCCACCGCGCGACTGCGGCTGAAGTCTTTGGCTTATCACTGGAAAAAGTCACAAACGAGCAACGCCGCAGTGCGAAAGCCATCAACTTTGGTTTGATTTATGGCATGAGTGCATTTGGTTTGGCGCGGCAGCTGAATATTCCTCGTGGGGAAGCTCAGCGCTATATGGATCTCTATTTTGAGCGCTATCCTGGTGTGTTGGAATATATGGAGCGCACCCGCAAACAAGCCGCCGAACAAGGTTATGTCACGACTCTGGATGGCCGTCGCCTCTATTTACCTGATATTCACTCACGTAATGCTACTCGTCGCAAAGCCGCAGAACGTGAAGCTATCAATGCGCCGATGCAAGGGACTGCTGCTGATATTATTAAGCGTGCAATGATTGCAGTGGATGCCTGGTTACAGCAACAACCTGAGCCTTTGGTGCGGGTCATCATGCAAGTACACGATGAATTAGTATTTGAAGTGCATGAAAGTGTACTGGAAAGCGCCGAACAGAAGATCCGCGAACTGATGGAACAAAGCATGCAACTGGCTGTGCCATTAAAAGTTGATGTCGGTGTGGGTTATAACTGGGATCAAGCTCATTAGTTGTATGGGTAAGTGGTGATAAATAAAGCACTTTATGTAATTAAGCTACATTTTGGTGCGATAATGCGGGGATGATGTGCGCTGAATCGTGACAATTTGTGTAACTATACAACAAAAAATTCTTTTGCCCTGCGAAAAAATGATGTAGAGTTACAGACGTAGGGTACAGAGGTAAGATGTTCTATCTTTCAGACCTTTTACTTCACGTAATCGGATTTGGCTGTATATTAGCCGCCCCAGTCATTTATTGACTGGGGCGTTTTTTATTGGGCCTTTGTCAGAAAATAGGCCAGAAAATGGGCGAAATATTGACTGATAGAAAAGCGTCGTTGGGGGGATTTATCACAAAAAACTGGAGCGAAGGTTTTCGTGCCGAGCGATATGACGGCCACTTCTGAAGTAACAGCCCTTGCGGGCTGCACATGGCAACAGGTTATTTGCCTTCTTCGTCGTCATACTCGTCAATCATGACTTCCGGCGGGATTTCGCTGAACCAGGTATCCAGCTTTTCACGCAACTTATCGACACCAATCTTTTTCAATGATGAGAAAGCTTCAACCTGAATATCACCCATAAATGGAATGATAGCTTCTCGTACCATGTTTAGTTGGGCTTTGCGAGCGCCAGATGCCAGCTTATCTGCTTTGGTCAGTAGTAGCATAACCGGGGTACCAACGGCGACTGCCCAGGTAATCATCTGCTGGTCCAAATCTTTCAGTGGATGACGAATATCCATCAACACAACCAACCCTTTCAGGCAGTTACGTTTCTGTAAATACTCTCCTAATGCGCGTTGCCACTTGAGTTTCATCTCTTCCGGAACTTCGGCATAGCCATAGCCTGGCAAGTCAACCAGACGCACACCCTCAACCACTTCAAATAAGTTAATTAGCTGAGTACGGCCCGGTGTTTTACTGGTTCTGGCCAAACTTTTCTGACCCGTTAATGTATTGAGAGCACTCGATTTACCTGCATTTGAGCGGCCAGCAAATGCCACTTCAATACCTTCATCACGTGGCAGATGGCGAATATCCGGAGCACTGATGACGAAGTGAGTCATGTGATAGTTAAAATTTCTGATAGTCAAAATTTGTTGTCTCCGTGAGAGATAGCTTACATGCAGCGATTATAACTGCATCGGGCCGAAAAAAGGGGGTTTATCTTTTGTCCTCTTTCTACCTGAAGTTGTAGAGGGGGCGCGGCGCACTCTCTATCTGTTTTTTTTCGTGAAATTGCAATTTTTGTGAGTTGGCGGTCATTGTCGGAAAAACTAATCGCTTATCATTGAATGATTGTTAAGAAAAACTTTATTAATAATAGGCTACACTTATCAGCGGTTAATTTGTTTTTATGATTATTTTTTTGAATAAAAACAAATGACTATTTTTGTGATTCATGGTTTTTTAACAGTGCGGGATGTACTGGCAAGGAGCGTAATCACTTAGGAAGAGTGGGGTATGCTTAAGGAATGTAATGGATATACTGTGAGCCAGGGATGATACAGGGAGCTTATATAAAAGGATGTTTATGGACACAGGCCGGAGTGCTGGGTGAGTCACCTTCAGGGTTGGGGGGATGGCAAGGATGGCGAATTGCAGTAGGGAGAAACCGGGACGTTATATCAGTGTAGGGAATGCACAGTAAGGATATCCTTCCGCAGAAGGTGCGAAAAAAGGCGACAGGTTAATCTGCCGCCTTTTTTCTTTCTCTTCTTTCTGCTAGATTCCGGCCCAATCCTATACTCAATAAATTTCAAGATGCAGGAAAGCGGCAAGTAAGAGCATCTGCAACTTGGAAGATGACGGGTATATACTCAATCCGATCCCATACTCATTTAAGAGCACAGGTTATGAAGCAACCAAATAAAGCACCACGCGCTGACCGTGCGGCCCCGAAAGGCACCGCAACGCCAAAGCGTCATAAAAAAACCCGTGTAGAGCTTGATATTGAAGCCCGCGAGCGCAAACGTCAGAAGAGACACAGTGGCAATCGCTCAGGGGCGAGAACCAATGTTGAGGGTAGCAATAAAACGGGGTCAACTCAGGCTCAAGAGAAAGATCCGCGTATTGGCAGCAAAGTGCCTGTACCTCTGGTGGTCGAGAGCAAGGCAAAAGCGAAGCCAACCACTAAGCCAGTGGCCAAAGTTGAAGCTAAGCCACGCCTGACGCCGGAAGAAGAGCTAACCAAGCTGGAAAACGATGAGCGTCTGGATGCATTGCTGGACAGACTCGATAACGATGAAGTATTGAGTAAAGAAGACCAGGCTTACGTTGATCTGACGTTAGACCGTATCGATGCACTAATGGAGCAATTAGGCATTGAGCTGGGTGACGACGAAGATGACGAAGAGCGCGAAGAAAAGCCGGAAGATATCTTAAAATTACTGAAGAGTGGTAATCCAAAAGATACATTTTAAGGCATGAAGTGGGTGATCCCGATAATAGCCCTACTACTTACATGTTATCTATTGTGGTTATTGGGTAAACTATGGCGGCTGTCGCAACGAAGAAAGCAGTTGCGCAGCGCTTCTGTGGCCAGACAACGAAAACATCTACCCCCTAACCGGCCCGGTAAGCGAAAATATCGGAAGGAATGAACATGTCTGAAAACGCTGTAGTTTGGGATCTGTCCCTGATTCAAAAATATAATTATTCAGGGCCGCGCTATACTTCTTACCCCACAGCCCTTGAGTTTAGTGAAGAGTACGATGAATCTGCTTTTCAGCAAGCAGTGAAACGTTATCCACAGCGGCCTTTATCGCTGTATGTGCATATCCCGTTTTGTCATAAGCTTTGCTACTTCTGTGGCTGTAATAAGCTGGTGACACGCCAACAGCATAAAGCTGATGAATACCTGGCGGTTTTGGAAAAAGAGATCCGCCAGCGGGCTGCGTTATTTGCCGGTCGCCAGGTCAGCCAGATGCATTGGGGCGGCGGCACGCCAACTTATCTAAATAAAACACAAATTACTCATTTGATGAATCTGTTGCGTGAAAACTTTGATTTTCTACCCGGCGCAGAGCAGTCAATTGAAGTTGATCCGCGTGAAATTGAGCTGGATGTGCTCGATCATCTGCGTGCTGAAGGGTTTAATCGCCTGAGCATGGGGGTGCAGGATTTCAATAAAGAGGTTCAACGGCTGGTTAACCGTGAGCAAGATGAAGATTTTATCTTTGCACTGATTGCCCGCGCTAAGGCGCTGGGATTTAACTCAACCAATATTGATTTGATTTATGGTTTGCCAAAACAGACGCCAGAAAGTTTTGCTTTTACCCTCAAGCGGGTAGCAGAACTCAATCCTGATCGCTTGAGCGTATTTAATTACGCCCATTTGCCGAGTCTGTTTGCCGCACAGCGTAAAATTAAATATGCGGATTTGCCAACTGCCGAGCAGCGACTGGATATTTTGCAACATACCATCAGTTTCTTAACGGAATCTGGCTATCAGTTCATTGGTATGGATCATTTTGCCCGACCAGACGATGAGCTAGCGATTGCCCAGCGTGAAGGTAAATTACATCGTAATTTCCAGGGCTATACCACCCAAGGTGAGAGCGATTTACTTGGTTTGGGGGTTTCTGCCATCAGCATGTTAGGTGACAGTTACGCGCAAAATGAAAAAGATTTGAAGACTTACTATGCCGTTGTCGAACAGCGTGGCAATGCCTTATGGCGTGGCCTGACCATGACTGAAGATGATTGTTTGCGCCGCGACGTGATTAAGACACTGATTTGTAACTTCCAAATCAGTTATCAGCCGATTGAACAGCATTATGGTATTCGTTTCGCTGATTATTTTGCTGAAGATTTTGAGTTGCTCACCCCCTTTGAACACGATGGGCTGGTGGAGCGAGATGATAAGAGTATCCGTGTAACTCCGCGCGGGCGTTTACTCATTCGTAATATTTGTATGTGTTTCGATATCTATTTACGTAAACAGGCGCGCAAGCAGCAGTTCTCCCGCGTGATCTGATAAAGAGGTTGCTCATAAACCTATTTTGTCACACTGAGACTTGCGGGGTGACTGCACCGATGGGCGCTCCGGTCGCTTACGCGACTACGACCCATTCGGCACATTTCCCCGCTTATCAACTTTGTCAGCGGTCTCTTTCAAACAAAATTTATTCCATTCCCAATTCTTTCAACTTACGCGTTAACGTATTTCGGCCCCAGCCTAACAGGCGTGCCGCTTCCTGTTTGTGTCCTTGGGTGTGACGTAATGCGGTGGTTAACAGCGTGCGCTCCATTTCTGGTTGCGCTTCTGACAGTAAGTCCTGATGACCAGACCGTAATGCCCGATCTGCCCATTGCGCCAGTAATGTTGACCAATTATCCGGCATCCGTTGGCCGGAAGCATCTGGTGTGTTGGTTTCAAACAGCTCAGAAGGTAAGTCCTGAACCAGTACTTCTTGCCCGGCAGCCATCACCGTCAACCAACGGCAGGTATTTTCCAGTTGGCGTACGTTTCCTGGCCAAGGCAGGCGAGTCAGTGCAACTTCTGTTTCAGGGTGCAGGTTTTTGGCTTCGACACCCAACTCTTTCGCGGCTACTTGCAAGAAGTAGCGAGCCAGACGCGGAATATCTTCACGGCGCTCACGCAGCGGCGGTAAATGTACGCGAATTACATTCAGACGATGGAATAAATCCTCACGGAATTTCCCCTCCTGAACCCGAAGCTCTAGATTTTGGTGGGTCGCGGCAATGATGCGCACATCCACCTTGACTGGCGCATAACCGCCAACCCGATAGAACTGGCCATCAGCCAAAACACGCAATAGGCGAGTTTGCACATCCAGCGGCATATCACCGATTTCATCTAAAAATAGTGTGCCGCCATCGGCTTGTTCAAAACGGCCCTGGCGCACTTGATTAGCACCGGTAAAGGCCCCTTTTTCGTGACCGAACAGCTCGGACTCAATTAAGTCTTTCGGAATCGCCGCCATATTCAGCGCGATGAACGGCGCTTTAGCCCGCGGGCTATGGCGATGCAATGCATGGGCTACCAACTCTTTACCCGTACCCGATTCGCCGTTAATCAGCACACTAATCGAGGAGCGAGACAAGCGCCCAATGATGCGAAAAACATCCTGCATCGCAGGTGCTTCGCCGATGATATCAGCCGTCGGGCCACTGGCCGGTTGGGTGCGAGCGGGTTGTTGTTGCTCTTGATAATGGCTGATAGCCCGCTCAACCAGCGCGACCGCTTCATCAATATCAAAGGGTTTGGGCAGATAATCAAATGCCCCTTGTTGGTAAGCGCTAACTGCTGCGTCTAAATCAGAATGTGCCGTCATTATGATGACCGGAAGCATCGGGTGGCGCTGCTTAATTTGTTTTAGCAGTGCTAATCCATCCATACCGGGCATACGAATATCGGATAACAACACATCCGGGGTTTGCGTGGCAAGAGCATCCAACACCTGGTTACCGGTATCGAAGGTTGCACAGTTCAGGCCCGCTCCAGTCAGTGCACGTTCAAGCACCCAGCGGATGGAGCTATCGTCATCGACGATCCAGACTATCCCTCGTTGCATAGAAACCTCACTGGCGAATAGGCAGGTAAACCGAGAATTCGGTATGTCCCGGCCAACTGTTAAATTCAATTTTACCCGAATGCTGATCGATAAGACTGCGGGCAATCGACAAGCCAAGGCCTGTCCCTCCCTCACGGCCACTGACCATCGGATAGAACAGGGTATCTTGTAATTGCGTTGGTACACCTGGCCCATCATCTTCAATATCAATTCGCGCGGCCAAGCGGTAGCGCACACCATGCAGCGTTATCTGAAATGCGGTACGGGTACGAAGTGTTATCGTGCCGCCAGCTTCACCTAAAGCTTGTAATGCATTGCGGGTGATATTGAGCAGCACTTGTTCAATTTGGTCGGGGTCGTGCGCCAGCTCAGGCAAACTGGGGTCATAATCACGGATTAACGTCACGTTATCCGGTTTTTCCAGTGATACGAGTTGGCAAACCCGTTCAGCAACCTGATGGATGCTTTGTGTTACATGTTGACCAGGCCGCTGTGGGCCTAATAGGCGGTCAACCAAATTACGTAAGCGGTCAGCTTGTTCAATGATGACTTTGGTATATTCCAGCAATGCCGGATCGGGCAGTGCTTTTGACAGTAATTGTGCTGCACCCCGTAAGCCGCCCAATGGGTTCTTAATCTCATGAGCCAACCCACGCACCAAATCTCGAGCGGCGATTTGTTGAGCATGCTGTAGTTGTTCTTGGCTTAGCCGACGTTGGTTATCCATCGGTGCCATTTCCAGCAATATGAAACCTTCCGCCAATGATTGTGCGGTGAGCGATAAAATATGCGCCCGGCCATCAACGACCAGTGTGACTTCGTTATCGGTAAAACTTTGTCCAGACGCCAGACTTTCCCTCATTAGCTCCATATTCAGAGAAAAATAGCCTAATAATTCGGGGAGTGGTGTACCAAAAAGTTTACGAGAGCTTTGCGCCAGAAGTTGCTGGGCCGCGGGATTGGCATAATGAATAGCCAGAGAATCATCTAATAGCAGAATGCTATTAATGAGAGAATTGAGGATCTGCCCAGCATCGGGCAGCGTGCCTGTTGCCATTACGCAGACTCCTGCACATTTTTGGTGCATTAATCCTAGCGGTTCAGTCGCAACTGAGCCAGAGGAATGATGACGAAAACGAAAAGTGGAGAAAAAAGCCCATTATGAAATGGGCTAAAAGTTTCCACGGCAACAAAAAAACTAAAACTTAAACGCTGTAATACAATTCGAACTCAACTGGGTGCGGAGTCATACGAACGCGGTCCATCTCTTCTTTACGCAGTTCGATATAAGCATCGATAGCGTCGTCAGTGAATACGCCACCACGGGTCAGGAACTCGCGGTCTTCGTTCAGTGCAGCCATTGCTTCGTCCAGTGAACCTGCAACTTTTGGAATTTCAGCTTCTTCTTCCGGTGGCAAGTCATACAGGTTTTTGTCCATCGCATCACCAGGGTGAATCTTATTGATGATGCCATCAAGGCCAGCCATCAGCAGAGCTGCGAAGCACAGGTATGGGTTAGCTGCTGGGTCTGGGAAGCGTGCTTCAATACGACGTGCTTTCGGGCTGGCAACCACAGGGATACGGATAGAAGCTGAACGGTTACGGGCAGAATATGCCAACATTACCGGTGCTTCGTAGCCTGGAACCAAACGCTTATAGGAGTTAGTCGTTGGGTTAGCTAAGGCGTTAATGGCTTTTGCGTGCTTGATGATACCGCCGATATAGAACAGCGCCATTTCAGACAGGCCAGCGTATTTGTCACCAGCGAACAAGTTAGTACCGTTCTTGGACAAAGACATATGGCAGTGCATACCTGAACCGTTATCACCGAACATAGGTTTTGGCATGAAAGTCGCAGTTTTACCGAATGCGTGTGCCACGTTGTGCACCACATATTTGTAAATCTGAATTTCGTCAGCTTTTTTGGTCATGGTATTGAAGCGAGTTGCCACTTCGTTCTGACCCGCTGTTGCAACTTCATGGTGGTGCGCTTCAACTACCAGGCCCATTTCTTCCATGGTCAAACACATGGTAGAACGCAGGTCCTGTGAAGAATCGACCGGAGGAACCGGGAAGTAACCCCCTTTGACTGCTGGGCGATGGCCTTTGTTGCCGCCTTCGTATTTGGTGCTGGAGTTCCATGCGCCTTCGATATCATCGATAGCAACGTGGGAACCGCGGATGGAGCTACCAAAACGAACGTCGTCGAACAGGAAGAATTCTGGCTCTGGCCCAAACAATACGGTATCAGCGATGCCAGAAGATTTTAGGAATTCTTCTGCGCGTTTAGAGATAGAGCGCGGATCGCGGTCATAACCTTGCAAGGTACCTGGCTCAAGGATGTCACAACGGATAATCAGTGTGGAGTCTTCGAAGAACGGATCCATAACAGCGGTGCTGGCGTCTGGCATCAGTACCATGTCGGATTCGTTAATGCCTTTCCAGCCACCAATCGAGGAGCCATCAAACATTTTGCCTTCTTCGAAGAAGTCAGCGTTGACCTGATGAGCAGGAATAGTGATGTGCTGTTCTTTCCCTTTAGTATCGGTGAAGCGCAAATCAACAAATTTCACTTCGTGCTCATTCAGCATCGTCAAAACATGTTCAGCGGACATACTTATATCTCCTGGATTTGTCATAGTCGTCGTGGAACGATTACCGTTTTATCCCCTTCGAACTTGAAGTTGCAGGGTTGTTAGCTGCGTTCACTCACCCAAATCACTTACCTAAGTAAGCTCATTGGGATTCATTCATTTGCTGCCTACCTGCAACACCAATTTCTTTGGGTATATATAGTGTTCAGTTATTCATGCTAAACTGCGTCATAAAATCTATTGCGAAATCTATGCCAACTTTCCAAACCCCCCATTTATGCCATATCATAGGGGTCTGCTGATAGTCAGTATGCACCAGGATAGTTATATTGCACTATTTTGGTGCTTCATTTGCGCTATTGGGCACTGTATTGGTGCAATAAGAGGCCGAGAGGCTATTTTTGCACCGTGAAAGGGATCACAAACACACCGCCGTTAGGTTGTTTATAAGAGAATTTTGTGATCTTGTTTAGTCCCTCGCCTAATACGTGTACAATAGCGCGCTATTTCTAAATGCCTGAGGCAAAAAAGCTGTGATCGAGAATCTGCGTAACATCGCCATTATTGCGCACGTTGACCATGGGAAAACCACCCTGGTTGATAAGTTGCTACAACAATCTGGTACGTTCGGTGAACGTGCTGAAGCAACTGAACGTGTAATGGACTCCAACGATTTGGAGAAAGAGCGTGGGATAACCATCCTCGCTAAAAACACTGCCATTAAGTGGAAAGACTACCGCATCAACATCGTGGATACCCCAGGACACGCCGATTTCGGCGGTGAAGTTGAGCGTGTAATGTCTATGGTTGACTCTGTGCTGCTGGTTGTCGACGCAATGGATGGCCCGATGCCGCAGACCCGTTTCGTGACCAAAAAAGCTTTCGCTAACGGTCTGAAACCAATCGTGGTAATCAATAAAGTTGACCGTCCTGGCGCGCGTCCTGACTGGGTTGTGGATCAGGTGTTCGACCTGTTTGTCAACCTGGATGCCACCGACGAGCAACTGGACTTCCCTATCATTTATGCATCTGCATTGATGGGTATCGCGGGTAATGACCACAATGATATGGCGGCAGACATGACACCGCTGTATCAAGCTATTGTTGACCATGTGTCTCCGCCACAAGTTGAGCCTGATGCACCGTTCCAGATGCAGATTTCTCAGCTGGATTACAACAACTATGTTGGTGTTATCGGCATCGGTCGTATCAAACGCGGTAAAGTTAAGCCTAACCAGCAAGTTACTATCGTTGATAGCGAAGGCAAAACCCGTAACGGTAAAGTCGGTAAAGTTCTGACTCACATGGGTCTGGAACGTATCGAAGCTACCGAGGCTGAAGCTGGCGATATCGTTGCTATCACCGGTCTGGGCGAGTTGAACATCTCTGATACCATTTGTGATGTTAATGCTGTTGAAGCTTTGCCAGCACTGTCAGTTGATGAGCCAACCGTAAGCATGTATTTCTGCGTTAACACCTCTCCGTTCTGTGGTAAAGAAGGCAAGTACGTGACTTCACGTCAGATCCTTGAGCGCCTGAACAAAGAGCTGATTCATAACGTGGCACTGCGTGTTGAAGAAACCGAAGATGCTGATGCATTCCGCGTATCTGGCCGTGGCGAACTGCACCTGTCTGTTCTGATCGAAAACATGCGTCGTGAAGGTTTCGAGCTGGCGGTTTCCCGTCCTAAAGTTATCGTCCGTGAAATTGATGGCCGCAAGCAAGAGCCATTTGAAAACGTGACCTTGGACATCGAAGAACAGCACCAGGGTTCAGTCATGCAAGCCATGGGTGAGCGTAAAGCTGACCTGAAAAACATGGATCCAGACGGTAAAGGCCGTGTGCGTCTCGACTACTTGATCCCTGCTCGTGGTCTGATCGGTTTCCGTACTGAGTTCATGACCATGACTTCTGGTACAGGCCTGCTGTACTCCACATTCAGTCACTATGATGATGTGCGTCCAGGCGAGATCGGCCAGCGTCAAAACGGTGTACTGATCTCTAATGGTCAGGGTAAAGCTGTTGCGTTCGCATTGTTCAAACTGCAAGACCGCGGCAAGCTGTTCATCGGTCATGGTACAGAAGTGTATGAAGGCCAAATCATCGGTATTCACTCACGTTCTAATGACCTGACGGTAAACTGCCTGACCGGTAAGCAACTGACCAACATGCGTGCATCGGGTACTGACGAAGCAACCACTCTGGTTCCTTTCCTGAAGAAAACTCTGGAACAGGCTCTGGAATTCATCGATGACGATGAATTGGTTGAAGTGACCCCGCAATCGATCCGTATCCGTAAGCGTCACTTGACGGAAAACGATCGTAAGCGTGCAGGTCGTGGTCCTAAAGAAGATTAATTCTTCTTGGTTCTGCTGATACTTAGGGCGCGAAAAGCGCCCTGAGTTCTATCCTCCGCACCCTTGAAGCTGCAACTGTGTTAGCTTCGCTCACTAACCCGAATCACTTACCGTCGTGCGCTCATCGGGATAAGTTCACTTGCTGCCTTGTTGCAACTCCAAGGTTTTTCTATTTTTTTGCCATTGTTATAAAAATATTATTTTTCCTGACTGACCCCTCCTTTTTCTCCCTCACTCTGTTCAGTTTTCTTTTTTCCCGTTACAGTAAAACTCACCATCTAATTGGGAGAGCGCCATGCTGTATATCTTTGATCTAGGGAATGTGATTGTTGATATCGACTTCAAACGCGTATTGGGTGTCTGGAGTAAATTAAGCAGTGTTCCGTTGGCGACACTGAGTGAGCGCTTTACGATGGGCGAGGTCTTCCAGCAGCATGAGCGCGGTGAAATCAGCGATGAGGATTTTGCCCGTCAGCTGAGTGACGAAATGGGGCTATCGTTGAGTTTCGAACAGTTTGCCGAAGGTTGGCAGGCGGTATTTGTGGCTTTACGCCCTGAAGTCATCTCGATCATGCAAAAGTTGCGGGCCGAAGGGCACCGAGTGGTGGTGCTATCTAATACTAACCGCCTACATTGCAATTATTGGCCACAGCATTATCCCGAAGTTGCTGCTGCTGCCGATCATATGTATCTGTCGCAAGATTTGGGAATGCGCAAACCTGAAGCCAGAATCTATCAGCATGTGCTGAGTGCAGAGAACATTCCGGCAGAACAAGCTGTGTTCTTTGATGATGTTGAGGCGAATATTGTTGCTGCCAGAATCGAGGGCATTACTGGTATCCACGTCACCGACCGAAAGGTTATTCCAGCTTATTTTTCCTGATAAGTTCTTGCTCCAGGCGTTAATGGGTTAGCCTTAAACATCACGCTAGCCCATAACCTAGCCTAAGCATCGGTATTGATTGAGAGATAAACATGGCGAGTTTTCTGCGTTTTCGCTTATCTGCATCTTTAAAACCCTACATTACGTTCGGGCGAATGCTTTACACCCGAATAGATAAAGACGGTTTAACCATGCTGGCTGGGCATCTGGCGTATGTGTCATTACTTTCTCTCGTGCCATTGGTCACGGTGATTTTTGCTCTGTTCGCTGCTTTTCCGATGTTTGCTGACATCAGTATAAAATTAAAAGCCTTCATATTTACCAATTTTATGCCTGCAACTGGCGATATCATCCAAAACTATCTTGAGCAATTTGTTGCCAACTCAAACCGTATGACCGTGGTGGGCACCTGCGGTTTGATTGTGACAGCGCTGTTGCTAATTTATTCCGTCGACAGTGTGCTCAACATTATCTGGCGCAGCAAGGTTCACCGGTCACTGGTGTTTTCATTTGCCGTTTATTGGATGGTACTGACATTAGGGCCAATTCTCGTCGGGGCCAGTATGGTGATCAGCTCGTATCTACTGTCATTGCAATGGCTGGCAAATGCCCGGGTAGACAGCATGATCGATGAAACATTGCGGCTATTTCCATTGCTGATTTCCTGGGTTTCATTTTGGTTATTGTACAGTGTGGTGCCAACCGTGAGGGTGCCCGCTCGGGATGCGCTTATCGGCGCACTGGTTGCTGCATTATTTTTCGAGCTTGGTAAGAAAGGATTCACGATGTACATCACACTGTTTCCATCTTATCAGCTGATTTACGGGGTACTGGCCGTTATCCCCATTTTATTTCTTTGGGTTTATTGGAGTTGGTGCATTGTGTTGTTGGGAGCAGAGATTACGGTCACCTTGGGTGAGTATCGCGCACAACGCCATCAGGCCATTACAGAGAAGAGCCCGAGTCAAAGTCAGGAGATTTAAGGCATTATGATTGCGTTGATTCAACGGGCGCTTAGCGCCAATGTGGTGGTTGATGGGGAAGTGGTGGGCGAGATAGGGCCTGGGTTACTGATATTACTCGGTGTTGAACAGCAGGATACCGAGCAAAAAGCACAGCGCTTATGTGAAAAGGTGCTGGGTTACCGGATTTTTGGTGATGAGAACGACAAAATGAACCTGAATGTTAAGCAGGCTGGGGGTAGTGTGCTGGTGGTTTCACAATTTACACTGGTTGCCGATACCCAAAAGGGCATGAGACCTAGTTTTTCTCGTGGAGCATCCCCAGCAGAAGCTGACAGGCTTTATCAGTATTTTGTTGCCCAGTGTCGTGAGCATGGTGTAAAAACGGAAACGGGATTATTTGCAGCGGATATGAAAGTTAGCCTGGTAAACGACGGCCCAGTGACGTTCTGGTTACAAATTTAGATACGGGATTTCACCCAAGATTGAGGGTTATATACCCGCCATACTTCAAGCTGCATCTGCGTTGGCTGCTCTCATTCACCCCCTGAATAAGCTTATCGGGATTAATGAGCTTCGTCCCTGAGGCTCACCCTGCGGGCTAGCATAAGTGCTGTTCAAATCGGTTCCCGACTGATTTGTTACTCAACTGCCGCCGTCTCGCAACTCGAATTATTTAAGGTATAGATTTTATTGATAATTTTAACGAGAGAATGCTCCTATGTATCACTTGCGTGTACCCACAACAGAACAAGAACTTAAAGATTATTATCAATTTCGTTGGGAAATGTTACGCAAGCCGCTACATCAACCGATAGGTTCTGAAAAAGATGCTTATGATGCAATGGCCCATCACCAAATGGTGGTGGATGAGCAGGGTAAACCTGTCGCTATTGGCCGCTTATATATTAATGCCGATAACGAGGCCGCGATTCGCTTTCTGGCGGTAGACCCATCAGTGAGATCAAAGGGGTTAGGGACGTTAGTTGCAATGACATTAGAGTCAGTCGCGCGTCAGGAAGGGGTAAAGAGGGTAGTGTGTAGCGCCCGTGAAGATGCGGTTGATTTCTTTTCTAAGCTGGGTTTTGTCAGTCAGGGGGAAATAACCGCGCCGCAAACTACGCCTGTTCGTCATTTCTTAATGATTAAGCCGGTCGTGACCATGGATGATATTTTGCATCGTCCGGATTGGTGCGGTCAGTTGCAGCAAGCCTGGTATGACCATATCCCCCTTAGCGAAAAAATGGGGGTGCGCATCAGCCAATATACTGGCCAGCGTTTTGTCACGACCATGCCGGAAGCCGGTAATCAGAATCCTCATCACACCTTATTTGCTGGCAGTCTTTTCTCATTGGCGACCCTGACGGGCTGGGGCTTGATTTGGCTATTACTGCGCGAACGCCATTTAGGCGGCACTATTATTCTTGCTGATGCCCATATTCGCTATAGTGCACCTGTTACTGGGCGGCCAAGAGCAGTTGCAGAGTTAAGTTCGCTCAGTGGCGATTTGGATAGATTGGCTCGTGGTCGTCGTGCCAGAGTACAACTGGATGTAAATTTATTCGGTAATGAAGAGGCTGGTGCTGTATTTTCAGGAACCTATATGGTTTTACCCGTCGATGCTGAGGGTGATGGGGTTAACTAATTTTTATTATGCCCGTTCATTAATAACTAATGAGCGGGTAGTTTGGTGAGTCATATATTCCTTTCTTTAGTTAATATAAAGACGATGATATATGTATTCTATATTCCCTAAGATTTCAGGTTTATTTCTTAAATTCTTTCCCAATATATTCTGTAGTAGATCGAGTAAATAATACACTAGACTACATGAGGGAATAGTTATTTAATCACTCACCACCACTGTTAACATTTAGAATGTTAACAAGTAATGTATTGTCTCATATTAATATTGGTATTTAATTTTCAGATTATACAATTGAATGATATTTGTAACCTTATAAATTAAGGAGAATTTAAATGAATAAAGATTGGCATAGACAAGAAATATTAGCTGCTATACGTAAAAGGAAAGGCTCACTTTCAGCATTATCAAGAGACAGTGGTCTATCCTCAGGAACACTGGCTAATGCATTAACTCGGCCATGGCCAAAAGGTGAAATGATTATCGCCGAAGCGATCGGTATTACACCACAAGAAATATGGCCAAGTAGGTTTATTGATTATCGAGGATGTAGCATTATTAGAAGAATAAGGAAAAATTAAATAGGAGGTATAATGGAAGCGTCACTATTCAATTCACTTAAAATGCTAATAAAATTCTGGGAATGCAGTTCCGAACCTTGGGGAGTAAAAGACAACCAATCAAGATATGTTTATGCAAATAATAGGTTACATAAGTTATTTACTTTACCTGATAAATTTAGTATGGAAGGACGAACAGATGGTGAGCTTCCTACTCCTATATCAGAATTCGAACTTGAATTTCAGGAGCATGACTGTAAAGTTAAACTACTACAAGACCGTGTAACTTCGGTTGAAATACATGCGTGGAATGGGCATTCATATTACCAACCTTATTTTTTTGATAAATATCCACTTATAGATGAGCATGGAGTATCTCAAGGTATCATTTCTCATAGTAGACCAGTAGAAGATGTAGTATTAACACATCTAAATAAGATAAAAGTACCAATATCACTTATTTTGACCCCGCCATCTGACTTGTTTTCAAAAAGAGAGTGGGAGGTGTTATTTTATATTTTACACTCATTCTCAAGCATGGAAATTGCGACAAAACTTCATCTGTCATCAATAACGGTCGATAACATCATACAGAAAATATATAAGAAGATAGGTATTTCCGGCAGACAACAGTTGGTGGATTATTGCTATGAAAATAAAATTAATAATTATGTTCCGCAGAGCTTTTTTGAATACTCAGGTTCTTTTCCGTTGGTATAAGGATAAATTAAATGTAACAGGAGAATGTCATGGATAAACCCCTAAAGAACCAATTGGAAATATTGATAAGGTTTTGGGAGCGTAGTTCAGAGCCTTGGGGGGCAAGAGATAATCAATCAAGATTTATTTATTCAAATGATCGACATCATAAATTATTGGGGTTATCAGATAAATACAATTTGGAAGGGCGATTAGATAGTGAATTACCTTCACCAACAGCCGCGTTTCAAATGGAGTTTCAGGCTCATGACCGTAAGGTAGAGTTATCGCAGGAGCGGATAACTTCAGTTGAAATACATGAGTGGGATGGACTTTCATATTTAAAGCCGAATTTCTGTGATAAATATCCGTTAATAGATGAAAGTGGGGTGTCTCAGGGCATTATTTTCCATGTAAGACCGGTGGAGGATATCATTCTGTCTCGCTTAACTAAAATAAAAGCACCTACGTCATTGACATTCACTCCGCCATCAAAATTATTCACAAAAAGAGAGTGGGAAGTCTTGTTTTATATTTCACACTCATATTCAAGTAAAGATATTGCCAAAAAACTTCACTTATCACCCAGGACAGTCAGCAATATTACTCAGTGTGTCTACAGAAAAGCAGGCGTCTCTAACAAGCGGCAGATAGTCGATTATTGCTATGAAAATAAAATTAATAACTATGTTCCGCAAAGCTTCTTTGAGTACTCAGGATCTTTCCCGTTAATATAAGGATAATTTAATGTAATAGGAGAATGTCATGGATAAACCCCTAAAGAACCAACTGGAAATACTAATAAGGTTTTGGGAGCACAGTTCAGAACCTTGGCAAATAAAGGATAGTCAATCAAGGTATATTTATGCAAACCCTAGATCTCATAAATTATTATCCTTACCGGCTAAGTATAATATGGAAGGGCGATTAGATGGCGAGCTTCCTTCACCAATATCTGAATTTCAAGCGGAATTTCAGCGACAGGACAGGCAGGTAGAATTATTACAAGACCGTATTACTTCGGCTGAAATACATATAGTTGATGGGAAATCCTATTTAACACCTTTTTTCTGTGATAAATACCCACTAATAGATGAAAACGGTATATCTCAGGGAGTTATTTGTCATGCCAGGCCAGTTCATAATTTAATGTTAACTCGTTTAAATAAAATAAAAGCACCTACGTCATTGACATTCACTCCGCCATCAAAATTATTCACAAAAAGAGAGTGGGAAGTTTTGTTTTATATTTTACACTCATATTCAAGTAAAGATATTGCCAAAAAACTTCACTTATCATCCAGGACAGTCAGCAATATTATTCAGAGTGTCTACAGAAAAGTCGGTGTTTCAAACAAGCGACAGATAGTGGATTATTGCTATGAAAATAAAATTAATAATTATGTTCCACAGAGCTTCTTTGAGTACTCAGGATCTTTCCCGTTAATATAAGGATAATTTAATGTAATAGGAGAATGTCATGGATAAACCCCTAAAGAACCAACTAGAAATATTGATAAGGTTTTGGGAACGTAGTTCAGAGCCTTGGGCGATAAAAGATAATCAATCAAAATTTATTTATGCAAACAGGAGAGTTTATAAATTATTTAATTTACCTAATAAATATACCCTTGAAGGGCGGTTGGATGGTGAAATCCCAACACCATCTGCGGATTTTCAGGATGAGTTTCAGCAGCAGGATCGTCAGGTGGAATTATCTCAGGATCGAGTGACATCCGTTGATATACAGCTATATGATGGGTTCTCATATTTCACTCCTTATTTTAGCGATAAATATCCATTAATAGATGAAAATGGCGTATCTCAGGGTGTTATTTGTCATGCCAGGCCAGTGCAAGATATAATGTTAACTCATTTAAATAAGATAAAAGTACCAACGTCACTCATTTTCACCCCACCATCAAAATTATTTACAAAAAGAGAGTGGGAAGTTCTATTTTATATTTTACACTCATATTCAAGTAAAGATCTTGCCGAAAAACTTCACTTATCACCCAGGACAGTCAGCAATATTACTCAGAGTGTCTACAGAAAAGCCGGCGTCTCTAACAAGCGGCAGATAGTGGATTATTGCTATGAAAATAAAATTAATAATTATGTTCCTCAGAGCTTCTTCGAATACTCAGGTTCTTTTCCATTAATGTAAGGATAATTCAAAATCGACAGGAGGATATCATGGACGAAACTCTAAAGAACCAACTGGAAATACTAATAAGGTTTTGGGAGCGCAGTTCAGAACCTTGGGGGGCAAGAGATAATCAGTCAAGATTTATTTATGCAAATCCCAGTTATCATAAATTACTTGCCTTACCTGATAAATACAGCCTTGAAGGGAGATTTGATGGAGAAGTTCCTTCACCAACCTCGGAGTTTCAAGATGCTTGGCAAGAGCATGACCGCAAAGTAGAGTTGTTACAGGATCGTATTACCAATATTGAAATACATGCGTGGAGTGGACGTAATTATTTCCAACCCTATTTCAGTGAGAAATATCCATTAATAGATAATAATGGTGTCTCTCAAGGTGTTATTTTTCATGGTAAACCAGTGAATGAAATAATGTTAACGCATTTAAATAAGATAAAAGTACCAACGTCACTCATTTTCACCCCACCATCAAAATTATTTACAAAAAGAGAGTGGGAAGTCTTGTTTTATATTTTACACTCATATTCAAGTAAAGATATTGCCAAAAAGCTTCACTTATCACCCAGGACAGTCAGTAATATTATTCAGAGTGTCTACAGAAAAGCCGGCGTCTCCAGTAAGCGACAGATAGTGGATTATTGCTATGAAAATAAAATTAATAATTATGTTCCTCAGAGCTTCTTCGAATACTCGAAATCTTTCCCCCTTATGTAGAAGTCTCTTTACGCCGATTACGTTATATTTCACGTGATCGGCGGTTTGTGTTCAGAGTCATTGCTGACAAAGCTTGGCAGCACTGTTTATGTTCGCTTACTGCCCCGCTACGCCATGCACCTCGCCGTTTTGCATCGTTTGATTAACTTGCTGCCCGTGGCTGTCAGTGGCTTGTAGAGAGCCATTAATGGTGGGTTTCAATGGCTTATCTGCTGTTAGGTTACCTGATATCCGTAATTTCAGATTACCAAGCCCTTGTAACGGTAAAGCTGGCCAGCCCCAGTTTTGTAAGATATTAAGATCGACAGATCGGCCAGTCAGCGCAAGGGATAACGCTCTGCCTGGTGTTTGATCAATAGTAGCGGTGGCTTCCAGTAACCCCTCTTTGGTGAACGTACTCAAATCACTCACCGTAATCTGCTGTTCATTGGCGCTCAGAGCCAATGATGGGCGACGGACATCATTTTTATTAAAAGTCGCATTCCCAGCATTTAGCATCAATGAGCCGGACCACACTCCCCATTGGTGATTTTTAGCCAGCAGCAAATTAGTCCCCGCAGCATCCAGCGACGTAATTTGGAACGGGAAGTCCGGGCTGATATCAATCAATAAGTTACGGTTAGCATTCAACTTACTGACATAGACCTCAGACAACCAATTTGGCAGCGTTTGTTGCCATTGCTGCTTCCAGTCTGTGGGTAGGGTATAAACCAGTGCCACCAGTGTTAGCTCATCGAGTTGTAGGCGGTGGTTATCACGCAGCCAGTTACCTTGAGCTCTTAACAGACCATCCTGCCAACGAGTGGAGAACTGATTGATTGCCACCCCAGCCGGTGACAATGTAAATGTCGCGATTGGGTCAATCAGATGAATATTACCTTTAATAATGTCTCCAGCATTAAGGGATAATTCGCCTTCGTCACTTTGCCAGTCGCCTTGCTTAAACGTGATATTTTTCAGCGTGAGATCTAAATCATTAAATGCCCAGTTTTTCCCTTCAACACGGGCATCAATTAAATCAAATCGTTTTAGCGTGATAGGAGGGAGCTGTAAAAATGTATTCCAGACATCTTCTAATGTCGCGGGAGTTTGTAGACGGATATTACTCAAGCGCAGGCGGTCGACCAGCCAACTTCCGTCAGCCGATTGACTGGCATTTCCAGTCAGTTCCCCTTGCGCAATATCAGCCCCAAAATTACTCAAAGTCAGGGCGTTTTTCTGTATAGAGCCTTGTAGATAAAGTTTTTCGGCTGTGATGCCATTAATAGTCAAAGAGCCGGCACTAAACTGAAATTGAGCATTTTCACCCAGGCTATTACCGGGCAGTGGCTGCCAAGGGATCAATCCACCAGTGACTTGCTGACCTGTCACTTTCCACTGACCTGCCTTATTTTGCGGTTCAATAGTGGTATTCAGCGCCATATTGGTCAGCCTCAAAGTATCAGCCTGCAACGGTAGCGGTGAGGTGCTGTTATTGAGTGTTAAGCTTCCATTTTGCAAATTAAGGCTGCGAAAATGACGAGGCTCAGTCAGTTGCCGCCAACTCAGACCCAATACGGCCTGCTGGGCAATAAGAAACGCGGGTTGCTTGGCCCGGCCTAGCGTGACATCAGTAAAGCTGACTTGCCCAGGTTGGGACCATGAGTGATCTATTTTCCCCAGAGAGAGGCGATATTCGCTGTTATCACTCACCCAGCGGCTTAGCCAACCGGCAGCCCAGCTGGTCTGAAGCAGCACATAGCACAGCACTATCGACAGCACTAGTAGCAGTAATAACGTTAGCAGCACTTTCCCGAGAAATTTCATTCGGTATTTCCACGCCTGTCTGTATACGGAACTCTGTTTATGCCGCAAATTGTCCATTAGCTCAATAGACAATCAGTTATCGAAGCATAAAAAAATGGCCGGTGTCATTTACGGCCGGCCATTTCAACGACGTGTTAACGCAAAGATTATTTTTCTTGTGGGAAGATGAGGTTAAGTACGATGGCAGTAATACCACCGGCAGCAATCCCGGAAGAAAGCAGGGTTTTGATCCAATCTGGTGCAAATTGCAGAATCAGTGGTTGCTGCGCCACGCCCATCCCAACCGCTAGTGACAATGCCATAATCATAATCGCGCGACGATTAAGGGTTTCGCGTGACACGATACGCACACCGGAAGCGGCAATTGTTCCGAACATCACGAGAGTGGCACCCCCCAGCACCGGCTCTGGGATATGTTGTACGAACCCAGCGACGGCTGGGAACAAGCCCAGTACAATCAGCATCAGTGCGACAACAAAACCGACATAGCGGCTGGCAACACCGGTTAATTGGATAACCCCATTATTTTGGCCGAAGCAGGAGTTAGGGAAGGTATTGAACACGGCTGATAGCATGGAGTTCAAACCATTCGCCAAAACACCACCTTTTAAGCGCTTCATATACAGCGGGCCATGAACGGGTTGCTCTGATACATCCGAGGTCGCCGTGATATCCCCGATAGTCTCAAGTGAGGTCACCATGAAGATAAGCATTAATGGCACCAGCAGGTTCCAGTCAAAAGATAAGCCATAGTATAGCGGCGTCGGGATGGTGATCAGTGCGGTGTCAACGACAGGGCGGCTTTCGGGCAGCATACCCAGCGTCCACGCTAACAGATAGCCCACAGCCATGGCGATAACCAGTGAGGCGACACGCAGATACGGGTTGCGCTGGCGGTTTAATAAGATAATGACCACGAGTACTGCGCCCGCCAACATGAGGTTTTTAGGTGAACCAAATGTATGGTCGCTCATCGCACCATAACCGCCACCAATAGATGTCAGCCCAACCTGAATCAATGACAGGCCGATAATCATCACCACAATACCGGATACCAGTGGAGTGATAATGCGCCGCGCCAGATGCAGGAAACGGGATAATATAATTTCAGTACAAGATGCGACCATCAAGGTACCGAACAGGGCTGCCATCATGGTCGGGATATCCGCTCCGCCATTTTTCAGTGCCAAACCGCCCATAATCAGTGGAGAAACAAAGTTAAAACTGGTGCCCTGAATGGATAACAGGCCAGAACCAACCGGCCCCCAGGTTTTAATTTGTAGCAGTGATGCCAGACCAGAGGCAAACAGTGACATGCTGATAATTCGTTGAGTATCTTCCGCTGGTAGCCCTAGCGCCTGACAAATCAGTAAGCCAGGAGTTATCACTGCAACAAACATAGCCAATAAATGTTGGCATGCAGCAAACAGAGTTTGAGCGAGTGGGGGGCGGTCTTCTAAACGATAAATTAATTCGCTAGGGCGAGTGGTTGCCTGCTGTGGTGTATTAAGTTCGGCGGATTGCGTAGACATGGAGTGGCATTCCCGGATCGGCAAAGAGGGCATTTTAATGATCCGCTTCACAAAAGCAATCGGTTGCGCTGCATTTTTTTAAATATTTATGCCCATGCTTGTTCATGTTTTTCTATTACTAAACTTGTAATTAGTGGCATTTTTTTTTCTAATCCACCCTCTTACTGCTTTGGCGTTTATTAAGGAACTGTCTAACGTCATATTTTTATTCGATATTTCAATCGCATGGAGTACCAAGATGTTTCATCTCGATACCTATGGCACGCTAGTCGCGGCCTGTTTGGTTTTATTGTTAGGCCGAAAACTTGTACAAACTGTCCCTTTTCTAAAAAAATATACCATTCCTGAACCGGTTGCAGGTGGTCTGCTGGTGGCTTTTATGATGCTGCTGATGCAAAAGACCCTCGGTTGGGAAATCAGTTTTGATATGTCGTTGAAAGATCCTTTGATGCTGGCATTCTTTGCAACAATCGGCTTGAATGCCAACCTGGCCAGTTTACGTGCTGGCGGCAAGGCCTTGAGTGTGTTTGTCTTTGTGGTCGTCGGCCTGCTACTGATGCAGAACGCGATTGGTATTGCTCTCGCGAAACTGATGGGGTTAGACCCGCTAATGGGTTTATTAGCCGGTTCAATTACATTATCAGGTGGGCACGGCACGGGGGCGGCGTGGAGTAAAGTGTTTGTTGAGCGCTATGGCTTTGAAAATGCAACCGAAGTGGCTATGGCCTGCGCAACATTTGGTCTGGTACTGGGTGGGTTGATTGGCGGCCCGGTAGCTCGCTATTTGGTAAAACACTCTTCCACACCGGATGGCACCCCAGAGGATAGCGAAATCCCTTCTGCTTTTGAAAAGCCCTCTGCTGGCCGTATGATCACCTCATTGGTATTGACCGAAACTATCGCCATGATCGCGATTTGCCTCATGGTTGGCCAAGTGATCTCTGCCGGGTTGCAGGGCACGATGTTTGAATTACCGACTTTTGTTTGTGTGTTATTCGTTGGGGTTATTCTCAGTAACACGCTGTCGGCAATCGGCTTCTATAAAGTGTTTGATCGCGCAGTCTCGGTGCTGGGTAATGTCAGTTTGTCTCTATTCCTGGCAATGGCTTTGATGAGTCTAAAGTTGTGGGAGCTGGCGTCATTGGCATTGCCGATGTTGGTGATTCTGTCGGTACAGGCATTGGCGATGGCACTGTACGCTATCTTCGTTACTTACCGGTTGATGGGCAAAAACTATGATGCGGCAGTGTTAGCTGCGGGGCATTGTGGTTTTGGTTTAGGCGCGACACCGACGGCTATTGCCAATATGCAGGCCATCACTGACCGTTTCGGCCCATCGCATTTAGCCTTCCTGGTGGTGCCAATGGTTGGTGCGTTCTTTATTGATATCGTCAATGTGATCGTGATTAAGCTATATCTGTTGCTGCCAATCTTCCCAGCAGTTGTGGGATAATTCTGTTGTAAGATCATTCTGTTGTAAGATAATAGTTTTAAGGGGCGGTTTTATCCGCCCCTTATTCATCAAGCATTTGTATAACGCGTGCGCTCTGGTAGCCAGCGTTCTATCAATGCCTGCGCATGTTCGGGATATTGTTGATGTAGGTGGCGAGCTACCCGTTGCACTTCTGGGATCATTGCTTGGTCACGCAGTAAATCAGCCACTTTAAACTCGGCACTGCCGGTCTGACGTGTGCCTAAGAGCTCGCCGGGGCCACGTATTTCCAAATCCCGCTGAGCAATAACAAAACCGTCATTACTGTCGCGCAACACTTGCAAACGCATCTGAGCCGTTTTACTCAGCGGCGTTTTATACAGCAGAACACAGTGTGAAGCGACAGCACCACGGCCAACACGGCCACGTAACTGATGTAATTGCGCTAATCCTAATCGCTCTGGGTTATCGATAATCATCAAACTGGCATTTGGAACATCAACCCCAACTTCAATGACTGTGGTGGCAACCAGTAACTGCAATTCACCTTGCTTAAAGGCTAACATAACAGCCTGTTTTTCTGGCCCTTTCATCCGTCCATGAACCAAACCGACTTTAATCTCCGGCAAGGCGATTTTCAGCTCTTCGCAGGTGACTTCAGCAGCCTGAGCTTCTAACAGTTCAGATTCTTCAATTAAGGTACAAACCCAATAAGCTTGCCGCCCCTCTTCTAAACAGGCATTTTTGACCCGTTGAATAACATCACTGCGGCGGGTATCCGGAATTGCCACTGTCGTGACCGGAGTTCTACCCGGTGGCAGTTCATCGATTACTGAGGTATCAAGATCAGCATAGGCAGTCATGGCCAATGTTCGGGGAATGGGTGTTGCGGTCATAATCAACTGGTGCGGATGGAAGCCTTGCTCCTCGCCCTTTTCCCATAATGCGAGCCGCTGATGAACACCAAAACGATGCTGCTCATCAATAATAACGAGAGCTAATCCAGAGAATTGTACTTGTTCCTGAAACATGGCGTGAGTCCCCACGACCATAGAGACTTGGCCACTAGCGACCGCTTCTTGTTGTGCCAGGCGCGCCTTGCCTTTTTGTTTCCCAGCCAACCAGCCAACTTCCAAGCCTAAAGGCTCCAGCCACTGGCGGAAAGTATTCGCATGCTGTTCAGCCAGTAATTCAGTCGGCGCCATCAATGCAACCTGCTTACCGTGCGCAATAGCGCGCAGTGCAGCCAGTGCGGCAACCAGTGTTTTGCCAGAACCCACATCCCCTTGAATCAGCCGCATCATGGGGTAGCTATGCGTCATATCTTGTTCGATTTCCGCCACGACCCGCTGCTGGGCATGGGTTGGCGTGAAGGGCAATGCCGCAAGAAAACGTCGTTTAAGTTGTTCTTCGGGTAACAGTGGTAGCGCCCGATAGCTCTGCGCTCCCGCTCTGACTGCCAGCATACTGAGGTTATGGGCTAGCAATTCTTCCATTATTAGGCGCCGCTGTGCGGGATGTTTGCCCTGCTCTAAATCAGCTAGTTGAATATCTGCTGGTGGACGATGCAAAATATGAATAGCTTCTGGCAAGCTGATCAGTGAGCGGCTTAATTCAATCGGTAGCAATTCGGCAATAACACTGGAGTCCAGCATCGCCAGTGCTTGATCAATCAGTTTACGCAATGTTGCCTGACGAATACCTTCCGTGGTGGGGTAAACGGGGGTCAATGACTCCTGCAATTCAACACCAATATTTTCGCCATGCACCCGATATTCTGGATGAATGATTTCTGGGCCGGTATTACCCCGTTTAGCTTCACCATAGGCAATCACATGCTTGCCTGGAGATAAGCTATTTTTCATCGCGGCATTGAAGTTGAAAAAGCGCAGGGTAAGCACACCGCTACCATCGCTGATTTGGCAGGTCATCATACGGCGGCGGCCAAAACTGATATCTGAACGGAGAACTTCACCTTCAACAGTGACCGACAGTCCGGGCAACAGATCGCCAATTCGGTATAACCTGGTGCGATCCTCATAACGTAACGGAAGGTGAAGCAACAGATCTTGAATGGTTTCCAGCCCCATCTTCGCCAGCTTTCCAGCCTGACTGGCACCAACACCGGAAAGTGTACTCAGGGGTACGGCATCCAGTAGGCGACCTTTCATCTAAGACTCCGTGGATTGCATGGCAGACCACCATTGCGCATCGGCAATAACCTGACCCTGCTCATCAATATAAGGCTGAGGAAGCCCTTTACGTTTAGCCACTTGTGCCAGCACTGGGTAGCCACCTTCAAATAATAGCCGCTGTTGCTCATCTTCTGACAAAACACTCTGAGTTCGCTGATACATACCGGCATTCTGTCGTTGGCGCTGCGCTTCATATAAAATTAGCGCTGAAGCGACTGATACATTCAGTGATTGCACCATCCCGATCATCGGAATAATGATGTCTTTATCTGCCATGGCCAAGGCTTCTTTAGATATACCGGTTTTTTCCTGCCCCATTAAAATACAGGTTGGGCGGGTATAATCAATTTCACGGAAATCTACTGCTTTATCAGACAGATGAGTCGCGAGTATTTGCATGCCCTGCGACTTCAGATGAGTAATGGCATCGGTAATATGAGAGTGTGTTTTTACCTGAACCCAACTGTTGCTACCGGCAGCCGAAGAGAGCCGAGTGTACATTGCAGGGGTAGGCCAAATCGCATGAATCTGATGAATACCGACGGCATCAGCAGTGCGAATAATCGCGGATACATTATGAGGTTTATGTACTTCTTCCAGGCAAACCGTTAAGTCCGGCTGCCTGGTCGCAAGCATTTCACAAATCCGCGCATAGCGTTGAGGATTCATAGGCGTTAATTACGGTTACGGCTGACTTTGACCACATCTGGCATGATACGAATTTTACGCATAATGTTAGCCAGATGGACTCGGTCACGAGTAGTCAGGCGAATAAAGGCGCTGTATACCCGGCCATCTTTCTCTTCAGTATTCAGGCTTTGAATATTAGATTCCGCCGCATTAATCGCTGCGGTCAGATTTGCCAGGGCACCTTGCTGGTTGAACATATCGACTTTTATTTCAGCAATAAACTCTTGCTCAGTCTCTTGGTCCCATTCAACCGCCATAAACTTCTCAGGCTCTTTCTGGTAGCCACGGATATTACGGCAGGATTCATGATGGATAACCAAGCCTTTACCCGGACTGATATGGGCGATAATGGGGTCACCAGGAATCGGACGGCAGCACTTGGCAAAAGTAATAAGGACACCATCGGCACCTTTAATTGCCAGATTACGTGTGCCAGAAGTTGCCAGTGTGGATGGGTCACCCAGCAGGTTTTTAGCCACCACCACACTCATTGCATTACCCAAGCCAATTTCCGCCAGCAAATCATCCAGCGTCGCCAGCTTCATGCGATCTAGCTCATGTTTGATATTTTCTTCAGGAATATCAGACAGTTTTCGACCATTCCCTAAAGCATGATTCAGTAATCGGCGGCCAAGACTTACCGACTCATCACGTTTCAGGTTTTTCAGCAATTGACGAATTTTGGCGCGTGCTTTAGAGCTGACAACAAAATTCAGCCAAGCGGCATTAGGTCTTGCACCTGGAGCGGTAATTATCTCAACAGTCTGACCACTGCTCAGTGGCTGAGAAAGTGGATAGGGCTGGCGGTCAACACGCGCGCCGACACAGGCATGACCAATATCGGTATGCACGGCATAAGCAAAATCAACAGGCGTTGCACCGGCAGGGAGTTCAACAATGCGCCCTTCCGGAGTGAAAACGTAAATCTCATCGGGGAACAAATCAGATTTTACACTTTCAATAAATTCAAATGAGCTGCCCGCGCTTTGCTGTAACTCCAGCAAACTTTGCATCCAGCGCTGAGCGCGGATCTGTGCGGTGGTGCCAGACTCACCTTGCTCTTTATAAGCCCAGTGTGCAGCAACCCCCATTTCGGCCATTTGATCCATATCTTCAGTACGGATCTGTACCTCAACCGGAACCCCATGAGGGCCGATTAATGAGGTATGTAACGATTGATAGCCGTTAGCCTTAGGGATAGCGATATAGTCTTTCACTCTACCGGGCCGTGGTTTGTACAGGCTATGAGCCTGACCTAACACGCGGTAGCAAGTATCAACTTCTTTGACGATAACCCGAAAAGCATAGATATCCATGATGGAGTGAAAGCGCTGCTCTTTCAGATTCATCTTGCAATAGATGGAATAGAGATGCTTTTCTCGACCACTGACACGGCAAGGTATCCCCGCCTCCGTCAGACGCCCTTCAATCTCCGCCAGAATTTTTTGAATCATCTCTTTGCGGTTACCACGAGCAGCTTTCACCACTTCTTTAATCACGCGGTAGCGATTGGGGTAGAGCGCTTCAAAACCCAGCTCTTCCAGCTCGGTTTTTAAATGATGAATACCCAGCCGGTGGGCCAACGGGCTATATATTTCAAGGGTTTCGCGGGCAATACGACGACGCTTATCCGGGCGTAAGGAGCCCAGAGTTCGCATATTATGGGTGCGGTCAGCCAGCTTGATCAAAATGACGCGGATATCCTGCACCATCGCCATGATCATTTTGCGGAAGTTTTCCGCCTGGGCTTCTTTCTTGTCACGGAAGTTCAGTTTATCAAGTTTAGAGACACCCTCGACCAGCTCGGCTACGCTTTTCCCAAACAACTGCTCCATATCTTGATATGTGGCAGGAGTATCTTCAATGACGTCATGTAACAGCGCCGCCATTAAGGTTTCGTAATCGAGCCGCATCTCCGCGAGAATACAGGCCACAGCAACCGGGTGAGTGATATAAGGCTCACCACTGGAGCGTGTCTGACCCTCGTGAGCATCACGCGCGACAAGATATGCCTGTTTGAGGCGCTTAATCTGCTCCTCTGGCAGGTAACGTTGAATCAGCAGATTCAGGCTTTCAAACAGGTACAAGGCAGACTCGCTGTCTAATTAACGACGACCTTCAGCAATAGCGGTTACCGCTTGGATCTCTGCGGCTTCCTGCTCTTGCTGTTCTTGGCGTTCACGCACATCGAGAATCTGATTAGTAATCAGGCCTTCTTCGATTTCACGCAACGCAATCACAGTAACTTTATCGTTTTCTTCTGGAACCAGTGCGTCTTTACCGCCGGACTGGATTTGACGTGCCCGACGAGCAGCGACCAACACCAGGTCAAAACGGTTACCAATTTTCTCTACAGCGTCTTGAACAGTTACGCGTGCCATAATTCTGCTACTCCACAGGTGACGAAATGACTGGGCATGATACTGAAACTCTGTTCAGTCTGCCAATAATTTGGTGATTAAAGCGTCATGCCGCTGTTTCTGGCGGCCTAAGCGCAGTCGTTCAGCGCGAATAATGGTTTTCAGATCAGACAATGCCAGATTGAAGTCATCATTCACGATTAAATAATCATATTCTGCATAATGGGTCATTTCCGCGACAGCTTGCGCCATTCGCTTTGCAATAACCTCTTCACTATCCTGCCCACGGCCGCGTAAACGGCGATCCAATTCTTCTTTGGATGGGGGCAAAATAAAGATACTGCGCGCGGTCGGCATTTTTGCGCGAATTTGCTGCGCGCCTTGCCAGTCGATATCTAAAAACACATCAACACCGGTTGCGAGAACCTGCTCAATTGCCAGACGTGAGGTGCCATAGTAATTCTCAAATACTTTGGCATGCTCAAGAAAAGCATCGTCATCAATCATCTGGCAAAACTCTTCTTTGGAAACAAAGAAGTAATGCTCGCCGTGATTCTCCCCAGGACGTTTAGCACGCGTGGTATGAGAAATAGAAACCTGCGTGTCGTACAAAGGTTGTGTTTTTAACAAAGCCTGAATCAGGCTTGATTTCCCTGCCCCACTGGGTGCGGAAACTATGTATAGCGTACCTTGAACCATGATGACGTTTCAGTTGATTAGGTTGATATGTAGAAAGCAGAAGTGTGAATCTCCGCACAGTATACACGGCTGCTACGCGTCATGCAGCGTTACAACGCATTTCACCTGAATGTTTCGCTCATAAACAGCACGTTTTTATGATTTTGCGGGAAGCATTGCGTAATTTCGGCTTGTTTCAGCAAGTGAAAAAGTATTCTTCGATCACTCCCGCATCTGAGTTTTTTCGCCTTCGACGGATGCGCCATTTTAGGTTTTACTGCCACTCATCAAAGGGAGGTACTGATGAATGTGCACAAAATGAAAATACTAAGCCTACTGATGGTTAGTTTTATAAGTTGGCAAGCCAGAGCAGAATCTGTCTGCCCTGAATGGTCAGAAGAAAGAATGTCGGGAGAGATGCATCTCCTGGAGAAGCAGCTAGATCAGTGGAATATAGCTTATCACCAGCAGGGTATTAGCCCGATTGCAGATGATATTTACGATCAGTTGCAGGATAAATTGCATAGGTGGCGTTTATGTCTTGGGTTACCTGATAAAACGGATAACAGACCCATACCGGGTAATGGAAAGATGCTTCATCCTGTTGCCCACACCGGCTTAAAAAAACTTAAAAATGAAGCTGCACTCATTAGTTGGATGAGAGGGCGAAAAAACCTTTGGGTGCAACCCAAAATAGATGGAGTTGCAGTCACATTGGTATATCAGGCGGGGAAATTAACCCAAGTTTTGAGCCGAGGAAATGGTTTGAAAGGCCAAAATTGGGCGGATAAAGCACCATTTATCTCTGCTATTCCTCAATATATTGCCAGCGCTCCCCCCTTATTAACTCTGCAAGGGGAAGTATTTCTGCAAATGGAGGGCCATCAACAAGCGCAATCAGGAGGCGCTAATGCCAGAGCATCTGTTGCAGGGGCTCTGATGCGTAAGTCTGTATCCCCATTATTAGCTAAACTGGGTATTTTTATCTGGGCATGGCCGGATGGGCCAAAAAGTATGGTGGAAAAGAGCCGATTGTTACAAGAAATGGGCTTTCCTCTAACCGCACACTACAGCGAACCCGTCATCTCCAGTAGTGATGTTGCCCAGTGGCGGGATCGCTGGTTTAAAATGCCGCTACCTTTTGTGACTGATGGGGTAGTTATCCGTCAAGAAAATGTGCCCGCGGGGCGCTATTGGCAGGCAACACCAGGAAATTGGTCTGTGGCGTGGAAATATCCGCCTCCCCAGCAAATAACTGAAATCAAAGATATCCATTTTACAGTGGGGCGCACTGGCAAAATCACAGCTATTTTACAGGTTGTACCGGTAAAAATTGATGATAAATGGATTCGTCGAGTGAATATTGGATCGATTGCCCGTTGGAAGCAGTGGGATATCGTACCTGGAGATCAAGTTACTATCTCATTAGCTGGGCAGGGTATTCCACGTTTGGATAAGGTTATCTGGCGCGTGAGTCAGCGGCAGGAGATCGTGCCGCCAGACGCAGATAAATTCCATCAGTTAACTTGCTTTCGCCGTTTACCTTTTGAGTGCGAGCCTCAGTTCTTATCTCGCTTAGCATGGCTTAGTGGTACAAACGGGTTAGATATGCAGAGTGTGGGAAATGGGCTTTGGCGCGAACTTATCCATCATGGGTTTATCAATGGCCTACTCGATTGGTTATCACTGTCTGTAGAGCAAATTGCGGCGGTTCCAGGTATTGGGCAAGGCAGGGCAGAAAAGATTTATCAGCAATTTCAACGTGCCAGACAACAGCCGTTTTCTCAATGGTTACAGGCTTTGGGATTCCCACAAGGAATACCTCTTGATACTTCATGGCACTCTTTACGGCAACGGAGTATTGCCGAATGGCGTTTAATGCCGGGCATTGGGCAGGTTAGAGCAAAACAGATTAATCATTTTTTGCATCACCCAGAGGTACAGATGATGGCTGACTTCTTATCACAGCAGGGAATTGCGGGATTCAGCCCCGAAGAATAGTTATCTTCGGGGTTGGGTTAATGTTCAGAATGCTCATACTTGAATACTGGTAAGCCAAGCCGAAATCTCAGTGCCAGCAATCGAGCACTCAAGCCAGTGACTAACGTAATAACAACAACCCAGTTATGAGATAGTGGCGTGTATTGTAGGGCGATATAGATCCACGCGGCAGCAAATGAGATACCGGCATAAATTTCTTTCTGAAATACCAGAGGGATACAATTACAGAACATATCGCGCAGGACACCGCCAAAGACACCGGTAATTACAGCAGCTATGGCTGCAATGATAGTACTGTGCCCCATATCGAGAGCAATTTGTGCGCCAATAATAGAAAAAACGATCAGCCCGATAGCATCAAGTACTAAAAATAGATGACGCAAGTGCTTCATTAATGGTGCCATCCATGTTGTGACAATAGCAGCAACAGCGACAATCACGATATATTCAGGATGCTTAACCCATCCAAGCGGATAGTGACCCAGTAGCATATCTCTGACTGAACCGCCACCAATAGCAGTTGCCGATGCAATGATGATGACGCCAAACATATCCATCTGACGGCGACCAGCAGCCAGTGCACCGGTCATGGCTTCAGCGGTGATACCGATAATATAAAGAACACTGAGTAGCATATTGAATGTAATTTCTTAAGGGCGACAAAGGCGGCAGAGTAGCCATTAATCAAAGTTATCACGACTGAGATTTTCTAAACCATAAATTTCGGATTATTTAATCTAATCAAAATATTTATCACCCACTTAAAATACCTCAATAAAAAAACAATAATAGGATTACAAACCATTAATAAATCTAGGGTAAAAATCAATTATTGAGATGAGGTTAGCAAGTATTTGATGATAATCCTACCTGATTGCAGAGTGACTCATCCAATGGTAGCTTTTATCTCTATTTCATCTTTTATTTCAGTGGGATTCTTCATGAGTCAGTGTATTCAATCGTTCCAATATCGTGCGGTGCTCTTGGCTGGCATCGCAGCGGTTGGAGTATTACTCAGCGGTTGCGTTGATAGAACGGGTCAGGCAAACACAGCAACGATTAAAGCTTCCCCTTCCACCTGTATTAAAGGTGAGCCGATGACACAAACGACGCTCTATTTTGGTTTGAACCGGCCTCATGGCCCGGTTATTTCAGCCACTGAATGGCAGTCTTTTGTTGATAATGATGTGACCAGCCGTTTTAAAGATGGCCTGACAGTTATTGATGCTAAAGGGCAATGGTTAGGCAATGATGGCACTGTAGCTAAAGAAAACAGTAAGGCATTGGTACTTATCCATAAAGCTGACAAAGAAACTGCTATTGAAACCTTACGCGCCCGCTATAAACAACAGTTTGCGCAAGAATCGGTTATGCGGGTTGATGCTGCTGTTTGTGTTGATTTCTAGCGGCGAGTATTGGATTAGAATTTTTGGCCTTTTATCTCCTGATTAGAGGTAAAAGGCCGGTGATATTATTGATTTTATTCAGTCAGAGTGAGCTTTTACAAAACAAGCCCGGCAATGGTTGCAGAAAGTAAACTAACTAAAGTTGAACCATACACTAGCTTTAATCCAAATCGTGAAACCACATTACCCTGCTGTTCATTCAGACCTTTAATAGCTCCCGCGACAATCCCAATAGAAGCAAAGTTAGCAAAAGAGACTAAAAATACAGAAAGAATACCCAAACCTCGTGGAGATATTTCGGCAGCCACTTTTTTCAGCTCAATCATGGCAACGAACTCATTTGCTACCAGTTTGGTCGCCATAATACTTCCTGCATGCAACGCATCTTGAGTTGGTATGCCAATTAATAGCGCCAGTGGATAAAATAGATATCCCAGCACTCCTTGGAAACTGATATGGAATAAGGTGCTAAATAAAGCATTAATCGCTGAAATAATGGCAATAAACCCGATTAACATTGCGGCTATTATCATCGCGATTTTAAATCCCGCCAGAATATATTCCCCAAGCATTTCAAAAAAGCTTTGGTCTTCATGCAGGTTATTTAGTTTTAACTCAGGTTCCTCTGTTACGGGGTAAGGATTAATAATTGAAAGTACAATAAAAGTACTAAACATATTCAGTATGAGTGCTGTTACAACAAATTTTGGTTCTAGCATGGTCATATAAGCACTAACAATTGACATAGAGACTGTCGACATTGCTGTGGCTGCCATGGTGTACATTCTGCGTGGCGATATATCGGCGATAATGCCTTTATAGGCAATGAAATTCTCTGATTGCCCCAGAATCAACGTACTCACAGCATTGAATGACTCTAGTTTACCCATGCCATTTACTTTGGATAGCAGGGTGCCTATCACCCGTATGATGAGGGGTAATATACGAAAATGCTGCAAAATACCAATCAATGCTGATACGAAAATAATTGGGCAAAGAACGTTGAGGAATATAAATGCCAGGCCTTGCTCATTCATCCCGCCAAAAACAAAACTGGTGCCGATTGAAGCAAATTTCATCAAAGATTCGAATAATCCAGCAAAATACTTTATTGCACCTAACCCACTTTCCGAGTGTAAAAAGAAATAAGCCAGAGCAATCTCTATAATCAGTAGCTGAAAAATATAACGAAGTTTGATGTTTTTCCGATCATGGCTAGCCAGTAAAGCCAAAACTGCTATAGCAATCAATGCCAAAAGAAAATGCAGAATCTGCAACATAAGAAATCCGTCAGGGATGAAATTCAGTCAGCATTTTATCCATATCAGAAGATTTTTTTCATCTGAAATTCAATCCTCTTAAGAATATATATTCTACCGATTCTTTAATCGTGCGCTAAAGATGCCAGTTGTTTAAATTTTCACTGTTTTACTCATCATTTATCCATTGGGTGACTCACTATTTATCTGCCAGCTTAATTGCCGTCATTAAGGAAAATTTAGCGCTTCCTCAAGGAGGATTAGGCGATAGGGCTACTTGTGTTTAACTCACTCATTGGATGGAATATGAATATGATTAATCTGCCTAGCTGCCGTTCATTTACCGAAGCCGGCCATTTATCTCAAATATCTGCTTATTACGAAGAAGGTCGCAATACTTTATGGATGTTACTTCGTGCCCATCCACGGCCTTGTTTTAACCTGGAGTTAATTGAAAATATTATGACATTGGCTCAGGCTGCTAAGGAGTCAAAATTACCGATAGATTTTTGGGTAACAGGCTCAGTCGTACCCAATATGTTTAATGTGGGGGGCGATCTAAACTTTTTCGCCCAAATGATTAAGAATCGTAAGCGCGAAGCGCTAATGGCATATGCTCGTGCTTGTGTCGATTGTGTTCACGCCGCTTCTCGCGGATTTGATACCGGTGCTATCTCTATTGCGATGATTGAAGGCAGCGCATTAGGTGGGGGATTTGAGGCGGCATTGGCTCATCATTTTGTGTTGGCACAGACAACCGCTAGGATGGGTTTTCCGGAGATTGCATTTAATTTATTTCCTGGCATGGGGGGGTATTCACTAGTCGCCAGAAAGGCAGGTATGAGGGTGGCAGAACAACTGATTTGGACCGGGGAATCTCACGCGGCTGAGTGGTATGAGAGCCGAGGGTTAGTTGATAAGCTATTTCAGCCTGGGGATGCTTATATTGCGACACGCACATTTATAGACACTATCAGGCCTAAGCTAAATGGTATGAGGGCGATGGTTCGAGTCCGGCAGCGCGTTTTACAATTAACACGATCTGAATTAATGGACATTACAGAAGACTGGGTTGACTCTGCATTTTCTATTGAGCCGAAAGATATCGCCTATATTGAAAGGCTGGTTATGCTGCAAGATAGGCATACTTCGGGGATGCCAAAAGCGATATAGTTTTATATCTAATTAGTTTTTACATCTAATCCAGTAAAAGGTGAGGGTGTTGTGTTACCAGCCAATGCTCCAATTTATCTGCGGGCATTGGTTTGGCGTAAAGGAATCCCTGTTTCTCATCAACGCCAATAGAATCCAGGAATTCCTCTTCCTCTTTCGTTTCCACTCCTTCGGCAATGACTTGCATTTTTAGTGCCTCGGCGACAACAATAATGGCTCTTACCAAAGATTGTGAAATAGGATTAGTGTCTATATGGCGAACAAAACTTTGATCCAGTTTAATGGCATCTATAGGGATGCGCGCTAACTGGGAGAGTGAAGAATAACCAGTACCAAAATCATCTAAGTGAACTTGAGCACCTAAGTGGCGTAGCTGCTTCATTATATTGATAGCGGCATCTTCATTATCAATTAAGCAACTTTCAGTTAATTCAACATCGACCAAGCTAAACTCCAACTCACAGGCTTCAAGAGACTCAATAAAACTGGTGACGATAGCTTCATCAATTAATTGTCGGGCAGAAACATTGACTGCAATTCGTAGGTTAATTCCACGTTTTTTCCAATCCACAGCCTGTTGCATAGACGTTTGTAGTACCCATTTACCCAAGGGCCTGATAAGCCCAGACTCTTCCGCATATGAGATAAACTCCTGAGGAGCAATTAAACCTCGTTCAGGCGATAGCCATCTGACGAGAGCTTCGACACCGAGCACTTTTCCCGTTTTGGTGGATATTTTGGGTTGGTAAAAGATTTGTAATTGATGTTGTTCTATAGCTTTGCGTAAATTGGTATCGAGCCAAACATACTCGGATACTTTTTTATTCATTTGTTGCGAGAAGATGGAATAGGTTTGTTTCCCATGTTCCTTCGCGGTATACATGGCTGTATCCGCACTGCGGATAATATTTTCTAGCGTATCACCATGCTCTGGGCATAGTGCAATGCCAATTGAACAGCCGGTATATACCTCTATCAATCCAATTCGGAATGGCAATTTCATGCGATTGAGAATTCGCTGTGTGGTTGTTTCCAGCAAATCCAAGGTGGCGTTTTCGACCAGAACAATAAACTCATCCCCCCCTAATCGGGCAAGCATTTCGTTGTCACCCAAGCAACTTAAAATTGCCAGCGAGACATCTTTCAGTAATCGATCACCAAACATATGACCATAGTGGTCATTTACTTTTTTGAAGTTATCGAGATCGAGATAAATAATACCCACTGAGCTGTCACCGCGGGTTTGGATTGCGCTGTTAATGCGCTCATGAATGGCATGACGGTTAGGCAAACCGGTAATCATATCGGTATTAGCCAAAATCCTAAGGCGCTCTTGGGCGCGTCGTTCTTTGGTAATGTCAGTACCGGAACAGATAAGATAGCGTTCGTTTTTTCCGCTACCACTGTGAACAAATTTATTGCGGAATAAGAAGAGACGCTTCCCTTTGACGGTATTAACCCAACGTTCCGCTTCATAAGATGCACCGCGCTGAAAAAACCCCTCAATATTCTTCCGTGATGAGGCTCCTTCCTTGGCGGTCATAAATAAGTCGTAAACATTTTTGCCAATAACATCCTGCTCTTTCTTACCGGTATATTCCTCGCTAAGGTGGTTAAATCGCTGCACGCAGCCATCTTTATCGAGAATCACAATCACTGAGTTGGCTTCAGAAACAACCTGTTCTGCAAAAGAAAGGCCCATAACCAAATCACGAGCGACAGATTCAGTATCGGCATAGGCTGAGGCTGTCCCCCCCCCACTCTTTGTCATTAATTTTTCGGCCAACAAGATGTAAATGAAGGGGGTGACCATAAATCTCAATTTCAATATCTAAACTGGCGGTAATACCGGTTAAGCTCCGGATTTTCATTGTTTGAACAGAATTAAGAGGTATCGCAATATTTGCTATCTCTTTAATTGCCGACAGCTCTAAAGCCTGGCTATCAAAGGCAAGCCGCCAAAATGGGCGATGAGTACCAAAGTAGGTATTGAGGATCGACGTGTCTTGGTCTTGGAACATATGCGATCCTCTAAAAGTGTATATGTGTCTTTTACTTACCTTAGTCAGAAATTAAGAAGGCGCTATTTCTGGACTTCCCAGTAATGATAATCATCCTGACCTGTAGAGCATGACTCTACCCAGAGTGCCCACCTAATAAAGTATATGTGTAATTTATTCATACCAGATCGTAGATAGTAGCGATAATCATAGTAAATGCTCTTCCTACTTTCAGGTTGTGATGAAAGTTAAGCATGAAAAAAATAAAAGACACGATTTTTTATATTGTTATGCTCATTTAGGCTAAATCCTAAAATGAGAAAGGAAAGATGTGAAACACTTTACTGAGGTGTTTAATGAGGGATAAGTATATTTTTAAGCAAGTTGATGATGAGCATACGCCAGTGGCAGCAATCTGCATGTTTCATTTGAACTATGGTCACTATCAGCTCAAACCAATTCGGGAATTTATGCCGCCACCAATAATGACGGCAATCCTGGGGGAGTTCCTTGTTTTTTATCTTACTTAAACCGGACTGTTATTTAAAAATTAAGTACCATTCCAACCCCCACCTCTTCTATATCAACCGCACCGGCTAGTGCTATTTTGGCTTTTAAGTCAGTACAGTGGCAGGGATAGAGTGCTTGTGCATTAAGTTGCTTAAAATAGTCGGATGTTCTGGTGAGGGTAGATGTTTCTGCATTTAATAGATGAAACCCGCCAATAACAGCCCGAATGCGTTTATCGCCAGTGACTTTAATTGCATAATCAATAATATTGCAGATTCCAGAGTGAGAGCAGCCGGTAATAATCACGATCCCCTCAGGGCTGGTATAAACTATTGCACTGTCATCTATGACAAAATCGTCAACTTCATGACCGCAACAATTGATAGTTTTTCCAATAGGATGCAGCCCTTCAAAATCATTACTGCGTACTATCTCACCTAAAAAGAGCAAATTATCAGTAAGATAATAAACACCAGTCTGATTAATCCGTTCGAAAAATGAAGGGTAACTATCGGCCGGTAAGTTAGCACCTATTGATTTATCTTCATGGTATTTTGGTACAAAAGCATTGGGGTGAGCCACTAGCTTTATTTTCTTCACGCTAGGGTAGTTGGTCCGGTCAAGATATTGAGCGAGGTGGATTAAACCCCAGCTATGATCATTATGACCATGAGAGATAATTACACTATCGATATCGCTGATATCAATACCCAGAATTGCCGCATTACGTAGAAAAACGTCAGAGTAACCTGTATCAAAAAGGTATGTTTTCCCATCAATTTTAAGGTGATAACAGACACCTGGCTCGGCTGTCAGATATTTATCTATTAGAGTATTGTTATCAACCAGCACAGTTAACTGCATGTGTTTTCCCTTTTTTTCTCATATTATTCCGATCTCCCATGGCTGATACTGTGTGAAGTGGCAAGCAGCATATCGAGGTCTGATGTTGGCACCAGCGCCTTGGGTATTGCGCTGATAATATTGCCTCTGAAATTGTTGAAAGTAATCGGCAATTGATTCTATTTGCTCAACATACTTCAGATGACGAGGAAAAAACAACGAATGCCCCATATTGTTTAAAATCAGGCGCGGGCTTGCTTAACTTTTCAATTAGCCTTTTACCTGAAATGTGGCTTTGTAAAAACCGGCCACACAGAACTGGATGGCGAAGGGAGGGCTTTTCCGCTGCTTCACTTAGCGCAGGCAGAATAATAAAAACCCGAACTTCTCCGGGTTTTAGCAAAACGGGTAAATATAAGCAGTTACTCGATATTCTGAATCTGCTTTTAAAAATTAGTGTAATCTATTGATTTTTATTTTTTTGTTTGTTTAATCTTCTTGATTGGTACACATTTTGGTACGTAAAATTTTTATAAAAAAAACAGAGAGTTTTTAGACCCTCTGTTTTTTATAAGTTTAGTAAGGCGAATCAAGCTAGTTGCTGCTTCACACTTTTAGCAGCCTTATGCTCATGTACTGGGGGAGATGTGACAGCTTGCCCAGTAGTGGTATCACTTAACCCAGATTTTTTCCAAGTTGGCCATGTATTGACCTGTTCGCTTGCCTCTTTGAGGTAAGCAAGAAATTCTTCTTTATTGGTCATTTTGTAATTTCTCCGCCAGTTTAGCTACGATGTCTGCCGACACGGACTCTCGCTCAATATAAGATGATGGTAGCATTTGCATTCTAAGTTTGCCAGATCTCCTATCCCATTCTACGACTTTTCCATCATTATCTTTTCTTTTAATTTTATAACCAATTCCTAAACTTATTGAGAATAAATTGAAGAAACAGCGCGGGCCTACACCAACAAATGGCTCAAAAATCACACGTTCACTAATATGATTTTTATCTGGTGTTGATATTGAGTCTGGATGGAAATCAAAAGCTTTACTTTTAGGGTAAGGTTCGATATAGACTACTCTTTTTATACCACTTGCTACGATATGTTTGGCACAGTTATGACATGGGAATGTAGTGCAATATAAAATACCATCATATGTACTTATATTACTTCGCGCACATGCGAGAATTGCTTCCATTTCAGCATGTACTACTCTACCATATTCCGTAATATATTTTATTTTACTTTCAGATAAGTGTTTTTTTAATTCATCCCTGTATTCAGATTCGACATTTTTTAAAATATCTTCTATTATAATGTTTTTTTCTTTTACATTTGAATCAACTCCGACTTTATAATCTCTACCATCTTCACTATCTGTTATTTCACCATCTATATATTCTGGCCAGTATAGTCCTCCCCCAAATTTTGGGACGTCATTAGCACCCGTAGAAATAATATTTTTATCTTTAGTTAATACTGCCCCAACTTGTCTTGATAAGTCTCCTGATCTTAATGATGCTGAAAATGCCATAAACATAGAATATTCGTCGAAAGTTGGGGTAACGTATGGATTACCAAATATTAGATCAAGAATCCTCCATAAGTCATTGTTAATTCTATCTATGCTTCCAGTATGATTTATAAAAAAATCCGATAACTCATATGTATCTCTAGTATGTTGTCCCCAAGGATCTTCTTCTTCTGAGTCTCGTTCAATTAGAGTTTTTGCATTTTCTTCATTGATAAATTTATTTTTTTGTAAAAAGTCTAAACGTCTCTTTTCATCTGCGTAAACACCGATGAGATAAAAGCCATTAGTGTAAATTCTCCGTAATGTATTGACTTCATCTGGGTGTTTTAATGAGTTAATTATATATGCTTTTTTCGGTGATGGAATTGGACTACCATCTGCTTTTTCTCGCTTTTGATTTATTCTTGCAGCAGCAGCAAGAGATAAAATTGAATTGTCCTCACTAATTCTTCTTAAATTATTTCCTTCTGTCATGAACTTACTTATTTTTTCATAGTTATCCTGAATAGCAGGAATATCTCTAAACATAGAAATTATATCTGTAGATATTCTTATTTCTTCTGTTTTATAACCAAATGCGGTTAATCTTTCCTTAATGGAATTTTTAATTATTTCTAAATCAGTCCCAACTGCTCCAACTAATCCAATAACTAATTCCGAATCTGAATCACTAGGATGTTCATTGTTTTTTATTTTTGTTAATGTATTTATTTTCATGCTGATAATTCCCGCCAGAATAAAAATTGAATTTTAATTGTTATTGATAACCTGATTTAATTTCTTATAAAGCTCACCGCTTAAATCTTTAAATCCTTGATCGTTAGCTAAATATACTAATGCTCGATGATGACCAAGATCTGATGGTATGTCACTTATTGACTGAGTGATGGGAACAACAATTTTACCCAAAGTATGAGCAATACCAGTTTCATACATTACGTTTGGATTTCTACCTGTGTAATCTACAATGATTACCTTTGAACAATATATTAAGTCAAATATATCTTGTATGAATGTTGAGTTATCCCATATGTCATCTGCACGATAACACTCTATTTTCATATAGTCTGTTACTTTTTTTATCGCGGCATAAGTACCCGAGAACGATGAATTAAATGGCATCATCACGGACACTAATCGTGGATTTAACAGTTTGTTAGGAATTTTAAAAACAGAGGGCTTAAATGTAACTAATCTTTCAGTAGGAATTTCCTGATGATCAGTAGAAATAAACTCGCCATGTATTTGACATACACGTACTAAACCAGTAGGTAATTCAGCTATAGATAACCCATAACTATTTAAACATTTCTTTACTGATTCAACAGCTTGAGGTTTATCAATATTACCATTAGACAAAAAATGATCTGGATGGAGTAAATACTCTATTACTTTTATAATCTCTTTCGAGGGTAGTCCGTCAGAAATTGGTTTTTTCTGATTTAACTCTTTAAGAACATCATTTACCCAATGTCTACGAGTGGAGCCATTATGAACATATTCTAAGTCAATATCGATAAAGAATTTTGTTAAGTATGAGGAGCTACGATATGGGAAAAAAGAAAAAGGATCATCACCACAAATCATTTCTGATAGCTTAGTTAATCCTGCTGTACCAATCATGACGACTCCTAACATTAATAAAGAGTAACATTTTGCAATTCATCCTAACGATTCCTGCGGTGTTCCTGCAAGTACTGTATAGATTAATGATAGTTTTTGTGATTAAACGTACTCAATTATTATCTAATGCTTCTCCACCCTCTGCGCGCAATGCTATCCCCGCCACGCCTGCGCGCTTTACAGGTCGCTTTTCATGCAGTTGCATGCAGACCCTCAAACCGCGCCAGTACTGGGGCTGCAGAGGGGTTTAAGGGAGACATTTTGCATGCAGATCCATGCACTCTAGGCATGCACACCCCTTTTTAGTCTCGCCAGCCAGAAATAAAGCTTCAAACGGTGAACACCATCACTAAATTGCAGACAAAAAAAGCCCCGCACGAGGGCGGGGAAAGGTTGCCATGATTCTGTTATCCGTGTCTGAATGCATCGCCATATCGTCCTAGGGTATGGCGTTTTACCGTTGGGGGGATCACTACCGGGGCGGGGATTTCCTGCGCCGGTGGCCGGGTAATAATTTTGTCGAGGCTTTCAACTGTCTTAAAGGTGCAGGAACAATCAAGGTTCTGGCACTGGTAATAAACTTCTTTGGTCTGTTCCGACAAATAGCGGCTGGAACGAGTATGAGAAGCGTGTCTGCATACCGGGCAACGCATCATAATTATTGCTCCCCGGCTGGGTTCAGTTTTTCGCGTTTTTCTTTTACTTTATTGAATAATCGCGCACGTTTTATCGGACTATTGTTTAAGTCAGAGTCCACGTAACCCGGTTGTGGTTGTTGTAGTGTGAGTTCGGCTAATATCGATTCTTTCTCCATATCAAACGAATAAAGCCCCGCTAATGAAAGAAGAGTCGCTGTCAGTGTACCCAGTGCCTTCGCCGGTGATGAGTCCGTGTAGAGTTCGTTCGCAGTTACCACTATTTTCGCTGCCCGGATGAGTTCGGGTGACAGGGTTTTCATCGCAGCAGACATTTCCAGCCTCGCATACTCCATCAACGCTACTTTATGTGTGTCTTTATAGGGTCTTGCAGAAGCACATAATTGTAGTGACGTGTAATCTTTATCCAACTCCAGCTCTTCAATCAGATGCCCGAACTCTTGTGCCAGCTCCCGCTGTGAAATCCGGCGGATATGTTCGGTTTGAAGCTCATCCGTCATTTCACCGCGCAGACTGCGAAACAATTTGCGCCAACTGCCGTCAGCCTGTTGGCTCTGGTTTTCGGCGTCGCGCTGCTTTTGCTGACTGCGGGCAATGGACGCAATAATGTCTTCGTAGGTTGCTTCATTCTTCAGGTGTTCGGCTTTTGCTGCTTTATAGCTGTTCAGTGCCGGGGTAATCGGATGTTCTGCTGTCTGGCTCATGGTTGTGCTCCGTTCTCATCGGGATGTCGCCATTGTGCAAATCCACACACAACAGCTCAACCGATGCCCGTTGTCCCAGCGCTGACACAACAACACGCCGTTGTGCCATTCATCGATTACGACACAATAGCGACTCTGATTAACAGGAGAACACCATGATTAATGTGACCGTTGGAGAGAAGTTTTTCACACTGGAACGCCATGAAGCACAATTCCTTTCGGACGCGCTACTGTCAGCCCTGAGTAACCCCACTGATAAGGCAATACAGGGATTCAGTCAGCGGGCCGGAACCTTGCAGGTGACCACTTCACCAGAAGAAGCAAACTTTACGGGAAATAAGCAACATTTCAGCCAACAGGCTCCGGCCATACGCACCCACACCTTGACGGATTGCTAACTGACCGGCCAGCCAGAAAGAAGCGCTGAACTGACCTGAATGAAAAAACGTTGTATCCCTTTTGGGGTGTAACAGGTGTAACGGGTGTTACAGTATTGATATGTCTGAATTTTTCTAAAGTCATCAGGTGTAACACCCGGTGTAACGTGGTGTAACACCGCTGTTATCGTGCCGGTTTGTTACACCTGTTACACCGACAAAAGAAAAAGGTGTAACAGGCTTTTCTCAATGAAATCAGCGTTGTTACACCTGTTACCCTTGTTACACCTTAAAGATAAGACTCACGTAAAGGATTAGCCCACCACCTCGCTGTTAAAGACGTATATCCGTTTGGGATTCATCTCTGGCAGGCGGACGGTGGTTTGTGTCTTCCCGTCTTTCGATACCAGCAGATACCCCGCCGTGACACACAGTTGCGCGACTTTCTTGGCATCAAACCCCTTGCACACCTCTTTCCAGCCCGACGGCAACACATAGAACGTAGTGACGGCCTCACGGGTGTTATTGCCCTTGTCTACCTTACGAAAACCCACCATGTTCGAGGGCCGGTTGCGCTCGTCATGCCAGTCCGCAAAGCGGCTGTACTGATTGGCGGTGAAGAAACTGCGTATTTGCTCGAGGGCGGCGGCGTCTTCCTGATTGGCACTGTGACCGCGTTCCCCTATCCATGCCTGCAAACACACACGGGTGGCCCGCAAGGCTTCCCCCTCCGGCCAGCCGGTCAGGCCGCAACGAGTCGCCATCTCGCCCGCCATCGCAATCAGGGCGAAACGGTTAATGGCCCGGCCCACCTGATTCCCGGCCTCTACAGGCATCAGCTCACGGGTGTAGGTTTTCAGCAGGGCTTTCGCCTGAGTGGTCATGCCGTTCAGGTCTTCGGTCAGCGCCTTGAGCCATGCTCGGAACGGCGTACCGTAGAAACTGGCTGTTGCCCCCTCAAAATGTTCGGCCAGCTCTTTACCACTGCCAAAGCCGTGTAACGCCTCAAAGACGCCAAACTTGCCTGAGTCACTGGGGATTTGGATCATCCGTACTTCCATCCCGGCAAAGGTGCGCTCACCGGCGCGGGCAGCATGTTCGGTCAGTGACAGTTCGCCGGTGGAGAAGAACAACATACGCCACTGTTTGCGGGCGCGCAGTTCGCCGTCAGTCCCGGCCCGGCCTTTGCCCTGTCCGTTTGCCAGCATATAAGCAATATTGCCCGCTTCACGGCCATCCACCTCGCGTATTTCATCGAGCATCATGGCGGCATCGTTGCGACGGCTGGCGGTACCCTCCAGTGCGTTACCTGTTGAGCGCCATGTGTGCCAGTAATCCGGCCCGCCACACACGGAAGTGGCCGCTTTCATGGTGGTGGTCTTGCCGTCTGTGGATTCGCCTTTCAGGTGATAACCGCCGCCGTCCATTCCCACCAGACGCAACAGCGGAGCCGCAAACGCCAGACTGACCGCAAAGGCCACGCGGGAATTACCGATACAGTAGCGCCCGATATGCTCGCGCCACTCATCAAGGCTGCCCGCTACCCGAAAATCCCGCCCCTGTACGCTGGCCGTCTGCAATATTACCCCGTCGGCCCCCTCACCAATCACCTCGTCCTGCAACACATACACCCCGCCATGCCAGCCGGTTTTGTTCACACAGGTGACTTTGCGCTCTGGCTTACACAGAGAAATATATTCCATCAGCCGGGCGCGGGCCTCGCCGGTGGTGCTGATATACGACAGACCGTTGACCAGCAGCACCCGCCGCAGCTCTTCGCCGCTGCCACTTAACATTTCCATCGGCATCGCCCATTTACGGCAAATCCCATAAGTGTCTTCCCATTCCAGCAGGCGGCCAAAGTTACCGCCGTCCGCATCGCAGGTAATGGCCGACACCTTGAGCGGGTTACAGATTTTGATATTGCGGATTTCCGTATCGCCGTCTGATTTCTGCACCTGCTTATCGAACCACAAATATTCCTGTGTTAGCCGAAAGCCTTGTGGCAATTTGGCCTTGTCTTTCCCCAGTTGCACCAGCTCTTCCCGGAACGCTTCTCTGGCCCGTTCGGTGCCGTTATCCCGCTGATAGTCATTCCAGTCGGCTTTAAAGCGGGTCGGGGGAAGCGTCACCCAGCCGTCCACGGCTTTCGCTGCTTTCTCCGCCCACACTTTGCCGGTGTTGACCTTGCCATCATCAAAATCATTGTCTCCGGCCAGAATAATGCGCGCTTCTGGCCACTTCGCCCGGATAACCAACGCCACGTTCAGCAGGTTACTGGCCGCAATACCCGCCATCACCACGCCGTCAGTGAGTTGCGCTACGGTCAGGGCGGTGGCATAGCCCTCGGTGATAATGACCTGTGGCGGGCTATCCAGCTCGGATTCAAGGGCAATAAATGCCCCTTTGAGCACTGTACCCGGCAACAGGCGCTTGTCCCCCAAGGGGGAAACCAGTTGCGCGCCGGTCACGGTGCCACTGATATCGGTCAGGGGCAGCACCAGTGAGCCGGGCGGGAAATCAATCCCGCCGCTTTTCTTCAATTGCGTTGTCAGGCGGTGAGGATGTTCTAACAACCCTTTACCGGTCAGATAGTCACTGTCACCCCGCACACAGCCTGCCAGTAGGGCCGCGACAGTCTCGGCTACCGGTTGTGTGGGTTTGGCCGCTTCTTTTCTGGCGGGCAGCTGTTGGCTTTGGGGTAATTGCAGCGCCTGTGCCACCTCATGGGCCGCTTTACCGGCCGTCAACCCGTTGACCAGCTTGACCAAATCCAGCCCGTCACCGGCCCCGCACTGGTTACAAATCCATGTCCCACGCCCGTCCCGATCATCAAAACGAAAACGGTCTGAACCGCCACAGTGCGGACAAGCGCCGTGTTGACCATGGGCCGGAACAGTAATACCCAGCAAGGGCAGGACAACCGGCCAGCGCGTATGGGCGGCGGCGGTAATATCCGATACAAAATTCTGTGCCATCATGTCCCCCTCAGTGCAGTGTGACCGGCATGTTCGCCGTTTTGATGTACGCCCGGCACAGCTCATCCATCATGGTTTCCCCCAACAGCGTCAGGCGGGGGGCCACATTCAGAATGTCCGGTAACACCATGTCTTCCAGCATGCAGCAGGCGGCTTCCATCCCGCTCTCAGGGCCGTGGCGTGTCATAAAATAGACTTCCACGTTTTCGGCTATCACCATTTGCAGCTCATCAATATTCATAGTGAGCGCGACGCCGTAAGACACACAGGCATCCAGATAGGCTTGCGCCACGGCGCGACGATACAGAGCGGTACGTACTTCGAGGGGAATACAGGAGGTATTATTCAGGTTCATGATTGCACCCCAGCAGACAGTAATGCACAGCTTTGAGTGACGGCTATCAGGTCTTCACACAGATAATCGACCATAGCGGAGACTTCTTTCACCGGTAACATGCCGGGAAAGGCGGACGAGTCAAAATGGTTCGCCAGTAAGGCGGCTAATAATGCGCTGGCATTTTTGGCGCGGGTTAATTTAAAGAAATCATCTTCCGGTATTCCGTAGGCCAGATGATTATTCAAAACCTGATTTTCAGATAAAGGGCAGCCCTGAGCAGCGTTATGCTCATATTGTTGCATTGTCATAATAGAGTCCGTTTTAGAAAGTGAGAATTCGTTACCGCTATTTATGCCGGTTAGAGAAAGTGTGAATAATGTTCCTCGCTCTTTTCCGCTGGACGGCGTTCTGAATACAGTCTTTTCGGGTAAATATATTTAACGGACTTATGCAGCAATAATCCTTTACTGATATTGAGTGTTGTTATCGGGTCACGTTCTGGCGCATCAGCTATTTTGCTGTACACCTTGGCGAACCACGTTAACGGCATGGAAGAATATCGTGTAGTGAGGTCATAATTAAAAATGACTTCATAACGGAATTCAGGGTTTTGGCGCTGGGTCTGCTCGGAGGCCAGTTTCAGGTTCACGATACGCACCGTCCAGCCCTCTTTGTGGCGATAACGTTCGCCGTACTCAGGGAGTTCAGACATGGGAGCCTGCTCTTACCGGCAAACGGCCAGCAAACAGTAAGATATAGTCACCGGCTAACTGGCGGCGGGCGGTAGTCTCATTACAGGCGGTGATCCGCAGCATGAGCGGGCGTATTTTCCGTTGTGTGCGGTTGATTGCCGCAAAGATGTAGGTACACTTTGATGTAGCCATGGCGTTGCTCTCTGTTTCGTTAATGGTTAAGCCTCAATTGGTACTGCGAATACTGATTGAGGCTGCTTTTTTTTTAGGGGACATCATGGTAAGGTGGCCACCTAACGAGTTAACAGTAATCCAATAGGTGGCCACTTGTCAACAGTTACAACGAGAGATAGAAGCCCTAAAGGGGGCGGTCAATCTCCACAGTTCAAAATGCGAATTACGCCTGAGCTTAAAGAACAATTAGAAGCTGAGGCAGGTAAAGATAATGTTAGTCTCGCCAATTGGATAAAAGATCTCGCAAGGCAAGAATTAAAGCGGCGAGGCATCGAACCAAAAGGCTAAATATTATTATTTAGATTTTATTTGTATATTATATTGGCGATCTACTTGGTCGCCTTTATTACATTATTAATGATGTTGTTGTGATTCAATCCATTCCCAAATTTCATCTACTTTCCATGCCGTAATTCTAGTTGATATCTTTACTGGTTTAGGGAATGTACCTGCTGATACCCGTCTCCATAATGTTGCAGGGGAAAACGGTAAGCAGGGCATCAATGCCTTTTGCCGGACAAACCCTGCTGCGGGTAAAGAGCCATGTGTTGTATTTTCATGTCTCATCAGTCTTGTAACTCCTTGATGGGTAAGCGATGAGATGAGATTACCTGACACAATCTTAGTTTTCCATCAAGAATGGAATTCCATTAAATTGATACATTTTCCATTGAAATGTTCACAATTCCATTAAAAAAGCAAAAGTGGGTTGTTTTTTAATTTATTGAAATATATGAATTAATTATTTTTAGTACGAATTAGTGAGGTGGGATACAAGTGAATATTAGTGAATGGCAACTGATGGCAACTGATGGCAACTGATGGCAATTAAAGGCAACTTTATGATGGATTTTTATGTATCAGCCAAACCTTACTAGATGTTTAGCTGATACATAACTAGTTATATATGGCATTTAAGGCCGATTTAAGTTTTGCTCGAAGAGAGGATGCTCGTAGGCCATTGGTTGAGATATCATTTTCTTGAATATACAGATCAATCATTTCTTTGATATGTTCAACGCAAATAACATCTCCTTTCTTAATCCATTTTGCATTGTTTTGCTCATATTTTTCTTTGGCTAATAAAGTTAATGTTATCCCAAGTAATTTATTTACATTAAATAGCTCCTCATCTTTTTTATATGCACCTCTGTTATTTTTTATTATTTGGAGGCCGAGTTTTTCCGCTTCACCACCAATAAAAGAAAGTAACTTATTGTTTTTATTTGTTATTGCAATATTTTGCACAGCCATACTGCATCTTTCAATTATAGCCTCAGGGGTTTCATCGGCATCAAGACAATTATATCCAATTGAGAAAATAAGATCTGATGAAATCTTTTCACTGTCATCTACGGGGTGCGGAGAAGCTATATAATCAGTATATTTTGTTATTCTCTCGATATTATTAGCTTTGAATACTTCCTCTAAGGTTCTTTTAAGTCTCATTTTTATATGAGAAATAACTTCTAGTTTTTCTGTATCTATATCTCTTTTTAATAAGGTCGGAGATAGCCCAACCAAGCACTTAGCTATTTCATCGATAGTGATTGAGGGGAGAGTTGCAACCCTTTCAAACTCATTCATTTTTTGGAAGCTTTTCATTTGCTATCTCGTTCCTTCGATTCTAATTTCACTAGTTTATCTGCCCATAAAGTTAAGGCTTTTCTACGTTCGTCCAAATACTGATGTCTATTATAAATCCCTTCCACCCCTTTAATTCTATGATTTAAACATCTTTCTGCAACGATAGGATCAACGCCTAAAGATGCCAGATGAGTCCGGGCTGTTCGTCGGAAGTCATGAACAGTAAAATTCTCTACACCCTGCATCTGTGTTTTTACTTTGGCTAAGGCTACAGGCAACGTGCTCTCTGCTATGTGGGGAATCATGCGGTTTTGCATTTTTCGGGCAGGCAGAACCCACTCACTACTAAATGACATGTCTTTAAGCTGTTGGAACCATGTTATGGCCACTGGAGGGAGTGGAATATCGATAGCGTCGCCGTTCTTGGTGCCAGTTAGGTGCCATATGGCATTTTCTAAATCAATATCTTCCCACCTAGCTGCACATAGCTCCATCTTCCGGCAGCAGAGTAATAAGAGTAATTTCATTGTTAGCTCATTTTGGATACTGAAACCCTTTGCTAGCCTCATTGCAGCAAATAGCTGCTCTAGCTCACCAGTATCTAAATAGCGCTCTCTGGCCTTTTCCTGCCCGCCAGCATCGGATATATCAAAGGCAGTTGTGGGGTTCACTTCAAGGATGTGGCGCTTAATACCATAGTTAAATATTCGTCGCGTCCAGCGTAGTACATCGTTGGCCACTGTTGGTGCACCTCTGGCGAGGATGTTTTGCAGCATATCGTCAATATGGCGGGGTTTTACTTCATCGGCTTTTAAGTGGCCAATGTTCGGATTAATGTCTTTATCAATCCGACGGCGGAGGATATCAGGGTGTTTCCATCGGCCTAATATCTGGCGTTCAAAGTATTCCGTAGCTAAATGAGAAACCAATAACGCATTCTTATCAGATTCGATCTTTGCTAGTGCGTCAGCCTTACGCTCTTTCTTTTCTCCGGCCACGTCGTAACCTAAAGAAACACGAGCCGACAGTAACTTAATTGTTTCACGCACTTTGGCCAGTGATAGCTCGGCATAAGAACCGACCCACATAGCTCGTGCTTTACCTGCGAAACGGTAGCGGAAGCGCCATTTAGGTGAGGCGAAACTCTCTCGGTAGCAAAGATATAATCCATTGCCGTCTGAACGGCCCTCAAAGCGTTCTCCTGCCTTTAACCATGCTTTGATTTGTAAATCTGTTAACTTTCCCATGTATCCACACTGAGCCTTTCCTGTGTACCAAATACAGATGTACCAAAGAGTGAAATGGTACATGTCTTGGTACATGGATTTAGTGAAATTTCATGGAATGATATGTGATGTGCTGAGATAAAGAAAGCCCGTAAGTTACGGGCTTTAAAGGCATTTTGCGACGTGCTGAAATGCGGTGAGAAGTTACTCGATATTCTGAATCTGTTCGCGCATTTGCTCAATAAGCACTTTCAGCTCAATGGCTGAGTTGGTCACTTCGGCGTTGATCGATTTTGATGCCAGCGTATTCGATTCGCGGTTAAATTCCTGCATCATAAAATCAAGGCGACGACCGACGGCTTCTTTCTTCTTCAGAATATTGTGCGTTTCTTTGACGTGTGCTTCCAGACGGTCCAGTTCTTCAGCCACGTCTACACGCTGCGCCATTAGCACTAACTCCTGCTCCAGGCGGGTATTTTCCAACTGAACTTGCGCTTCTTCCAGCTTGTTCAGCAGGCGCTCACGCTGCCACTGCAAGATGTTTGGCATATGCGCACGAACTTTAACAATTTCTGCACTAACACCATCAAGACGCTGTTCGATCAGTGCCTTCAGTGCCGCACCTTCGGTTTCGCGAGAAATGATAAAATCATCTAGCACAATATCAAGTGCCTGCATTAGCTCGGTGCTGATGGCATCCAAGTCTTGTTCTTCGGCGGCCATAACTCCCGGCCAGCGCAAAATATCTACTGGATTGATTTCACCTTCATCACTTTGCATTTTGACCCAGTTACCGGCTTCTACTAATTGTTTTGCCAGTTTTTCATTAAGGATCAAAGAGCTCTGTGCGTTGGCATCCAGCTCAAAACGCAGGTTGCACTCAATTTTGCCGCGAGTTAAGCGGCCACGGATGCGTTCACGAATAACCGGTTCCAGACTGCGGAACTGTTCTGGCAAACGAATGTAAGTTTCTAAGTAGCGTTGGTTAACGGAACGCAGCTCCCAGGCTGCGCTGCCCCATTCGCCTTTAATATCACGCCGGGCGTAGGCGGTCATGCTGCGGATCATTGTTGCGTACCCGTTTTAAAGAAAAGATGCGGGGATTATAGCCTCCAGGGCGCAGGCAGGATAGGCATTACATCACTAAGGCCGTATAATGCGCGACCAATATCGATTTAAAGCCGGAGAAAGCCCATGCGTCCAGCAGACCGAGCAGCACAACAAGTCCGCCCATTGACCCTGACCCGTAATTACACGAAACACGCTGAAGGTTCAGTGTTGGTTGAGTTTGGCGATACCAAAGTATTGTGCACCGCCACGGTTGAAGAGGGTGTTCCGCGCTTTCTGAAAGGCCAAGGCCAGGGCTGGATAACCGCTGAATATGGTATGTTACCGCGCTCGACCCACAGCCGTAATGCGCGCGAAGCCGCAAAAGGCAAACAAGGCGGCCGTACTTTAGAAATTCAACGTCTGATTGCTCGCTCTTTGCGTGCGGCAGTAGATTTGAAGAAGTTAGGTGAATTCACCATCACTTTAGACTGCGATGTCTTGCAGGCGGATGGCGGCACTCGTACTGCCTCAATCAGTGGTGCTTGTGTAGCTTTAGCCGACGCGCTGAATAAGCTGGTGGCCAGTGGTAAATTGAAAGCAAACCCAATGAAAGGGCTGGTTGCGGCAGTTTCTGTTGGTATCGTTAAAGGCGAAGCCCTGTGCGATTTGGAATACGTAGAGGATTCTGCGGCAGAAACAGATATGAACGTGGTGATGATGGAAGATGGCCGAATGATTGAGGTGCAAGGCACCGCAGAAGGTGAACCGTTTAGCCATGAAGAGTTATTGACGTTGTTGGCTCTGGCTCGGGGAGGGATAGAAACTATCTTCCAAGCGCAGAAAGCGGCGTTGGAACAATAATTGATTTAGGCGACTCGGTAGTCGCCTTTTTTTTACCCGCTAACCAAGAAGTTATGCACAGATAGAAGTAGTGCATCAGGTTTGCGGTGTACCAAATTAATAAACACAGTGATTAACGAAAGCGGTCACAATCTGGAGAGGAGAAGTACCAATGAAAGCCTATCAGCGCGAGTTTATCGAGTTTGCGCTTAACAAGCAGGTGTTGAAGTTTGGCGAATTTACCCTGAAGTCTGGGCGGATTAGCCCCTATTTCTTTAATGCAGGATTGTTTAATACCGGGCTTGATCTGGCAAAACTCGGGCGTTTTTATGCTGCGGCATTAATGGATTGTGGCGTAGAGTTCGATCTCTTATTTGGGCCAGCATATAAAGGCATTCCTATTGCGACGACCACTGCTGTAGCGCTGGCTGAGCACCATAATCGTGATCTGCCTTATTGCTTCAACCGCAAAGAAGCAAAAGATCACGGTGAAGGCGGCAGCCTGGTAGGAAGCCCGTTAGAAGGCCGAGTTATGCTGGTGGATGATGTGATAACCGCTGGTACTGCCATTCGTGAATCAATGGAGATTATCAATGCGCAGGGCGCGACTCTGGCTGGTGTGATGATTTCATTAGACCGTCAGGAACGTGGCCGTGGTGAGATTTCAGCGATTCAGGAAGTTGAACGTGATTATCACTGCAAAGTGATTGCGATTGTTACGTTGAGTGATGTGATCAGTTATCTGGAAGAGAAACCAGAAATGGCCGATCATTTGGCAGCAGTACGCCACTACCGCGAACAGTACGGCGTTTAAGATTTCCTAAATCAAGAATACCCAAAAGGGCCATTTGGCCCTTTTTATATAATTCAAAAACTCAACTTAAATTGAGTTTATTGGAGCTGAGTCACAATTAGAGGCCAGCGAGCATCAAATTCTTGCGTCGGCCGGTAGCGAAATTCCGAACGAACAAAACGTGAGAGCATCCCTTCACAAAACGCCAGTAGCTGTGTTGCCAGCAGGGCTTCATCATGGATAAAACCTTGCCCATCGCGCAGTTTTTTCTCACGCAATACTTGGCGTAGCTGTACTTCAATTCGCTCAAACAACTGGTTAATACGCCCTTGCAAGCGGTCTTGCTCGAACATCAATGCATGCCCGGTCATAATGCGAGTCAGCCCTGGATTACGTTCTGCAAACCCCAATACCAGTAGCAGGATCAGCCGGAGGCGATTAAACGTCTCTTTTTCATCTTGCAGAATCAAATTGATGCGGGACATCAGACTGTCTTCAATAAACTCGATCAGGCTATCAAACATCCGCGTTTTACTGGGGAAATGACGATAAAGCGCTGCTTCCGAAACCCCCACATTCGCGGCGAGTTTAGCAGTAGTAATGCGTTGGCTACCGTCGCTGGATTCCAGCATTTGCGCTAAAGCCTGCAAAATTTCCTCGCGCCTGTTCCTTTTCGTATTTTCTTTTTCTGCCATGTCCGAGTAGACCCTTGCTAAAAATGACTTAATAACAAAAACCTAAATACCGGCCGCACTAAGGCTAGGCCCCGGCGGCTTATGTGATAGCTTTTTTACGGTATTGAGGTCTAGGGTAGGTTATTGGCGTCCAGAATGACCAAAACCACCGGTACCACGTTCACTAAGATCAAAATCTTCAACCAGATTGAATTCTGCTTGTATAACAGGAACAAATACCATTTGTGCGATGCGCTCGCCGGGTTCGATAGTGAAAGGCTGTTGACCACGGTTCCAGACAGACACCATCAACTGACCTTGATAATCAGAATCAATCAGCCCGACCAGATTACCTAATACCACACCGTGTTTATGCCCTAGCCCTGAACGCGGCAAAATAACAGCAGCCAGTGAGCTATCGCCGATATGTATTGCCAAGCCTGTCGGTAACAATGTTGTTTGCCCTGGAAGTAAATCCACGGCTTCACTTAGACAGGCACGTAAATCCAGGCCGGCTGAGCCTTCTGTTGCATAAGTTGGTAAGGGAAATTCATTGCCAACACGTGGGTCCAGAATTTTAATGTCGATTTTTTTCATCATAACGGCTGACAATCTCGTCTATTAAATGCTGACTGAGGAGGTGCTTATCGCTGAGCGGTAAACGTTTCTCGCCAGTCGGCCAAAAAAGGTGCAAGGCATTAGTATCACTGTTAAAACCATGCTCTGCGAGCGATACATCATTAGCGCAAATAAGGTCCAGATTCTTCCGCGCTAGCTTTTGTCGCGCGTATTCTTCCACATTCTGGGTTTCGGCAGCAAATCCAACAACAAATGGACGTTTTTTAGTCATCGAAGCGACTCCAGCGACAATGTCTGGATTTTTCACCAACTTAAGGGTGATTTCATCGCCCTGTTTTTTTATTTTCTCGTCAGAAACCTGCTCAGCGCGGTAATCCGCTACCGCAGCACAAGAAATAAAAATATTCTGCTGGGCTGCTAAGTTCTGAACTGTTTGCTGCATTTCTAGCGCACTGACAACATCAATACGATTCACTCCCGCTGGAGTAGGGAGCATCACTGGCCCGGCAACCAGAGTAACTTTTGCCCCTCTGGCAGCGGCTGCTTGAGCGATGGCGAAGCCCATCTTGCCCGAACTTTGATTGCTGATAAAGCGCACTGGATCAAGAGCCTCACGCGTCGGCCCTGCGGTAATCATGACACTTAAATGTTGCAAGTCTTGTTTTACTGAAAAATGATCATGCGCCAGCGCGACAATATCCAGTGGGTCTAGCATTCTACCTGGGCCAACATCACCACAAGCCTGACTGCCGCTGTCTGGCCCCCATAACAGCATGCCACGACTGGCGAGCGTCTGTAGGTTTGCTTGAGTCGCTGCTGCACGATACATCTGCTGATTCATGGCGGGCACGGCTGCAATAGGAGCCGCAGTTGCCAGGCAAACGGTGGTCAGCAAATCATTTGCCATACCAGTGGCTACTCTGGCCAGTAAATCAGCGGTAGCCGGAGCCATGATGACTAAATCAGCCCATTTACCTAGTTCAATATGACCCATTGCCGCTTCTGCCGCAGGGTCGAGTAAATCATCAGAGACGGGGTAGCCCGAGACTGCTTGCAGCGTGAGCGGCGTAATGAACGCTTTTGCCGCGTGAGTCATCACCACGCGTACCTCTGCGCCTCTGTCGCGCAAGCGGCGTACCAGCTCAGGAGATTTATACGCGGCGATACCCCCGCTAATCCCGAGCACAATCTTTTTACCAGAAAGATGTTTGCCGGAGAGTCCCGTCATCATGATTGTCCGAATGAAAGCCGTAAGAGGCGATATTTTAGCATAACCATTGAGTAGATTAGCTATCAGGACGTTCTCTGATGCCATCAATCGTCAATTTTGCGAGACGTTACGCATGTGGCTCACGGCGACTTAGTCGAGTGAAAAGTCTTATGGCATGCTGCCCACGCGGTTTAGGGATAACGGGGGCAAGGAATGGAAGAGTGGTATGGGCAGGTTGCCCCAAGGGAAAAATTACTTAAATATGGTGCTGCAGTACTGACGGATGCCGAGTTGCTCGCTATTTTTCTGCGTACAGGGATTCCGGGAATGCATGTCATGCAGATGGCTGAGTATTTGATTGAAGAGTTTGGTTCACTTTATGGGCTGATATCTGCGGATTATCAGGCGTTATGTGCCCAAAAAGGGATTGGTGTTTCGAAATATAGCCAGATTCAGGCCATTGCAGAACTGGCTGGCCGCTGTTTTTCATCCCACTTGATGCAGGAAAGTGTCCTGCAAAATCCCGAGATAACCCAAAAATTTCTACAAAATATTCTTTCCCATCGCGAGCGAGAGATTTTTTTAGTGATGTTTTTGGATAACCAGCATCGTGTTATTCGCCATGAGGAGATGTTTACTGGTACCATCAGTAGCGTTGAGATTCATCCGAGGGAAATTGTGCGTGAAGCGCTTAAGGTTAATGCCGCCGCGCTGATTCTAGCGCATAATCACCCTTCGGGTAAGGCTGAACCGAGCCAAGCCGACCGTTTGATGACTACGCAGGTGATAAAAGCCTGTTCATTATTAGATATTCGTGTGCTCGATCATTTAGTGGTTGGCCGGGGTGAATGTGTCTCATTTGCTGAACGGGGATGGCTTTAGAGCAATAATAATTGATCCTTTCTGGATCTTTAGCTGTTCGGGACTTGAGCACTTACGCTTCAGAGCGTATACTACGCCACCTTTGAGAATCTTGGGTTTGGCGTGAAGAGCCTATCTCAGCAGGTTTATAGCCTGGTGACAGGGGTTTCTGACCTGATGACAGTGAGTCTTCTCAGTGAATTTGCTGAGATGGGCTCTAAAGCCTGACGAGGCGGCCAAATCCTATACGAAGCTCGAGCTGATTTGATTTTTGGAGAATAGACATGTCCCGAGTCTGCCAAGTTACTGGCAAGCGCCCGGTGAGCGGTAACAACCGTTCCCACGCAATGAACGCGACCAAACGCCGTTTTCTGCCGAACCTTCACTCTCACCGTTTTTGGGTTGAGGGCGAGAAGCGCTTTGTAACTCTGCGTGTATCTGCTAAAGGTATGCGTGTTATTGATAAGAAGGGTATCGAAACGGTCTTGGCCGAAATTCGCGCCCGCGGTGAGAAGTATTAAGGAACTGAATCATGGCTAAAGGTGTTCGCGAGAAGATCAAGCTAGTTTCTTCTGCTGGTACTGGTCACTTCTATACCACTACGAAGAACAAGCGTACTAAGCCGGAAAAATTGGAACTGAAGAAATTCGATCCAGTTGTCCGTCAACACGTGATCTATAAAGAAGCCAAAATTAAATAATTTTAATTTTGGTGGATTAAGAAAACCCGGCCTCGGCCGGGTTTTTTATTATATAAAGTCCAGTGAGATACGTTTAGGGAGGTTACATGCCTGAATTACCAGAAGTTGAAACCAGCCGACGCGGGATCGAGCCTTATCTTGTCGGCCAAACCATCCTTTACGCCGTGGTTAGAAATGCCCGTTTACGCTGGCCGGTTTCTGATGAAATCCTCGCACTGAGTGATCAGCCGGTGTTAAGTGTTCAACGTAGAGCGAAATATTTGCTGATAGAACTGAAGACTGGCTGGATTATCGTGCATCTGGGGATGTCTGGTAGCCTGCGCATTTTGCCAGAAGAAACCGAAGCAGAAAAACACGATCACGTCGATTTGGTTATCAGTAATGGCAAAATACTGCGTTATACCGATCCGCGCCGCTTTGGTGCCTGGTTATGGGCAAAAGACCTTGAAACCAGCAATGTATTAGCCCATTTAGGGCCAGAACCCTTGAGTGATGAATTTACCGCTGAATATCTGTTTGAAAAATCACGCAATAAACGCACTGTGGTCAAGCAGTGGCTAATGGATAACAAAGTAGTGGTCGGGGTTGGCAACATCTATGCCAGTGAATCGCTATTCACGGCGGGTATTCTGCCGGAACGTGCCGCCGGGTCATTAACCGAAACCGAGATAACGCAGTTGGTGGCAACAATCAAAGCCGTGTTATTGCACTCTATTGAGCAGGGTGGCACCACATTGCGCGATTTTTTACAGTCAGATGGCAAACCGGGTTATTTCGCGCAAGAATTACAGGTATACGGGCGGGCAGGAGAGTTATGTCGACGTTGCGGCAATGTGATTGAAATTGCAAAGCATGGGCAGCGCAGCACCTTTTTTTGCCGCCACTGCCAGCATTAATTATACCCTTCGTACTTGAAGCCGCAGGGTTGTGGGCTACGTTCGCTTACCGCTAGCCTGTAACTCCAATGGCTTCGGCGATATAGGGTATTGCGTAAATAGGGAATCAGGCCAGTTTTGTCATCAGTGCTTTGGTGACCGGTGCAGGAAGGAACGGTGTGATATCGCCACCATGGCGTGCCACTTCCTTCACCAACGAGGAAGAGATAAACGACCATTTCTCTGATGGCATCAGGAAGACACTTTCCAGTTTTGGCATCAGGTGACGGTTCATATTTGCCAGTTGCCATTCATACTCGAAATCAGAGACCGAGCGCAAACCGCGTACTAAAATATTCGCATTATGTTTTTTGGCAAACTCAGCCATCAGCTCACTAAATCCCAGAACTTCCACATTCTTCAGTGGTGCCGTGACTTGCTTTGCCAATATGACCCGCTCGGCCAGAGTAAACATCGGTTTCTTGCTGGAGCTATCTGCAATTGCCAGAATCACATGGCTAAACATTTCTGAGGCGCGGGTGACCAAGTCCAAATGCCCATTGGTAATAGGATCAAATGTTCCCGGATAGATGGCTTTAGTGATCATGAATTCTCACTTTTCTGATATTGATGGCTCAGTGCCCACAGAGCCGCATATTTATTAAAGGTATATTGCGCGTTGACTACCGCTAGCAATAGCCCTTGTTTACCATCGAGGAAGCCGGCACGTAATAGCCATGTCTTACAGAATGCCCCGAGAGTATGGCTGATAATCGCAAAATAACGGCAACTTTTACCTTGTTGATGACGCTGATTCGCCCAAGCCTGAGCATAGTTGAGTTGTTTTCGTTGAAAGGCAAAAAAGTCACGACAGGTCAGATGCAGCAAATCACCCGCGAGTAGGATAACTTTTGCAGAACCGCTATCAAGTGATTCATGGACTAAATCATCGTTGTAACGGTATTGCTCACGTGGATATAGCCGAGTGACTCTATCGGGATACCAGCCGCTATGGCGCATAAAACGGCCTAAAAACAGGTTCCGCCTGGCGCAGCTATAAACTGCACCTTCTTCTGGTGCCAATAACACGGTTTCGATCGCACTTTTAAGCTCTGGCGTTACGCGTTCATCAGCATCCAGCATCAAAATATAATCGCCAGTGGCATATTGCTGGGCTAATTGCCGCTGCTTACCGTAACCGGGCCATTCTGTGTTGCTGTAAACTTTCGCGCCATATTGTTCGGCCAGTGCGACGGTTTCATCTTCACTTCCTGAATCCAATACCACTATTTCATCAGCCCAGGTGACTGACGCCAAACAATCCGCCAGCAGTGAGGCTTCATTTTTAACAATCATCACCACCGACAGGCGTTTTTTGGCACTCATTTAGTGGCTCCGTTGCGGTAGATAAGGCTCCAGCAAGTGCAATAATCGTTGCAGCGCACCCTGGTTTTCATGCAATACATCAACCGCATGGCGACCATAGTAGAGGCGACAATCTTCATCTGTGAGTAGCTGGGTGATTTCTTTCACCAGCGACAGGGTATCGGTTACCGTAATCAACCCTTCAGCTTGTTCCAGCTTGGCACAGATATCTTTAAAGTTAAACGTATGTGGCCCCATCAATACCGGGATAGCATGTGCTGCCGCTTCCAGTGGATTATGTCCACCGCGCTCAACCAGGCTGCCGCCAACAAAAGCTAAATCAGCAATGCCGTATAGCAGCATCAGCTCGCCCATAGTATCGCCGATCACCACTTGTGTGCTGCTTGAAGGCACTTCGCCTTTGCTGCGTAATGTATAACTCAGCCCTGCTTTTTGTGTTAATTCAATCGCTTTCGGGAAGCGTTCTGGGTGGCGTGGCACTAGAATAAGCAGTAATGTCGGGAACTGCTGTAATAATTGGCGATGGGCTTCCAGCAAGATAGTTTCTTCGCCGTCGTGGGTACTGGTCGCTATCCAAACCGGCCGATGTGGTGCCCACTGGCGGCGTAATGTGACGGCTCTGGCGGCTAATTCAGGTGTTACAGAAATATCGAACTTCAGGCTACCGGTCACCGTCAGTTGTGAACGCCTTAGACCCAACTCAATGAAACGGTCGCCATCTTCTTGATTCTGTGCAGCAATCAGCGTGATCCGTTGCAGCATATTACGGATAAAACTACCGATTTTTTTATAGCCAGCAGCGGAGCGGGCAGAAAGGCGCGCATTGGCAATCACTAAAGGTATTTTGCGACGGTGCAGGGCATTAATAAGATTTGGCCACAACTCAGTTTCCATGATGATGACCAGCTTGGGATTCACCTGATCAAGAAAGCGGTTCACGGAGCCAGGAAGGTCGTAGGGCAGATAAACGTGGTGAACATCTTTGCCAAAAGCGGACTGAACACGCTCAGAACCGGTGGGCGTCATGGTGGTCACGGTAATGGGCAATGATGGATAGCGATGGCGTAATGCTCTGACTAATGGGATAGCAGCCAGTGTTTCACCAACTGAAACTGAATGCAGCATGATACCGCCAGCAACAACTTTACCGGCACAAAAACCATAACGTTCCCCCCAGCGCTTGCGATAAGCGGGGGCTTTACGGCTACGTAACAGCAATCGCAGCCAAATTAGAGGTTGAATAAGGTAGAGTAGTACCTGATATAAACGCAGCAACATTCTATCAATTTCATTTATATGGATTATTAAGAATAATACCATATTTGAACAAGAAAGGCTCTTTTCCACTGGGGCTGGCCGATAATCAGAGCAGGCTCAGGATATTCATAAAAAAGAATATAAAATTTCAACAAATGGCGGGAATAAAATTGATTTTTCTTGTTTAAAGGTGAGAATAATTTTCATTATCCATATAAGCCAATAATTATGCAGCTGTAGATATCTTCAGCTTATTCAATGGTGATATTTTTAGCTGGTAATCATTTGTTATTTAGCGGTTTATCTCGTACTCATGAAATTTAAGTTTTATCGGAATTGTATTGAGTAATTAATTAAACATGTAGAGAAAGCCATGAGGTGTTATTAGTAAAAAGTGAGTTAATAGACTCGTTTAATAACTAACATAACAGATTAGCAATACTTAACTATTTGAATGTCGAGACCAATCGGCTTCGATAATTATCGAAGCCGATTGTTATTACACAGTAAATGTTTACTAACGGATCTTTTGGGCAGTCATAGCCCGGCTAGAAATAATAATTGCTTATGAAATCAACGTTTCCAATCGCGCCATTATGGTTTCAGTGGTAATGGTATCCATGCTTTTTTGCTCGGAAATCACCGCAATCTGATTTTTCCCATAGCCGCCAATCAAACCAGGGTCCGTTGGGCCGAACAGGGTAATGTTGGGGCGATCCAGTGCAGCGGTTAGATGGCTAAGACCGGTATCAACGGAAACCACCGCTTTTGCACCTGCCAGAACCTCTGCCACCTGCTGGAGACTGAGCTTAGGCAATACCTCGACATGAGGGAAATGCTCCGCCAGCCGCAAAGCGCGCTGATACTCATGCTCCGCACCCCAAGGTAATTTAATTTTTAAACCCGTCGGCGCAACCAGCTCAATCAGTTTCCGCCAATGGCTCTCAGGCCAATGTTTACTGTCACGAGTGGTGGCATGCAGGAAGACCAGATACTGGCCAGCATCGTTGGGCAACTCGTTTAAAAAGCGCTGCGCAATAGCATAATCGCCGACACTTTCTGGTTTGTCATAGCCAAGGCTTTTAGCAAACAGTTGGCGTATGCGCTCAACGGCATGTTGTTTAGTATCAATCTCATGGCGGCAGTTATAAAACCAACTGGCAAAGGGTTCGCGGGCACTTTTGCAATCTGGGCCATGTCGAACCCCTTTGGCGATGCGGGTGATCAGTGCGGCACTCTTAATCAACCCCTGAGCATCAATCACCACATCATAACTGCGCTGCTGTACAACACGTTTAAAATCACAGCGCTCTTGCCGGGTATCACTACCAAACCAATTTTTACGCCAACGGCGGATAGCCACCGGAATCACTTTATCTACCGCAGGATGCCAACCGGGGATTTGGCTGAAACCCTCTTCTACCACCCAATCAAAGCGAATGCCGGGAATGGCATTCATGGCATCAGTCAGCGCGGGTAATGTATGTAAAACATCGCCCATTGATGAGGTTTTAACGATCAATACATGCATTAATCGCCCTCTTTCACAGAGCTAGTTTGTGCTGAGAGTTGCTTCTCAAGGGCAGCCATTACCTGTTCTGGTTGGATATCAATCAAACTCTGATGATAACCCTGTGCGCTGTCGCCTTTACGCACTTTGTGATAGCCGGTAATCAGGCGAATAACCGTGGCTTTGTCAGACAGCGGTGGCGTGAAGTCCGGGCTGCTTGGGCCATATAAAGCCACTAATGGCTTATTTAACGCCGCTGCCACATGCATCAAACCTGAGTCATTACTGACCACTGCGTTACAGGCAGCAATCATTACCACGGCTTGATCCAATGATGTTTGGCCTGCGAAGTTGAGGCAATACTCGCGAGCGCTTTCATCCAGCGCCTGACGGATTTCTTCACCGGCTTCATTATCTTTGGCTGAGCCTAACAAGATGACTTGGTAGCCAGTATCAATCAGTTTCTGGGCCAACGCAGCATAGTGATAATGTGGCCAGCGTTTTGCCGGGCCGAACTCTGCTCCAGGGCAGAAACCAATAATTGGGCGGTTATTTGTCAGGTTGAATGACGCAGTAATTTCTGCAATTTCTTCATCCTGAACCTGCAATTGTGGCCATAGCAAAGGCTGAGGTAAATCGTCGGCTGAGTGAATGCGTTCTTTATCATAGGCCAATGCGACATAGCGCTGAACCATCATCGGAAACGCTTGTTTATCCAGAATGCGCATGTCATTGAGCAAGAAGTAGCGCATCTCGCCACGCCAGCCAGTGCGCTGTTTAATCCCTGAAAAATAAGGTATCAAGGCAGATTTAAACGAGTTTGGTAACACGTAAGCGCGATCATAGCCTGTTTCACGCAAGGCCAACCCTAAGCGGCGACGCTCCTCAAAAGCAAAAACCCCATGACCTAACGGCATCGGGACGGCATGGCGAACTTCCGGCATTCTGGCCAAAAGCGGACGGCACCACGCGGGTGCCATCACATCAATATCTGCTGCCGGATATTCGGCCTTCAGGGTGCGGTAAAGACTTTGCGACATCATCATATCGCCAACCCAAGAAGGGCCGATTACCAGTATTTTCATACCGTTTATCAATTCCTTGCAGCAAGTTATTTAGACTGAGCGATTGAGCCAGGTCAGGTATTCTTTGACGCCTTCGGCGACGGTTTTGAACGGCTTGTCGTAACCGGCAGCACGCAAATTAGTGAGATCAGCTTGCGTGTATGCCTGATAACGGCCTTTCAGTTTTTCAGGGAATTCAATGTATTCCACTGGCCCGCTTTGGTGGAAATCCACCACTGCATCAGCAACCGCCTGGAAGGATTCCGCACGACCTGTACCACAGTTGAAAATACCGGATACACCGTTTTGCCAGAACCACAGATTCACGTCAGCAACATCGCCAACATAAATGAAGTCGCGTTTGAAGTTTTCACTGCCGGAGAACAATTTGGGGCTTTCGCCTGCATTGATCTGGTTGTTCAGATGGAAAGCCACGCTCGCCATGCTGCCTTTATGGCCTTCGCGTGGGCCATAAACGTTGAAATAACGGAACCCACAAATCTGTGAATCAGCTTGTGGCAGAATTTCGCGCACATATTGATCGAACAGGAATTTGGAGTAGCCATAAACATTAAGGGGTTGCTCGTACTGACGGTCTTCAATGAAATTATCAGTACGCCCGCCGTAGGTGGCGGCGGAGGAGGCATATAGGAATGGGATTCCGCGATCGAGACAGAAATGCAGGATATCTTTAGAATACTGATAGTTGTTATCCATCATGTACTTGCCATCCCACTCGGTGGTGGAAGAACAGGCACCTTCGTGGAAAATCGCGTCGATATCACCCATATCATCACCAGCAACAATGCTGGCAACAAAATCTTCTTTATCCATGTAATCAGCGATATCCAGATCAACCAGATTGACGAATTTGGTGCCGTCTTTCAGGTTATCCACAACCAGAATATCTTTATAGCCGATATTATTCAGTGCCTTAACGATGTTGCTGCCAATGAAACCGGCGCCGCCAGTGACGATAATCATCAGGTTCACCCTTGCTAATCTTCTTGGTCGGGCACAATGCCCCACACTCTATTTGCCGTTATCATAACATTTCATAGGATAGCGCACAGCCGGAAGGGGCTAATCTCTCTGTTTCTATGCGGCTTTCGGAATGTTCACCGTGATATGTGCTGCATTTTTTATAATATAAGACAAGGTTTCTCGTCAGTTCACCCTTCAGGCAGTAAAATGTACGGTGAAACTGCCCATTCTGGAGATAACCGCATGTCCCTGCCTTTTGATAGAAACGCCTTTTATCAGCAATTAGAACAACAACTCAAAACGACCCGTGCTGAAGGGCTGTATAAAAATGAGCGGATCATCACTTCCGCTCAGCAAGCAGACATTGCTGTGGCGGATGGTCGCCATGTCATTAATTTCTGTGCCAACAACTATTTAGGTTTGGCAAACCACCCTCGTCTGATCGCGGCGGCCAAAAAAGGCATGGATACTCATGGCTTTGGTATGGCCTCGGTGCGGTTTATTTGTGGTACTCAAGATACCCATAAAGAGCTGGAACAGAAGCTGGCCAGTTTCTTGGGAATGGAAGACGCCATCCTTTATTCATCTTGTTTTGATGCTAACGGCGGTTTGTTTGAAACCCTGCTGGGGCCAGAGGATGCCATTATTTCTGATGCGCTGAATCATGCTTCAATCATTGATGGAGTGCGGCTATGTAAAGCCAAGCGTTATCGCTATGCTAATAATGATATGAGCGAATTGAAAGCACAGCTGGAACAAGCCAAAGCAGACGGCGCGCGCCATATTATGATTGCTACTGACGGCGTGTTTTCTATGGATGGTGTGATTGCCAACCTGAAAGGTGTTTGTGACCTGGCTGATGAGTATCAGGCATTAGTGATGGTCGATGACTCCCATGCCGTTGGTTTTGTTGGTGCCAATGGCCGTGGTACTCATGAATACTGCGAAGTGATGGATCGCGTTGATATTATTACTGGTACCTTGGGTAAAGCGCTGGGTGGGGCATCAGGTGGTTATACTGCCGGCCGCAAAGAAGTGGTTGAGTGGTTGCGCCAGCGTTCACGACCGTATTTGTTCTCAAACTCATTAGCACCAGCAATAGTAGCGGCTTCTATTGAAGTGTTATCACTATTGGAAGACGGTGCTGAACTGCGCGATCGCTTATGGTCAAATGCGCGCTTATTCCGCGAGAAAATGAGTGCCGCCGGTTTCACCTTAGCCGGTGCCGATCACGCCATTATTCCCGTCATGCTCGGTGATGCGACACTGGCGCAAGAATTTGCCAATGCATTGCTGAAAGAAGGCATTTACGTTACAGGCTTCTTCTATCCGGTGGTGCCGAAAGGTCAGGCGCGGATCCGTACCCAGATGTCGGCAGACCATACGCCAGAGCAGGTTGAGCGGGCTGTTGAAGCCTTCATCCGTATTGGCAAACAGCTTAACGTTATTGCGTAAGGAATACTCATGAAAGCATCATCTATGAAAGCGCTGGCCAAACTGAAGGCAGAAGAAGGTATTTGGATGACTAACGTGCCGCAGCCGGAGCTGGGCCACAACGACATCATGATCAAAATTCGCAAAACTGCTATTTGTGGCACTGATGTGCATATTTATAACTGGGATGAATGGTCACAAAAAACTATTCCTGTTCCGATGGTCGTCGGCCACGAATATGTCGGTGAAGTTGTGGCTATTGGTCAGGAAGTTAAAGGTTTTAATATTGGTGACCGGGTGTCTGGCGAAGGTCATATTACCTGTGGGCATTGCCGTAACTGTCGCGGTGGTCGTACCCATCTCTGCCGCAATACCGTGGGTGTCGGTGTGAATCGTCCGGGTTCTTTTGCAGAATATCTGGTGATCCCGGCCTTTAATGCCTTCAAAATTCCTGACAATATTTCTGATGAACTCGCTGCCATTTTTGATCCCTTCGGTAATGCGGTTCACACCGCGTTATCCTTTGATTCAGTTGGGGAAGACGTGCTTGTTTCCGGCGCAGGCCCGATTGGTATCATGGCTGCAGCGGTGTGTAAGCATGTCGGCGCTCGCCATGTTGTTATCACTGATGTGAATGAGTACCGTCTGGATCTGGCGCGGAAAATGGGTGTGACTCGCGCGGTTAACGTCAACAAAGAAAATCTGAATGATGTGATGGCAGAACTGGGGATGACTGAAGGGTTTGATGTCGGTTTGGAAATGTCCGGTGCGCCGCCAGCATTCCGTGCATTGCTTAATTCAATGAATCACGGTGGCCGTATTGCGATGTTGGGGATACCGCCATCTGATATGTCTATCGACTGGAATCAGGTGATTTTCAAGGGGCTGTTTATCAAAGGGATTTATGGCCGCGAGATGTTTGAAACCTGGTACAAAATGGCAGCATTGATTCAATCTGGTTTGGATTTAACCCCGATTATCACCCATCGTTTCTCCATCGATGAATTCCAGCAAGGCTTTGATGCCATGCGTTCGGGTAAGTCAGGTAAGGTCATATTAAACTGGGATTAAAATACCCTTCGGCCTTGAAGTTGCTGGGGTGTTGGCTGCACACACTCACCCGAATCACTTACTTGTGTAAGCTCATCGGGATGAGTTTGCTGGCCGCCTACCTGCAACTCCAATGACTTTGGGTATTGCGTTTTCGGCCTTGAAGTTGCTGGGGTGTTGGCTGCACACACTCACCCGAATCACTTACTTGTGTAAGCTCATCGGGATGAGTTTGCTGGCCGCCTACCTGCAACTCCAATGACTTTGGGTATTGCCTTTTCTCCCTTGAAGTTGCAAGGATGAAAGCGAGGCAGTCAGGTGATGACTGCCTCATTTTTACGGATTTTCAGCTTTAGGTTTCTCGATTGTCGATTTCTCAACCGGAGTCACGGGTACCGCTGGCGGGAAATATTGCTGCCAATGTTTTTGCACAAATGTCACTGCCGGGCTTTGCATCAAGCTCTCACCTAAAATAATAAACATCTTATCGGCGTAGATTTTCTCTGGAGCATAGCTAGCTTTCGCGTTGCATTGTTTGATAGCTTTCAGGCGCTGGCCTTTGGCCGGGTCACGTGGTTTTGATTTGCCCGGAGAAACAGTGCCGCTGCCACTATTATTATGTTCAGTAATATTGTGTACCGGTTCATTCAGCAGAGCACTTGCTTTGACCAATACAATATCCGCAGGTAATTGGGGCAACATTTGTTGCAGCACTTTAATGGTGGCCGGATGCGGGTGTCCAATCGCAATAGCCGAGCCATTACGGCGCGCCAGTTCTACTGCACGGTTAAATTGTTGGCGGATCGCGGCTTCATTTTGTGAGTCATCCAAAAAGACTTTGCGCTTAATCACTTTGACGCCAGTGCCTTCTGCAGCACGGCTGGCTTGGCTATTGCCTATGGTCACACTGTCGAGGAAATAGAGTTGATAGTGCTCCAGTACCTGCATGACTTTCTGCATACCCGGTAAGCTGGAGGTCATGGCGCTGCCCATGTGGTTATTCATGCCGGTAGCGTAAGGGACGTTATTAACCGCCTGGCGAATGATGCGCTGGATCTCTTCGCTACTCATTGATGGCTGTAATGTATCGCGCTCCAGCTGTTGCTTGCTCAGCGGTGCCATCGGCAGGTGGATCAGGATTTCTCGCCCTTGATTATGGGCTTTGATAGCCATCTCTTTGGCGTAGGGGGCGTTAGGTAATATAGCCACCGAAATAGGCAGTGGCATCTGTAACACCTTGTTTTCGTTCTGCGGACGATAACCAAAGTCATCAATAACAATGGACAGTTTACCCGCCAGAGAGGTGTTAGCGATGAGTAGGGTGCTTACGATGATTAACCGGTGTGTATTGAAATAGCGCAATAGGTGTTCCCTAATGTTGTTCTCTATCTTCCTAACCAAGGTTGGGGGTTAACAGCTTGCCCCTGACGGCGAATTTCGAAATAGAGTGATGGCTCACCCTGACCGCCACTGGTGCCAACCAGTGCTATCGGCTGGCCTGCTTTCACCTGAGCGCCAACATTGACCAGCGCGCTTTGGTTATAGCCATATAAACTCATATCACCTTTGCCGTGCTCAACCACCACGATCAGGCCATAACCCTGCAACCAGTCTGCCAGTAGCACCCGGCCATCCGCAATCGCTTTGACTTCGCTTCCTTCCGGCGCGGAAATAACCATACCTTTCCAGCGGAGTTCACCTTGCAAGGCTTCGCCGAAGCGATGGGTTACGTTACCCCGAACAGGCCAGATGGCTTGACCGCCTGGACGCCCCAAGCCACCCGTTCGCGCCATTAATGAGCGCTCACTTTCACTAGGTTTGTAGCTGGAACCGGTTTTCTTGGCTTGTTGTTCTTTGGCTTTAACTTGTTCGCGCACACGGGCCGCTTCTTTCGCTTCCCGCTCTGCACGGGCTTTGGCTTCACGTTCGGCTTTGGCGATTTGATCGCGCAAACGTGATTCGTTCAGTTTTAGCTCCGCCAGACCTTGTTGATCTTTTTCCAGCGAGACTTCCAACGAAGTGAGGGTTTTCTTGCGTGCAGTTCGAGCTTCTTCCAGCTTTTGTTGCTGAGCTTTCTGCTCATCCAATAAAACTTTTTGCTGGTTTTTCTTTTGCTCCAGCGTTTTTTTCTCAGCAGATAAATCGGTGCGGGTTTGTTTCAACTCCTCAATGGATTTTTGTCGAGCTTCATTGAGATAACTGAAATAGGCCAAAATACGCTCACTGCGCTGGCTCTCTTCACCACTTAAAATGAGTTGTAAACCGCTGTGCTGGCCTTGCTTAAAGGCTGCATCAAGTTGTTTTGACAGCAAGTTTTGCTGCTGGGATTGCTGCGTTTGTAGTTTACCAATTGAGGCGGTTAGGCTGGAAATATCTTTGTCTAGTTCAGTCAGGGTACCTTGGGTTTCACGCAAGCTACGACTGGCTTGAGCAATGGTATTTTCCTGTTGTTTCAACTGATCGAGCAAGGCACTGCGTTGCTGTTTTTGTTGCTGGACACTTTTTTCTTTCTCAGCAATATCTTGCTGAAGTGTTTTCAATTGAGTTTTGTTATCTGTCGTCTTTGCAACTGGAGCATCAGCAGCATGGCTGGATAATGGCAACAACAATACGCCAGCGCAAAAAACGCTGGCGTACAGTGCTGACCACGGACGACGCATCAACTTATTCGGTAATGCAGACAAGTGCCCTGTATTGCCGGTGATGGTGTCTTCCGTAACCATTGATATTGCAAATGACGCCTTTTCCTTCATAACGAAGGATTATTCCACGATGAACAGCGGCTTACCAGTCATCTCTTGCGGGATTTCCATTTCCATCAGTGACAGCATGGTGGGTGCGATATCAGAAAGTTTGCCACCTTCGACTGCTTTCACTTCTTTATTGCCGACATAAATCAGCGGAACAGGTAGGCTGGTATGGGCGGTGTGAGCCTGGCCGGTCGCCGGGTCACGCATCTGCTCAGCGTTGCCGTGGTCGGCGGTGATCAGCAATTGACCATCCACTGCTTGCACGGCAGCAACCACTTGTTCAATGCAATTATCCAGAGTTTCTACTGCTTTTACTGCGGCATCATAATCACCGGTATGGCCGACCATATCACCATTCGGGTAGTTACAAATGATCACATCATATTTACCGCTGGCGATGGCCCCGACCAATTTCTCAGTCAGTTCTGCTGAACTCATTTCTGGTTGCAGGTCATAGGTTGCCACTTTCGGTGAGTTAATCAGAATGCGATCTTCACCTTTAAATGGCTCTTCAACGCCGCCATTATAGAAGAAAGTGACGTGAGCATATTTTTCGGTTTCAGAAATGCGCAACTGTGTTTTGTCATGCTTCATCAGCCACTCACCAAAGGTATTCTCCAGTGAAGCTGGTGGATAGGCACAGGCAACTTTAATATCAGCTGCATACTCGGTCAGCATGATAAAATCGCCGAAGTTAACCACTTTATCGCGTTTGAAGCCGTCAAAGTCGGCATTCACAAAGGTACGGGTGATTTGGCGGGCACGGTCAGCACGGAAGTTCATGAATATCAACGCATCACCATCGTTCATGGCCGCGTCGGGTTCGCCTGCGGCCTGAATAACGGTTGGTTTGACGAATTCATCATTTTCATTACGTGCATAAGCGGCTTGCAGGCCGACAACCGCGTTATCTGCGGTGAACTCGCCTTTTGCCTGAGTCAGCAAGTCGTAGGCCAGCTGCACACGATCCCAGCGGTTATCGCGATCCATGGCATAGTAGCGGCCAATGATAGAGGCAATGCGGCCTTTACCCAGCGCAGCAAATTTTTCAGTGAATCGTTTCAGTGAAGGCTCAGCACTACGCGGCGGGGTGTCACGTCCATCGAGGAATGCATGTAGGTAAATTGCTGTCGCACCACGTTTGGCCGCCAGTTCAACCATCGCCAAAATGTGGTCTTCATGACTATGTACACCACCGGCAGATAATAGGCCCATGATATGGACAGCTTTGCCTGCTTTAACTGCTTTATCAACGGCGGCAGTCAGGGTTGGATTAGTGAAAAAATCACCATCTTTGATTTCTTTGTCGAGGCGGGTCAAATCCTGGTAAACAATACGACCCGCGCCCAGATTGACGTGACCCACTTCAGAGTTACCCATTTGCCCATCCGGTAAACCAACATCCAGACCTGAAGCGGCAATCAAGGTATGAGGCTGTTGCTGCCATAAACGGTCCATAACTGGAGTTTTAGCATTCAGAATGGCATTATCCTGCTGTTCTTCGCGGTGGCCATAGCCGTCCAGAATCGTCAGAACCAGCGGTTTTTTAGTGCTCGACATTGCATAACCTCTTTCTTATTAGAAAGGCGGTAATTTACTACAAAACAGGTTAAAAATAGCCCAAAGAGATCAACATTGGTGTGGGGTTTTGCGTAAAAATCATCAAAGGGACAACAAAACTTCCCGAGATTGCTCGCAGTTTCTGCAATAGCACTTGCATATTGGCTGTATTTGCCGCAACGCGCAGGTATACTCTGTGACCTTGAATATTATCCCCTAACTAACGGGAGTTTTTACCCCCATGTTGCAAGAAATTATGCAATTCATTAGCCAGCATCCGGTGTTGAGCTTGGCTTGGGTGGCGTTGTTCGTCGCCGTCATTTTCACCAGCTTTAAAACGACGCTGTCAAAAGTCAAAGAGATTACTCGTGGTGAAGCGACGCGCCTGATTAATAAAGAAGATGCGGTGGTGGTTGATATCCGCACTCGTGATGATTACCGCAAGGGTCATATCGCCAGCTCAATTAATTTGCTGCCAAGTGATATTAAAAACGGCAATCTGGCTGAGTTGGAAAAGCACAAAGCGCAGCCTGTCATTGTAGTTTGCGCCACAGGGGCAACCTCCCGTGCTTCTGCTGAGTTGCTGAACAAAGCTGGTTTTGAGCGGGTGTTTACCTTGAAAGAAGGTATCTCCGGCTGGAGTGGCGAGAATCTGCCACTGGCGCGCGGCAAGTAATATTTGTATTCGCTATATCAATAGATTGTAACTTTAACTGAGGTGTACCATGGCGAAAATTGAGATTTATACCAAAGCAACTTGCCCATTCTGTCATCGTGCTAAGGCGCTACTGAACAGTAAAGGTGCCGCTTTTCATGAAATCGCAATTGATAACGACCCAGCCAAACGTGAAGAGATGATTGCTCGTAGCGGGCGGACGACGGTACCTCAGGTATTTATTGATAGGCAGCATATCGGCGGCTGTGATGATTTACACGCCCTGGATGCGCGCGGCGGGCTTGACCCGCTGCTTTAACTCGTCAGTGGGTCCCATTAATTTAATGGAAAGAGCTCACGGCGAAAGTGCTGTTTAATTAAGGACGTCTAACTTTAGGGTATCTATACACATGTCAGAACAAAACAACACCGAGATGGCTTTCCAGATCCAACGTATCTACACCAAAGATATCTCCTTCGAAGCACCAAATGCTCCGCAGGTTTTCCAGCAGGATTGGCAGCCAGAAGTTAAACTTGATCTTGATACTGCTTCCAGTCAGCTGGCTGAAGATGTGTATGAAGTGGTACTGCGTGTGACTGTAACGGCCTCTTTGGGCGAAGAAACGGCATTCCTGTGTGAAGTGCAGCAGGGCGGCATCTTCTCCATCGCAGGTATCGACGGTACCCAACTGGCTCATTGCTTAGGTGCATACTGCCCGAACATTTTGTTCCCGTATGCGCGCGAATGCATCACCAGCCTGGTTTCTCGCGGTACTTTCCCACAGCTGAATCTGGCACCGGTTAACTTTGATGCCCTGTTCATGAACTATCTGCAACAGCAGGCTGAAGGCGAAGGTGCTGAACAACGTCAGGATGCCTGATGAACACCACCCATGCTTCAATGACTGTCATCGGTGCCGGATCTTACGGCACCGCACTAGCCATTACGCTGGCGCGTAATGGCCATCAAGTTGTGTTATGGGGTCACGACCCTAAACATATTCAAACCCTGCAACAAGACCGTTGTAACCAGGCGTTCCTGCCCGATGTCCCTTTCCCCGACACCTTGTTATTGGAAACTGACTTAGCTCGTGCGCTGGCAGCCAGTCGCGATGTGCTGGTGGTAGTACCCAGCCATGTCTTTGGGGCGGTATTGAACCAGCTCAAACCACACTTACGCCCAGATGCGCGTATTGTTTGGGCAACCAAAGGGCTTGAGGCAGAAACCGGCCGTTTGCTAGCGGATGTCGCGCGGGAAGTGCTGGGAGAGAGCATCCCGCTGGCTGTGGTTTCTGGGCCGACCTTTGCCAAAGAGCTGGCCGCCGGTTTACCTACTGCAATTGCACTGGCATCGACTGATGTGCAGTTTAGTGAAGACCTGCAACAGCGGTTGCACTGTGGCAAAAGTTTCCGCGTTTACAGCAATCCTGACTTTATCGGGGTGCAACTTGGTGGCGCGGTTAAAAACGTGATTGCGATTGGTGCCGGGATGTCCGATGGTATTGGTTTTGGCGCAAATGCGCGAACCGCATTGATAACCCGTGGTTTGGCAGAAATGACGCGTCTTGGTTCTGCATTAGGTGCTGACCCCTCCACCTTTATGGGCATGGCAGGGCTAGGTGATTTGGTGCTAACCTGCACAGATAACCAATCCCGTAACCGTCGGTTTGGCATCATGCTTGGTCAGGGGTTAGGTGTACAAGAGGCGCAGGATAAAATTGGTCAAGTGGTTGAAGGTTACCGCAATACCAAGGAAGTTCTGGCGCTGGCTCAGCGTAATGGCGTAGAGATGCCAATCACTGAACAAATTTATCAGGTGCTGTACAGCCACAAAAATGCGCGTGAAGCGGCACTGACCTTATTGGGTCGGACCAAAAAAGATGAGAAAAGCGGCATTTAGTTGTTCAGCTGAAATAAAATAATAAAGATATAGCCACAATCCTTGGCGTTGCCGCTTCAAGGTACAAGGGCGTTAGTCGCTTCGGTCGTTCCCCGAAGTGGCTTGTTTATGGGCAGGAGTATGCAATGTCGTCAGAAGAGTTAGAGCTGGTTTGGAGTAGCATTAAATCAGAAGCGAGAGCACTGGCCGAGTGTGAACCCATGCTGGCAAGTTTTTTTCATGCGACATTATTGAAGCATGAGAATTTAGGCAGCGCATTGAGTTATATTCTGGCGAATAAACTAGCAAACCCTATCATGCCTGCTATTGCCATCCGAGAAGTGGTTGAAGATGCCTATCGTGCTGATGCGCAAATGATTGTGTCTGCTGCCCGCGATATTTTGGCGGTGCGGTTGCGCGACCCGGCGGTTGATAAATATTCCACGCCATTGCTATATCTGAAAGGTTTCCATGCTTTACAGGCCTACCGTATCGGCCATTGGTTGTGGGCGCAGGATCGTAAAGCACTGGCAATTTACCTACAAAATCAAGTTTCTGTCGCTTTTGGTGTGGATATCCACCCTGCGGCAACCATTGGTTGCGGCATCATGCTGGATCACGCGACTGGCATTGTGATTGGTGAGACCGCCGTGGTCGAGAATGATGTTTCTATTCTGCAATCCGTCACTTTGGGTGGTACCGGTAAAACCAGTGGTGACCGTCATCCGAAGATCCGTGAAGGTGTGATGATTGGCGCGGGTGCAAAAATTTTGGGAAATATCGAAGTCGGACGTGGTGCCAAAATTGGTGCGGGGTCAGTGGTATTGCAGGCTGTACCTCCCCATACGACAGCCGCCGGTGTGCCCGCTCGCATTGTCGGTAAACCAGAGAGTGATAAACCCTCGTTGGATATGGATCAGCACTTCAATGGGATGAGCCATGGATTTGAGTACGGCGACGGCGCATCTAATCATATCCTTCGTCCTTGACGGCGCAGCGGTGTTAGCCGCGCTCACAAACCCGAGTCACTGACTTGAGTCAGCTCATCGGGATTTGCTCGCTTGCTGCCTTACTGCGACGCCAATGACTTTGGATATATCCTTCGTCCTTGAAGCTGTAGCGGTGTTAGCCGCGCTCACAAACCCGAATCACTGACTTATAATTGACCTTGCATTAATAAGCTCATCGGGATGAGTTCGCTTGCCGTCTTGCTGCGACGCCAATGACTTTGGGGATACACCTTTTTATTGAGTTGCCAGCCGACCGTCGACATATTTTGGTCAAAAAAACTATTCTTTCAGTAACGCCCCCGGATAACCTAATTGCCGCCAGGCTTCGTACACCACAACAGATACGGCATTTGACAAGTTCATGCTGCGGCTGGCGGCAAGCATTGGAATTCTGATTTTTTGTTGGGCGGGTAATGCATCCAGAACATTGGAGGGTAAGCCGCGGGTTTCTGGGCCAAACAGCAGATAATCATTCACCTGATAATTCACCGCGCTGTGGGCCGGTGTTCCTTTGGTCGTCAGGGCAAATAAGCGAGCCGGATTTGTGCCAGCAGATTGTGCGCCGTCGAGGTTTTCACTGTCTAAAAAGGCTTGATAGTCATGGTGGTGCTTAATATTAGCAAACTCATGATAATCAAGACCCGCGCGGCGTAAGCGTTTGTCATCCCAGGTGAAACCTAAAGGTTTAATCAGATGGAGCTGGCAGCCAGTATTCGCACATAACCGGATAATATTGCCGGTATTCGGCGGGATTTCGGGTTCAAATAAAACGATATTAAGCATATGTCCCCCAATAATGAGGGGCGTAGGGTACCAGAAACCCCCTCCCTGTGCAGCGGTTGCCTATTCTTGATGGAAGCCGTAAAACAAAAATTTGAAAGCAAGGAGCGGAGTGTGCCAGCCGTGGTGTTTTTATAAGCTGATCACCATAGTCAGTATCAATGGGGTATTTATCATGACATCAGTTAGGGGAATTATAGACAATGCACCAGACCCTCGTTGGGTTGCCATTGTTAACCGTGATAAAACCGCCGATGGTCGGTTTGTTTATGCGGTGAAAACCACCGGTGTATATTGTCGGCCTTCATGCTCGTCCCGTCAGGCTAAAGTAGAAAATATTGAATTCTATGCTGATAATGATGCGGCAGAGCTTGCCGGTTATCGGCCATGTAAACGTTGCCGACCTACTCAGTTATCCCAAGCGCAGCAGCACGCAGAGAAAATCAGCCAGGCATGTCGATTAATTGAGCAAGCCGAAACCCCCTTTACACTTGATGCATTGGCGGCTGAATTGAATCTCAGTACTTTTCATTTCCACCGGTTATTTAAATCCATTACCGGGCTAACTCCCAAAGCGTATGCCTCCGCGACCCGCAGTGCGCGTATTCGTCAACAATTGGTGGAAAAGGGTTCGGTGACGGAGGCAATTTTTGAAGCTGGGTATAACTCTAATGGTCGTTTTTACGAGCAATCTAATCAGTTATTGGGTATGACGCCGACCCGCTACCGCCAGGGTGGCCGCGATACTGCGCTGCGTTTTGCTGTTGGGGAAAGCTCTATCGGCGCAATCCTGATGGCACAAAGTGAACTGGGGATATGCGCTATTTTGTTAGGTGACGACCCGGCCCTGTTGGTGAAGCAATTGCAGGATAAGTTTCCTCAGGCGGAGTTGATCGGTGGGGATGCTGAGTTTGAGCAATGGTTCGCGCAGGTGGTGGGGTTGGTCGAGGCTCCGCAGCTTGGGCTGGATTTGCCACTGGATATTCGTGGCACGGCATTCCAACAGCGGGTTTGGCAAGCGTTGCGAGAAATACCGGCCGGAGATACTGCCAGCTATGCTGATATCGCCGCTAAAATTGGCGCACCGAAAGCGGTACGAGCGGTGGCGGGTGCTTGTGCTGCTAACATGTTAGCTGTTGCTATTCCTTGTCACCGAGTCATTCGTCAGGATGGGGCGTTGTCCGGTTATCGCTGGGGGATTGAGCGCAAGAAGCGGTTACTGGAAAAAGAGCAGCAGGAAGTGGGAACCAGGGATCAGCCCGATCCGGCATGATCGGCTTGTCGAGATGATACCTTGCGCACTTGGCATTGCAGCTAACAAGCCAGGTGCGCAAGAAGCGTATTAAACTTTAAGTGGATGCAGCGGTAGCCAGATTATCAGACGTAGCCCACCTAATGGGCTGTCTTCGGCTCGCACCCAACCGCGATGCTGATTAACCGCTGTTTCCACAATAGCCAATCCCAAACCTGTCCCGCCAGACTCACGATCTCGCGCTTCATCAGTGCGGTAGAATGGTCGGAATATCTGTTCACGGTCTTCTGGGCTGACACCAGGCCCATCATCATCGACAGTGATGGTTATCCCTTGGTTATCCGAACTGAACGCCACGGCAATGTGATGGTGGGAGTAACGCAGCGCATTACGCACGATATTCTCTAGCGCGCTGTCAAGGGCCGCAGGATTGCCAAATAAGGTCCAAGGCCCCGGTGGGGCAGTCACTTCCAGTGTTTTGCCCATTTGGTCAGCTTCAAACTGCGCGTTTTCCAGCACCTCAGACCAAAGTTCATTGGCCTTAATCGGTTCGCGATGTAACTCGTTTTTATGCTGACTACGGGATAACACCAGTAAATCATTGATCATGCTATCTAGCCGTTGCGCTTCCATTTCGATGCGCTCCAGTTCCTTACCTTCACCATGACGGCGGCGCATCAGCGCAGTCGCCAATTGCAGGCGGGTTAGTGGAGTACGCAATTCATGGGAGATATCAGAAATCAGCCGTTGCTGGGCCACAACCATCCTGTCGAGTGCACTGATCATCTGGTTAAAACTGGCACCGGTGGCCAAAAACTCTTGTGGCCCGGACTCCAGCTCTGGGTGCTGTTTCAGGTTACCTCGTGCTACATCATCAGCGGCATTTTTCAACTTACGCGCCGGTTTTGCCAGACTCCATGCTAGCCATAATAGCAGCGGTGCACTGATGAGCATGGTGGCAATCAATAACAACAGCGGCCGATCAAACATCAAATTAATAAAATCTGATTGTGGGCTGCTGGCAGGACGCAGCAGATAGAGTTGATAGTTATCCTCTCCATCGCGAATAGAGAATGGCCCGACCATCTCAACGCGACCATATTTTTTCTTTTTCGGCTGATCTGAGTTATCTGACTGCCCGATAAAGTTACGCACCATTTGCATTTCGTGACGCTGAGCCCCGATGACACGGCCCTCGGTGGTCACTAATACTAAATGTTGACCCGGTGGCGCCCACTTTTCGATGGCGCGATAAAGCCTGCGCCACCACATGAGATCGTTGGCCGGGTCGCTGGCCAGTTCGGCCTCAATGTGTTGCTCCAGCATCGTTCCCTGACGCTGTTCGCTATCGAGCAAGGTGGTCATTTGACGCGAATCGAGCTTTGGTACCATCAACACCAGCATTAATACCAGCGCTAAGGTAAACCAGAAAATCGCAAAAATTCGCGCTGTTAAACTATTAATCATGTTTCAGAGACCATCAGATACCCGCGCCCGCGCAGGGTTTTAAACCAAGGTAGCCCGTCTTTACGATCCGGTAACTTACGGCGCAGGTTTGAAATATGCATATCAATAGCACGGTCAAAAGGTGTCAATCGTTTACCCAGCACTTCCTGGCTGAGATGTTCGCGTGAGACCACTTGGCCGAGGTGCTGAGCCAACAGGTAGAGTAAGGTAAATTCAGTCCCGGTCAGTTCCAAAGACTGCCCTTCAAAGCTGGCTTCTTGACGGCCCGGATTCAATTGCAGGCAATCAACTTCCAGGGTTGGCGCGCCTTGGTCGACATTTTGCTGCTGCTCACTCCAGTTAGAGCGGCGCAAGATAGCCCGAATGCGTGCCACCAGTTCACGGTCATTAAACGGTTTTGCGAGATAATCATCCGCCCCCAGTTCCAGACCCAGAACCCGATCCAAATCACTGCCACGAGCCGTCAGCATAATCACTGGTGTTTGGTGGTGTTGACGTAACTCTTTCAAGGTTTCGATACCGTTTTTGCGTGGCATCATAATATCAAGTAATAACAAGTCGATAGAACTGTCCAGCAGGTTTAATGCTTGTTCACCATCGTGAGCAACAACAACATTGAAACCTTCCATTTCCAATAATTCTTTCAACAGCGACGTCAGTTCACGATCATCATCAACTAATAGGATTTTATGCATGATTGTTTCTCCTCTTGACGCAAAATACGTTATCAATTGCCGGTATTCCATGACTTTACTTAGCTTTACATGCCCTGACTCCAGTTTTACATGCACTGACGCTAGTTTGCAGCCGGGCCGGTAGACTGCTCCTCATTGAATCGCAGAGCAGTAAATCGCTTAGCAGATAAAACCCAGGAGTTAAATGATGCGCAAAGTAACTAAAGTAGCAACGTTAATCATGGCGTCAATGCTAGTTATCGGCTCTCAAGCCGCCTTCGCCGCTGATAAGACCGGGGCCACTGATGGCTGGTGCCACGGTGACGGTGCGATGATGAACAAGAAAGATGGTCGTGGTCACCATAACATGTTTGATGGCCTCAATCTGACCGAACAGCAGCGCCAGCAAATGCGCGACCTAATGCGCCAGTCTCGCCAAGACCAACCTCGAGTTGATCTCGCCGACCGTGAAGCAATGCACAAGCTGATTACCGCAGACAAATTCGACGAAGCTGCTGTAAGAGCGCAGGCCGAGAAAATGTCTAAAGACCAGATAGACCGTCAGGTCGAAATGGCCAAGGTGCGTAACCAAATGTTTAACTTGCTCACACCAGAGCAAAAAGCTGCTCTGAACCAAAAGCACCAGCAGCGCATTGAGAAAATGCAGCAGGTGCCAGCAGCACAACCCTCTTCTGCCCAGAAGTAAGTAGTACCCAGTAATACCCTGTTTTCCTTGCCATAGACACCATCCCTGTCTTTCGCCCTCCATGATGGAGGGCTTTTTTTTGTCTCAATTCCGTTATACTAATAACCCTTGGATATTATTCGGAATGAGTTATGGATCCGCAATATGCGCGCCTGGTTAAAGCTGCTGCGCTCAGTGCCACTGTGCTGGCATCAATCTTACTGATAATTAAAATTTTTGCTTGGTGGCATACCGGATCAGTGAGTTTGTTGGCCGCGTTAGTTGACTCTCTGGTGGATCTGGCCGCTTCTTTGACCAACCTTTTTGTGGTGCGCTACTCGCTGCAACCTGCTGATGAAGAACACACTTTTGGTCATGGTAAGGCCGAATCATTGGCCGCGCTGGCGCAAAGTATGTTTATTTCCGGTTCGGCATTATTCCTGTTCCTGACTGGTTTTCAGCATCTGGCCTCACCGGAGCCATTGCAAGATCCGGGTCTTGGTATCTGGGTCACATTAATTGCATTATTCAGTACATTGATATTAGTTACTTTTCAGCGCTGGGTGGTACGAAAAACGCAAAGCCAGGCCATTCGAGCTGATATGTTGCACTATCAATCTGACGTCATGATGAATGGTGCTATTCTTATTGCATTGGCATTGAGTTGGTATGGGTTTCATCGGGCGGATGCGTTGTTTGCATTGGGGATTGGGGTTTATATTCTCTATAGCGCATTGCGTATGGGTTATGAGGCGGTGCAAGCCTTGCTGGATCGCGCATTACCCGATGATGAACGGCAGGAAATTATCAATATTGTGACGTCATGGCCGGGTGTGATTGGTGCTCATGACCTGCGTACTCGTCAGTCGGGGCCGACACGTTTTATCCAGCTCCATCTCGAAATGGAAGATATGTTGCCGTTGATGGAAGCACATATTCTGGCAGATCAAGTGGAACGGGCATTATTACATCGGTTCCCAGGAGCCGATATCCTTATCCATCAAGATCCCACTGCTGTGGTGCCAAAAGAACGTCATGCGCATTGGGAGTTATAATTTATTCATCAGTTATTACTACATTAACTATTGCTACATTAACTACAGGTAAACTGTGGTTACATAATGGTTCAGTCATGAAGAAAATACCGCCAAATGGCATGACTTGAATCAATTCAGCTTGGTGTTTTTGCTATAATATTCGATATTAAGCTCATCAAGCTGATTTTCTGTACTGTTCACCTGTGCAAGACATAATCGGCAAATAAAGAATTTTAAAAAATCGCATCTACAAGTTCAGAGGTAGTCATGGTCAAGAAAATCGGTGTACTAACAAGCGGCGGTGATGCGCCAGGTATGAACGCAGCCATTCGTGGGGTTGTTCGTGCAGCTTTGTCAGCAGGATTGGAAGTTTACGGTATTGAAGATGGCTATCTTGGCTTGTTTGAGAATCGCATGAGGAAGCTGGACCGCTATAGCGTGTCTGACATGATTAACCGCGGTGGTACCTTCCTCGGTTCAGCGCGTTTCCCAGAGTTCCGTGATCCGGAAAAACGTAAAGTCGCCCTACAGAATATGAAAGAGCGTGGCATTGATGGCTTGGTGGTTATCGGTGGTGACGGCTCTTATGCTGGTGCCGATTTGCTGACCAAAGAAGGTGGTATTCACTGTGTCGGCTTGCCGGGCACCATTGATAACGATGTGGCAGGTACTGACTACACCATCGGTTTCTTCACCGCACTGGAAACAGTGGTAGAAGCTATTGACCGCCTACGTGATACCTCTTCTTCGCATCAGCGTATTTCTATCGTTGAAGTGATGGGCCGTTATTGTGGCGATTTGACACTGGCGGCGGCGATTGCTGGGGGCTGCGAGTTTATCGCGATCCCTGAAGTTGAATTCAAACGTGAAGATTTGGTTAAAGAGATCAAAGCGGGCATCGCCAAAGGTAAAAAGCACGCGATTGTCGCCATCACTGAAAAACTGGACAATATTGACGAGCTGGCTAAATACATCGAGGATGAAACCCGCCGTGAAACGCGTGGTACTGTATTAGGCCACATTCAACGCGGCGGTGCGCCAGTCGCTTATGATCGTATTTTGGCTTCTCGTATGGGTGCCTATGCCGTCGATTTGCTAGTGAATAAAATAAGTCCGCCTCTTAACTTCTCATCGGGTGGCTTCTGTGTCGGTATCCAAAATGAGAAGATGGTGCATGAATTAATCTCCGTTTGTATCGCGCCAGAAAATAAGAAAAGTAAATTTAAAGAAGATTGGTACGACACGGCGAAAAAACTGTTCTAAAACAGTTAATAGCCCGAAAACAAAGCCTCCGCTCGCGGGGGCTTTTTGCATTTAACCGCTGGTATATTTCATATTGATATAATCAAAACTTTTTTATTCTTTAATTGACCGGAAAGTTTCTGGCACGCTCAGTATTAGGCCAACCAATTTGGTTGATAACAATATTTCTGGGAGCGGGTCAATGCGTAAATGGGGTGTAGGTCTTTCATTATTGCTGCTGGCATCAGGTGCTATGGCAAAAGATATTCAATTGCTGAATGTGTCATATGATCCGACACGTGAGTTTTATCAAGAATATAACCAGGCATTTAGTAAACATTGGCAAGAGCAAACTGGTGACAAAGTGACTGTGCGCCAATCACATGGCGGTTCCGGTAAGCAGGCGACCTCGGTGATTAATGGTATTGAAGCAGATGTTGTGACTTTGGCGTTGGCTTATGACGTCGATGCTATTGCTGAGCGTGGTCGTATTGATAAAAACTGGATTAAGCGCTTGCCAGATAACTCTGCACCTTACACTTCAACTATCGTCTTCTTGGTACGGAAAGGGAATCCAAAACAGATTCATGATTGGTCAGATTTAGTAAAACCGGGTACCTCGGTCATTACGCCAAATCCGAAAACCTCTGGCGGTGCACGCTGGAACTATCTGGCAGCATGGGCTTATGCGTTAGAGCACAACAATAACGATCAGGCCAAGGCGCAAGAGTTTGTCAAACAGCTGTATAAGAATGTGGAAGTGTTGGATTCTGGTGCGCGTGGCGCAACCAATACCTTTGTCGAGCGTGGCATTGGTGATGTATTAATTGCCTGGGAAAATGAAGCCCTGCTGGCGGTGAATGAAGTAGGTAAAGACCAGTTTGATATCATCACACCAAGTATCTCTATTTTGGCTGAACCGACGGTTTCGGTGGTGGATAAAGTAGTTGATAAACGCGGCACCCGCGAAGTGGCAGATGCTTATTTAAAATACCTGTATTCACCGGAAGGTCAGACTATCGCCGCGAAGAATTACTATCGCCCACGAGATCCAGCTGTAGCGGCTAAGTTTGCCAAGGAATTCCCACAACTGAAGCTGATTACCATCGATGATGTGTTCGGTGGTTGGACCAAAGCCCAGCAGGTGCATTTCGCGACCGGCGGCGTGTTTGATGAAATCAGTAAGCGATAAAATAAGTAAACAATGAAATAAGAAAAAATAACATAATGATTTGATAGCAGTAGTAGACTCAGCGCCCGTAAGTTAATGCTTACGGGCGCTTTGTTTTATTAACCATACTAAGATTCTGATTATTTTTATAAATATCTTCTTTCTTACACATCAAAACTTTCCGATTCGCCACGCAGTGAAAAATGCGTTATTGAATTATTTGGTCTAATAAATGTGGCAAATTATGCCGAGAAAATTATTGACATTCATGGCGTTTCAAGTGCGAACTTGATAGATAATCCAGGTTTGGACTCACCAAGTCCGTCATTGAGCGGATTAGCGAGGAGTGGCAGTATTGAATCACTGCACAGTAACTCGTCTATATGTGAACCTATATGGCATTGCCATATCAAAGGGGGATGTTAAAGGAAATATGGACAGGCTTATTTATGAAAATAAATCGGTTACTGAGTTGATGACTAAGCTACAAGGCTATCTAGTCAGATACGCCAGAAAGCTCAGATAAGTAAATTCTTTGGTTCGGTAGGAACAGATGGAATTGATGTATATGAGAAAAATTTTAAACATGCAGATAATAAAAAAGCCGGAGCATCATCTGCGCCAGCTTAATCAGTAGCTTAAAACCTAAATTAGGCTTTTTTAGCTGCTGCGGCTGCTTTCACGATAACCGCGAAAGCATCCGCTTTCAGTGATGCACCACCCACCAGCGCGCCATCGATATCAGGCTGGGTGAACAGTTCTGCTGCGTTCTTATCGTTAACAGACCCGCCGTACTGGATGATAACTTGTGCGGCAATGGCGGCGTCTTGTTTGGCGATATGGTCACGGATAAATTTGTGAACCGCTTGAGCCTGCGCAGGAGTTGCTGATTTGCCAGTACCGATAGCCCAGATTGGTTCATAAGCGATAACCGCGCCTTCGAATGCTTTAGCACCCAAGGTGTTCAGCACTGCGTCTAATTGCTTAGCGCAAACAGCTTCAGTTTGGCCGGCTTCGTTTTCTGCTTCGGTTTCACCGATGCACAATACCGGCGTCAGGCCGACTTCTTTCAGTACGCCGAATTTCTTCGCGATAAATTCATCACTTTCTTTGTGATAAGTGCGGCGTTCAGAGTGACCGATGATGATGTATTGAGCACCGATATCTTTCAGCATTTCAGCAGAGGTTTCACCGGTAAATGCACCAGACAGATTCACATCAACGTTCTGTGCGCCCAGCGCGATACGGCTGCCCGATAATTCATGCTTAGCTTGATTCAGATAGATAGCTGGTGGGGCAATAGCCACGCCACAACCTTCAACAGTGCTCAGTTCTTTACGCAGGTTAGCGATAAGCTCGTTAACCATGTGAGTGCTACCGTTCAGTTTCCAGTTACCCATAACTAATGGATGACGCATGTTTCTTCCTCCAACAAGGGGACACGAGGGTCAATAATAATGACTGCCCGACAGGCAGTTTACCTGTCCAACAGTATAGAGATGATTAGCGGCAATGGCTTTGCTTTTCGTCATTAATTGCGGCGAGATTATGCTTCAGATAGTGACAGCTTAATCGGTTCAACAGCGAAGGTAAGCCCTTTTTCGCCATTATCTGCCACCACATAGCGAATTGCGCCGACAGGATGGGCGAAGAAAGGTGATCCTTTGCCCTGGGTCAGCAGTTGTTGCACATTACTGATACTTTGTTCGAGTGTGAGCGTGGGTTCAAACTGACGCATCAGTGCTGCCATATAATTTACCGCGACCAGCCGGGCGGCTTTTTCTTCACTGCCTTTGATCGGCAAATAAGTAATTTGTATGGTTTTTATCTTACCTGTACCTCTCTCCAGCGCTGTGGAAGCATAGAGGTTTTCATTAATCTTGCTGGCTGCCCGGGTCAGCGGGGGCGCATCATCTTTTACCGTGATGGCGTGAAACTCACTGATTGGCAGGGTTGGGTTGGCGTGATTATACCGCTCACGGAATTTCACCAGAGTTAAATCAAAGGTTGGTGCGCCAGAAAGTAGGTAAGGTGCCGTTGGTTGAGTCTCTTCAGCCTGCTGATAACTGCCAGCATCGGGGTCGGCATGAGCGCGGCTAACCGTTGCTATTAGCAGCAGTATTGTCAGCATTGCGGTTATTTCTTTTCTCATGGCTACGCCGTTGTTAAGAGTGTGTGGAGGGAATTAAAACGGTAATTGGTGGTGATTGTCAAAATTCACTGCAAAGATTATAGGTTAGTTGCGGCGTTGAGTTACTCTATTGTGCATATCAACTTTAGGTTATACCCGTCATACTTCAAGCTGCATGTGCGTTGGCTACGCTCAATAACCCGAAGCACTTACTTATGTAAGCTCATCGGGATTATCTCCTTTACTGCCTTCCTGCAACTCGAATTATTTTGGTTATATATCAGTTAAATGGATCAGGTTATTGATGACAATTCAGCAGTGGTGTTTCTCGTTGAAAGGCCGTATCGGGCGGCGTGATTTTTGGATCTGGATTGGGCTGTGGCTATTGGCAATGCTGATTATTTTCACATTGGCAGGGCAGAATTGGCTGTCAACTCAAACCGCCGCTTTTGCTATCGTATTTTTACTGTGGCCCACGGCGGCAGTAGTGGTTAAGCGACTACATGACCGTAATAAAGCTGGTTGGTGGGCATTATTGGTGGTACTCGCATGGATGCTGATGGCCGGCAACTGGCAGATGCTTGCGCCGATCTGGCAATGGGGGGTCGGGCGATTTATTCCCACACTTATTATGGTCATGATGCTTATCGACTGTGGCGCATTTCTTGGAACTGAGGGGGAAAACCGCTTTGGCCCAGAGGCAGTACCGGTGAAGTTTTTGGCTGAAAAATCACAGTAGTGAATCAGATTTAATAAAGTCTGAGGGCGCGATGCGCCCTGTGGTTAATGACAAAGTGCCCGTAACGGTGAAAACAGGCAGATCGTAAAGACGCCATAAACCCCTCCCTGGGGGCTCGACCCGCGCCGTCCATGGCGCGGACGCTTTACTCTTCTACCTGTCTTCACCTTGCAAGATTGAGTCGTCGAGGTTTGTCAGCAGTCTGAGGGCGCGATGCGCCCTTGAATATAAGGTACTGAGTCTTACCAGTATTGTTCGCTGGTCATATGCCCCGGTTTACGGCGTAAATGTTTACGCATCCCGCGTTGCTCTTTCAGCATTTGCTGAGTATCACGTACCATTTGCGGGTTACCGCACAGCATGACGTGGCTATCTTCCGCATCAATTTTCAAGCCGACCGCCGCTTCCAGTGAGCCATTTTCAATCAGTGCGGGGACTCTACCGGTCAATGACCCTGGGGATTGTTCACGGCTGACAACCGTCTGGATACGCAGTTTGCCGTTATAGCGCTGCTCGAGCTGTTGCATTAGCGGCAGATAACTGAGGTCACGGGCAAAGCGAGCTGCATGAACCAGCACCAGATTTTTAAAGCGCTCCAAATCGCGCCCTTCCTGCAAGATAGACAGATATGGGCCAATGGCCGTGCCGGTTGCCAGCATCCATAACGTGTCGCAATCCGGAATTTCTTCCAACACAAAGAAGCCCGCAGCTTGCTTGGTCACCATTACTTCGCCACCCACCGCCAGTTGGTCAAGTCGTGGGCTGAGTTTCCCCTCTGGCACGGTGACCAGATAGAACTCCAGATTATTGTCACTTGGTGCATTGACATAGGAATAGGCCCGCTGTACCCGCTCACCGTCAATATCTAAAGCCAGCTTGGCAAATTGACCGGCAGTAAAGGGATCAATTGGCGCATTGACCCGAATACTGAACAACGTGTCCGTCCAGTGTTCAATGTGAGTAATTTTGCCGCTAACCCATTCAGCCATAATTCTGATTCCCTTTATTCAAATACTTATCGAAAGTAGTACCTAAAGCGCAGGCGATATTTTAGGTCATTTGGTTGAAAAGTATTATCGATTACGTGTGACACCCTTCGCTCTTGCTGTAGTCACGAAATATGGACAGTTAACTTTACGGCCATGGTGTTTTTATCTGCCAGTTGGCTATTTGGCAATATGTCGTTCTGGCTCGCTAAAAAATCTGAATTTGTTAGCTTATGCGCCAATAGTGAGGTGTGTCGCAAAATATGGCTTTCGCTGCCAGGTATAAGTGACACGAAGTCCGGCTAACAATTAGTTAAGATTATGAGAAAAATAGAAAATTTCCACCTGCTGGTAATGTTGATTCTGTTAGTTGCAGTCGGTCAAATGGCACAAACCATTTACGTTCCTGTTGTCGCGGATATCGCCCGCGATCTCTCGGTGCGCCCCGGCACTGTGCAGCGCGTGATGGCGGCCTATTTATTAACCTATGGCTTCTCGCAACTGATTTACGGCCCACTATCTGACCGGGTTGGGCGTCGGCCGGTCATATTGGCGGGCATGATGATATTTATGCTGGGCGCATTAGGTGCCTGGCTGGCAAATAGTCTGTCCTTGTTGGTCGCAGCCAGTGCTTTGCAAGGCATGGGGACAGGGGTTGCAGGCGTGATGGCACGAACCATGCCGCGAGATTTATATGCTGGCACCGCACTGCGTTACGCGAACAGTATGCTGAACATGGGTATTTTAGTTAGCCCGCTCATGGCTCCGGTCATCGGTGGGGTGCTGGCAAGCCTGTTTGGCTGGCGTGCATGCTATGCTTTCCTGCTTTTCTTATGTGGTGGCGTGGCATTTTGCATGTTCCGTTGGTTGCCAGAAACTCGCCCGCAGCAGACGGAGAAGCGGCGCATGCTGGCCAGCTTCCGCTTATTGTTATCAGACCGCGCCTTTAGCTGTTATTTGGTAATGCTGATTGGAGCATTGGCGGGAATTGCAGTGTTTGAGGCCAGCGCCGGTGTGTTGATGGGCGGTGTGCTGGGGTTGAGTGGGGTGACGGTCAGTATCTTATTTATCCTGCCCATTCCTGCCGCGTTCTTTGGTGCATGGTATGCCGGTCGTGATGGTAAAACCTTCCATAACCTGATGTGGCATTCAGTGATCAGTTGTCTGCTGGCGGGCTTGATGATGTGGATACCTGGCTGGTTTGGCGTTATGAATATTTGGACGCTGGTGATCCCGGCGGCGCTGTTCTTCTTTGGTGCTGGGATGTTATTCCCGCTTGCCACGACAGGGGCGATGGAGCCATTCCCTTATCTGGCCGGTGCGGCGGGGGCTTTGGTCGGCGGGTTACAGAATGTCGGGTCAGGTCTGGTGACTTGGTTGTCAGCCATGCTGCCACAAACCGGGCAATTTAGCTTGGGGTTGCTGATGTTTGCTATGGCAGTGTTGATTTTGCTGTGCTGGTGGCCGTTATCTCACCGGATGCAACCGCAAGAACATCGGGTTTAACCGACTGAAGATATAGAACTAAAGCGGGTGCGATTTAAATATTGCACCCGTTTTTACGTATTGCTAATAATATTCGTGAGCCAAATTACAGCAAGAATTCATGCAGTGCCGGGTCTTTGCGATCAAGGAAATGGGTGGAACGGATACGGCGGATAGTGCGGGATTTACCGCGAATCAGCAGTGTCTCGGTGGTTGCCATGTTCCCTTTGCGATAAATGCCTTCCAGCAGGTCACCTTTGGTAATGCCGGTGGCAGAGAAAATCACATTATCATTACGGGCCATATCACCCAGTAACAGCACTTTACCTGCCTCAATACCCATTGATTTGCAGCGCACCAGTTCTTCTTCACCAATGCGACGGTTGTCTTCGTTATCACCTTTTACTTGATGACGAGGTAGCAAGCGGCCTTGCATATCACCGTCCAGGGCGCGGATGACCGCAGCAGAAATCACGCCTTCTGGTGCCCCGCCGATGCAGTACATCACATCCACTTCACTTTCTGGCATGCAGGTTAGAATCGAAGCCGCAACATCGCCATCGGGGATAGCGAACACTTTGACACCCAGTTGCTGCATTTCGGCGATGATGCCGTCATGGCGCGGTTTAGCGAGCGTAATAACCGTTAAATCAATCAGTGGTTTATTCAGCTTGATAGCCACATTGCGTAAGTTGAGTTCCAGTGGCAGATTAAGGTCGATAGCGCCTTTCGCTCCGGGGCCAACCACCAGCTTTTCCATATACATATCCGGCGCATGTAAAAATGTGCCTTTATCTCCCACCGCCAGCACCGCCAGTGCATTAGCCTGACCCATTGCAGTCATACGGGTGCCTTCAATGGGGTCTACCGCGATATCAACTGCATCGCCTTGGCCTGTACCGACATTTTCGCCGATATACAGCATTGGAGCTTCATCGATTTCACCTTCGCCGATAACAATCTGCCCATCAATATTGACCTGATTGAGCATAATACGCATGGCTTTTACAGCAGCACCGTCGGCAGCATTTTTATCGCCCCGACCCAGCCATTTATAACCTGCCAGCGCGGCAGCTTCGGTGACACGGGAAAACTCGATGGCTAATTCACGTTTCATCATTAACCTGTTAATTGAGGTGGTATAGAAGAATGGAAGCCGGAATTCTACCACCTTTGTGACGTGAAGCCGCAAGCGTGACTTTTGATGTGGTGTTTTTTTTCACCATAAAAACGCCCCATCGGGGGAGTGATGGGGCGTCGATTGCATAAAACATTTTTAGCTTAAAGCCGGCGGACCGTTACTCTTCGTGCTCTTCCCATGCTTGGGCGCGGGCCACCGCTTTCTTCCAGCCTTTGTAACGGAAATCACGCTCAGTGGTTTCTATTCCTGGGCGGAACTCACGCTCAATGGTGGCTTTACTTTTCACTTCGTCCAAATCATTCCAGAAGCCGGTTGCCAAACCTGCCAGGAATGCGGCACCCAGTGCTGTGCTCTCACGTACCTCTGGGCGCTCAACGCGGGTGCCCAGAATGTCGGCCTGGAACTGCATCAGGAAGTTGTTGGCAACTGCACCACCATCAACACGTAGCGATTTCAGGCGTTCACCAGAATCTGCTTGCATGGCATCCAGTACATCACGAGTCTGATAAGCAATAGATTCGAGTGTTGCACGGATAATATGGTTGCTGTTAACACCACGGGTCAGGCCAAAGATTGCACCACGCGCATACGGGTCCCAATAAGGAGCACCGAGGCCAGTGAAGGCCGGCACCACATACACGCCGTTGCTGTCTTTCACTTTGGTGGCGAAGTATTCAGAGTCATCGGCATCACTGATAAGCTTCAGCTCATCACGCAACCATTGGATGGATGCACCGCCAATAAACACCGCACCTTCCAGTGCATAGTTAACTTCACCGCGAGGGCCGCAGGCGATGGTGGTCAGCAGGCCATGATTGGATTGCACTGCTTCTGTGCCAGTGTTCATTAGCAGGAAGCAGCCGGTACCGTAGGTGTTTTTTGCCATTCCCGGTTGGACACAAAGCTGGCCGAACAGCGCGGCTTGCTGGTCACCGGCAATCCCGGCGATAGGAATACGAGTCCCGCCTTTACCACCAATGTTGGTCTGGCCGTAAACTTCTGAGGATGGGCGAACTTCAGGTAGCATTGAGCGCGGGATATTCAGCGCTTTCAGCATACGTTCATCCCACTCTTTGGTGCGGATATTAAACATCATGGTACGTGATGCGTTGGTGTAATCCGTTACGTGTACGCGGCCTTGCGTCATATTCCACACTAGCCAGGTGTCAACAGTACCAAACAGCAACTCGCCGCGCTCAGCACGGTCACGCGCGCCTTCTACGTTATCAAGGATCCATTTCACCTTGGTGCCAGAGAAGTAAGGGTCGACGACCAGCCCGGTGTTGTGGCGGATGTACTCTTCCAGCCCTTCTTTTTTCAGTTTTTCGCAGATATCGGCAGTACGGCGGCATTGCCACACGATGGCGTTATACACCGGCTTACCTGTTGTTTTGTCCCAAACAATGGTGGTTTCACGTTGGTTGGTGATACCGATGCCAGCAATTTCATCAGAACTGATACCGGCTTTGGCTAGCACTTCAACCAATGTTGAGCTTTGGGTAGCCCAGATTTCCATTGGGTCATGCTCAACCCATCCTGCTTTTGGGTAGATTTGCTCAAATTCGCGCTGAGAGATACTCACGATATTGGCATCGTGATCCAACACCACTGCTCTGGAACTGGTGGTTCCTTGGTCAAGCGCGACAATGTATTTCTTTTGAGTAGTATTTTCAGTTGTCATAATTAGCCTACTTTTAAGTTGCCGTTTATACCCACAATTTCAATTACGGTGGGTATATTCTTCCAGTATCTATTATTTACGCTTTGCGTTCTGTGGTCGTAACCGTGGTTTCTTCATCGTCAGCGACACAGACATCGCATGGCAAATGGCGACCAATCAGGGCGCGATAGCCAAATGCACCTACCAATGCGCCAACAATAGGCCCAAAGATGGGTACCAGGAAGTAAGGAATGTCACGCCCGCCAGTGAAGGCAACCTCGCCCCAGCCAGCAAAATAAGCAAATAGCTTTGGACCAAAGTCACGTGCTGGGTTTAAGGCGAACCCAGTCAATGGCCCCATTGAGCCGCCGATAACGGCAATCAAAATGCCAATCAGCAGGGGCGCCAATGGGCCGCGCGGAATACCGTTGCCATCATCAGTCAGCGCCAGGATCAGACACATCAAAATTGCGGTAATAACAGTTTCAACCAGGAATGCCTGGAAAACAGAAATGTGCGGATTGGGATAAGTAGAAAAAATACCGGCCAGATTCAGACTCTCAACACTGCCGCGTGCTATCTGATGAGTCTGTTCAAAATCGATAAACAGGTTGTAGTAAAGGCCGAACACTAAGGCTGCGGCACAAAATGCACCGGCAACTTGTGCCACAATGTAAGGGAGAACTTTACGGCGATCGAAGCAGGCAAATAACCACAATGCAATGGTGACTGCCGGATTAAGATGAGCGCCTGAAATGGCTGCGGTTAAATAGATGGCCATGGCAACACCCAGGCCCCAAATGATACTAATTTCCCACTGCCCAAAACTGGCCCCAGCCAACTTTAATGCAGCGACACAGCCCACACCAAAAAAGATGAGTAGAGCAGTACCGAGAAACTCCGCGATACATTGGCCCTTCAAGGTCGAACTAGCGGTTTGGCTCATAGTAGATGTCCTAGAGACAGAGATTTATAGGGTATTTCTTATTTTTACCCTTCGAATAATAAAAGGGGTGATGTAAATTTATCGTTAACGAGCACAAACGAGAAATAGCGAAATCAAAATGTGTGTGGTGCGTCATAAAAATGAGCGATTTCGCGTTATTCACGGCTATTAAGGGACTTTGAAAGTGTGATCAGACCAGTACTTTTCTCATCAGTTGTTAAGGGCATGTATCACTTTACAGGATTGGTCATAGAGGTTTTTCAGTTTTTACTGATGGTTCTTGACATGAAATTGCAACAGAGTGTGGTTTGTACCGGCATGGCGCTAGACAGGGGGGGGATTGGCTACATACAATCGCTTTATAAGGGAGGCGCTTTACAAGACCATCGTTTTTATCAAGTGGCGTCACCTGGGCGATGGGACGTCTAAAATAGAGTGCTTGTTGCACTCGTTTGATGGATATATAGCGCGATAAATAAGTATTCACAGCAGTTTCATTTGTCGATGGTTGCTTCAGTTTATGCGGCAACTGAAGTTAAAAATGGCGACTGCGATCAAGATATGTACGCCTTGCGACTCATAAGGGGACCGAAGAATGTCATTTGAAGTATTTGAGAAATTGGAAGTTAAAGTTCAGCAGGCGATTGATACCATCACTTTGTTACAGATGGAAATTGAAGAGCTGAAAGAGAAAAATAACACCCTGTCCCAAGAAGTTCAGGAAGCGGCTGGTGGCCGTGAAGCGTTAGTGCGCGAAAATGAGCAACTGAAACAAGAACAGCATGTGTGGCAGGATCGTCTGCGGGCACTGTTGGGAAAGATGGAAGAAGTCTAAGTGCCAGTTGGCTTAAAGCATCACCAACGCGTTGTTGAAAGCCGCTAGCCACAGAGCCACTTTGAGTTTGAAGTGCAAATAGGGCGATATCAACATCGCCCTATTTAATAATTATCATATGTAAATCAGCTAGATACTATTCAATATCCAAAGGTTCTTCTGACAAGATGATCCCGGTGTTGTCTGCATACAAGTGGTCACCGGAGAAGAATGTCACCCCACCAAAATTAACGCGGATATCGCTTTCACCAATACCCTCATCTGCAGCACCGACTGGAATTGCGGCCATCGCCTGGATACCAATATCCAATTCGGCCAGTTCATCAACCTGACGAACAGCGCCGTAAACAACAATTCCTTCCCACTCGTTTTTCAATGCTAAATCAGCAAGTTCAGCATTGATTAATGCACGGCGCACTGAGCCACCGCCATCGACAACTAACACACGGCCAAGACCATTTTCTTCGAGTAGGTCAAACAACAAGCCGTTATCTTCGAAACATTTTACAGTGGTTATCTTGCCACCAAATGAAGTACGTCCGCCAAAATTGGAGAACAGTGGTTCTACCACATTTACCTCTTCATGATAGATATCACAGAGATCGGAAGTATCATATTTCATAGGATTAACGTCTGGTTGCGGCTGGGATGCTAAGTATATCCCTTTCTGACAGCTGTTGGCAAAATCATCAATTGTTAAATTTCTCCGGGCTGATTTTATCGACCACAACCCAGAGAAAAAAGAGGCGGGGTTAACTTAGCACCAGACCAATAGCAAACAGGATATTGGTCAGTAGCGCGGCTTTGACCATATGTTCGAGCATTGGGCGCATGCCAGCGGCGGTTGGCTCACGCAGTACAAACAGCGCGTGTCTGGCTAGCAAGGGAATGGCCAGCACAAAGATCCAACCCGCCCAGCTATGCAGATAAAGAATGTTGAATAATGTCAGGCAGAAAATAGCCGCTAAAATCAGCAGGGCATGGTAATAACGTGCAACAACCGGGCCTAAACGCACTGCCAATGTGTTTTTGCCATTTGCTTTGTCATTTTCGATATCGCGCAAATTATTAATATTCAAAACGGCTGTTGCCAATAAACCACAGGCGGTAGCCGGTAGCATGACGATACTGTCAAAGTGGCCAGCCTGAAGATAGTAAGTTCCGGCGACACTCAGCCAGCCGAAGAATACTAATACCGAGATATCACCTAACCCCATATAGCCATAGGGTTTGCTACCCACGGTGTAGGTAATTGCAGCCACAATCGCCATCAGCCCGAGCAGTAAAAAGCCTAAAACGTCGCTGGGTTTTTCACAAGCCACGGCAATGAGTGCGATACCTGAGATAACGGTCAGACTCACAGTGATGATTAGCGCGACTTTCATCTGGTGGCGTGTAATTATCCCTTTTTGCATACCGCGCAATGGCCCGATACGTTCTTCGGTATCACTGCCCTTGATGGCATCGCCATAATCATTGGCGAGATTGGACAAAATTTGCAGCAGGCCGGCGGTTAATAGGGCGAGTAATGCGACTGCTGGCTTGAAACTATCGAGCCAGACAGCCAGCGCTGAACCGGTAACGATAGAGGCAAAGGCCAGTGGCAATGTTCTTGGCCGCAGGCTTTCCAGCCAAGCCTGGGTCTGGCTGGTGCTGGTTAAGCGGGTATTAGTTGATTGGCTCATGTTCTGCTTCATTGTATAGGAGTCTGGTCCGCCCATATCGGCGAGTTAAAAACTTCAAAACGATCATACGATAAAAATAAGAGTGGGAGGCAGCGCCTCCCACTCTTAATTGGCAAACCATTTTATCCAGCAAAGGCTTATAAAGCGAATTATAGGATAAAACGACTCAGATCTTCATCTGCAACCAACTCATCCAGGTGCTTACCGACATATGCCGCATCAATAGTTATGGATTGACCATTGCTCTCGCTGGCGTCATAAGAGATATCCTCCATTAGACGTTCCAGCACAGTATGCAAACGGCGTGCACCGATGTTCTCGGTACGCTCGTTAACCTGCCATGCCGCTTCAGCGATTTTGCGGATACCTTCACGGGTAAACTCGACAGTCACCCCTTCAGTTGCCATCAGCGCTTTATACTGCTCAGTTAGCGAAGCACTCGGTTCGGTCAGAATGCGCTCAAAATCATCTGTTGTCAGGGCCTGCAATTCTACCCGAATTGGCAAACGACCTTGCAATTCAGGGATAAGGTCTGACGGACTGGAGACCTGGAATGCGCCGGAGGCAATAAACAGGATATGGTCAGTTTTCACCATGCCGTGTTTGGTTGATACGGTGCAACCTTCTACCAATGGCAGCAAGTCACGCTGTACCCCTTCGCGAGACACATCTGGGCCTGACGTCTGGCCGCGTTTACAGATTTTATCGATTTCGTCGATAAATACGATCCCGTGCTGCTCGACCGCATCAATCGCCTGCTGTTTCAGCTCCTCTGGATTAACCAGTTTCGCCGCTTCTTCTTCAATTAGCAGTTTAAATGCTTCTTTGATTTTGATTTTGCGCGGCTTTTGTTTCTGCCCCGCAATATTCTGGAACATGGATTGTAACTGGTTAGTCATCTCTTCCATGCCAGGAGGAGCCATGATTTCGACACCGACCGGTGCAGCCGCGAGATCGATTTCAATCTCTTTGTCATCCAACTGACCTTCACGCAGTTTCTTGCGAAAAGCTTGACGCGTCGGGGATGGCTCTTGGGTTTCTTCCGGCTGGCCCCAGTTATTCTTGGCTGGCGGGATTAACACATCCAGAATACGTTCTTCGGCCAGCTCTTCTGCCCGGTAACGCATTTTTTCAATGGATTGATGACGAACCATTTTTACTGCTGCATCGGTCAGATCGCGGATAATAGAATCCACTTCTTTACCAACATAGCCAACTTCGGTGAATTTGGTCGCTTCTACTTTGATGAACGGTGCATTGGCCAGTTTTGCCAGACGGCGGGCAATTTCAGTTTTACCCACACCGGTTGGGCCGATCATCAGAATGTTTTTAGGGGTAACTTCGTGGCGCAGCTCTTCGTTAAGCTGCATCCGACGCCAGCGGTTACGCAGGGCAATAGCTACTGCACGTTTAGCTTTATCCTGGCCGATAATGTAGCTATCAAGTTCGCTGACGATTTCGCGTGGGGTCATTTCAGACATGTCACTCTATCCTTACGCTCTGTATGTTAATAACGCCTGGTATGTTAATAATACTTAGTACGTTAATTCTTCAATGGTTTGGAAGCGGTTGGTATAGATACAAATATCCCCCGCAATGCTCAGAGATTTCTCAACGATATCTCGTGCACCCAATTCGGTATTTTCTAGCAGCGCGCGCGCAGCAGACTGGGCATAAGGCCCGCCTGAGCCGATAGCAATCAGGTCATCTTCTGGCTGAACCACATCGCCGTTACCGGTGATGATGAGTGATGCAGTTTCGTCCGCGACAGCCAACAATGCCTCAAGTTTGCGTAACATGCGATCGGTGCGCCAATCTTTGGCTAACTCAACGGCAGCTTTAGTCAGGTGGCCTTGGTGCATCTCAAGTTTGCGCTCAAATAGCTCAAACAGGGTAAAGGCATCAGCGGTACCGCCAGCAAAACCAGCAATGACTTTATTGTTATACAGGCGGCGTACTTTTTTAGCGTTGCCCTTCATTACGGTATTGCCCAGAGTGACCTGGCCATCACCACCGATAACGACATGACCATTACGGCGTACACTTACAATTGTTGTCACGAGCGGACCCTCGTTGCAGACTGAATGAGTCCCCATACTGAATTCAGAAAAACAGTATGGGGTATATTGAGATTATAAATGGGGGAGGATTATGACTTTTCAACCCCCAACAGCGAGGGGAATGCATCCTGATTGACCTGCGCCTTTCAAACGCTGTAAGGCTTTATCGGCAGCAGCCTTGGTGCTGTAAGGGCCGAGTACCACGCGATTCCAGCCACCGCCTGCGGTAATGCGGCTTTCGATCCCTTCGAATGCCAATTGCGCGCGAATAGATTCAGCCTGATCAACGGCTTTGAATGAGCCACATTGCACCATCCAGCGTTGTGCTTTTTCTTTCTCTTTTTCCGGTTTCGGCGGTGTTGCTGCCTGTGTTACCGGCGCAGTAGGTTGCTGCGTACGCGGCGGTGTCGTGACCTGCGGCTGCACTTGTACCTGTGGAGCCGGTATTGGCTGCGTCGTCGTCTGACGTGGCTGCGTTAAGGGCTGCTGCTGCATATTGGTGACCGGTGGTTTGATGGTCACTGCTGAGCGTGGCACCGGCATCCCTTGATTATACGGCACTTCTGAAAGCTGCGTCGGTTGCTGGCGCATATCTGCCTGCATCTGCTCAAGCAATTGGCGCTGCTCATTGGTCAGCTGTGTCTGGGAATTAACTTCACCACCAGCAGACGGTTCTGTTGGTGTTGGCACGCCAATCTGGCGATTTTCCAACTCCTTAATATAACGCCAACGCTCTTCCGGTTTCGGCGGCAAGCCATTGCCGGTACGCGGGTCATGACTAGGTAGTAACGGAAGCTCACCCGGTTTGTTGTGGGTGATAAAATAAAGTCCACCAACAAATACCACTAATAGCGCGACGGCCAGTGCCATCACGGTTTTGGATACTGCTGGAGCACTGCGTTTTTTTCGGCTGGTGCTTTTGCGCCGCGCTCCTGAGCGCCCTCGGCTTACATAATCTCTTTGTGCCACTATCGTTTCGCTGCGTCGTGATGATGGAATAAGTCCGTCATGTTACTGAACCCCTGAATATTTGCCTAGCGTTTAGGCGCAGCAGTACTTTCCCTGACGATCAATTCGGTGTCTAACAGGCGGGAGCCACTTTGTACTGAATGCCCTTGTAACTGCTCAAGTAATAGTAACATGGCTTGCTGACCAATTTGATAACGCGGTTGTGCCACGGTGGTCAAGGGGGGGAAGCAATACTGTGACAGTTTCAGGTCGTCGAAGCCGACCACCGAGATATCCTGCGGGACGTGCAGCCCCATTCTCTTGGCCTGCCACATCGCCCCTATCGCCATGACATCATTGTGACAAAATATTGCTGTAGGGGGGTGAGGTAGCCCCATTAGAGTGGCAAAGGTTTCGGCCCCAGCTTCATAACTAAAATCACCGCGAATAATATAGTCACTGTCGACCGCAATACCATTACGGCGGAGCGCCTGGATATAACCCTGTAGCCGGTATTGGCATAAGGGGAAATGCTCCGGCCCGGCAACACAGGCAATGCGCTTGTGGCCTAATTCATGCAGATAATTAACGGCTTCATAGGCGGCGGTCAGGTTATCGATATGTACGGTGGGTAGTTCCAGTTCTGGCGCAAACTCATTTGCCATCACCATCGGCGGTAAATTGCGTTGTTCTTCCTTGCTGGCATCAAACGGCAGGTTGGAGCCTAGCAGCAACATACCATCAATTTGTTTGGTGATGATCAGGTTAACGAAAGTCCGCTCTTGCTGGGTTTGTTGTGCACAATCACCAATTAAGATCAGATAGCCTTGTTGGGCTGCGGCATGTTCAATGCCCTGGATGATGTCAGCAAAAAAGGGGTCGCTGATATCTGGCACGATAACCAGAATAGTGCGCGACTCGTTACGTTTAATATTGCGGGATAAAGCGTGAGGAGAGTAACCGACAGCCAGAACAGCTTGCTCCACTTTTTGCCGAGTCACGGTTGAAACCTTTTCAGGGTTCATCAATGCGCGCGATACCGTCGCAGTTGAAACACCTGCCATTTCGGCAACGTCTTTCATGGTGGCCATGGTGAATTCTTTCTTATGTTCCAACGCCTTTCTCCTTACTCTGGCTCCGAGCCAGCACTCATGCTTAATGCAGGCTTTCCGTCATTCTATACAGATAGTGAGGGCAATTTGTTACCTAATTTGCATTAAAAGTGTGACGGAAGTGGGGTTTTTCGCACTGGCTCGCATAAAGCGGGGTAAACGATTGCTTTATGATGTTACCTGTATCGCCAAAATCATGGGCGAGACAGGTAACATCATGGTGACAGCAACGAAAAAGAGAGCGTTAGCTGTCTATGGGATCAACGTCTAATGTCCACTTAACTTTCCGCGCTTGCGGCAAAGTATTGATCAGCGGCTGAGATGTTTTAATCAGTCGTTGCAGTAATTGCCGCGAGGGGTGCTGTAACAATAATTGCCAGCGAAAGCGCCCACCTCGTTTCGCCTGTAATGCCGGAACCGGCCCCATAATCCATAATGCATCATCTTTCAGCGGGCTGGCTTCCAGTAAATTACGTAATTGTTGCAAAAACAGTGCCGATTGCTGGTTATCGTGGTCTTCGCTGCGCACGATGATATGGCTGGTATAAGGCGGTAAAAATACACTTTTGCGCTCGGCCAGTGCTTGTTTGGCAAAGGCATCGTAGCCCTGTTGCAGTAGGATTTGCAGCAATGGATGCTCAGGGTGATGGGTTTGTAAGATGACCTCGCCTTGTTTACCCGCACGGCCAGCACGGCCTGATACTTGGGTGTAGAGCTGCGCAAAGCGCTCCGCCGAACGGAAATCTGCCGAGAATAATGCACCGTCGACATCCAGCAATGCCACCAGAGTCACATCGGGGAAGTGATGGCCTTTCGCCAGCATTTGGGTGCCAATCAATATCCGCGCCCCTCCTTGATGCACATCAGCCAGATGTTGTTCCAGCGAGCCTTTGCGGCTGGTGGTATCACGGTCAATTCGGGTGATCGGCGTGTCTGGGAACAGAGGAGCCAGCTCATTTTCCAACTGTTCGGTACCGACGCCGACTGACACCAAATGAGTTGAACCACATTTAGGGCATTGCTGTGGCACTGGGCGCTGGCTGTCGCAGTGGTGGCAGCGCAATTGGCGGTAATTCTGATGCAGGGTGTAGTAGTGGTCACAGCGCTGACATTCCGCTATCCAGCCACACTCATGGCACAGCAGTGCTGGTGCATAACCCCGGCGGTTGAGGAACAGAATCACCTGATTATCGGCCTGCAAATGGGCCTTCATACGTTTTAGCAGCGGTTGAGACAGGCCGACTTTGAGCGGCAATCCTTTGAGATCTAACAAGTGCTGCACTGCCGGTTTGGCATTACCTGCTCGTTTCGATAGCGTTAACTGGCGATATTTACCCATTTGCACATTATGTAAGGTTTCCAACGCGGGGGTTGCCGTCCCCATCACGATGGGAATACCTTCTTCGCGCGCACGGAATACCGCTAAATCGCGGGCATGGTAACGCCAGCCTTCTTGCTGTTTATAGGAGCTATCATGCTCTTCATCAATAATGATGACGCCGAGACGGGAGAATGGCGTGAACAGCGCGGAGCGAGTCCCTATTACAATGGCGGCTTCGCCGTTACGCGCTCGTAGCCAGACGGATAAGCGCTCGCTGTCGTTTAAACCGGAATGGAGCACTTCAACTGGCGCATTGAAGCGCTCGCGAAAACGGGAGATAGTTTGCGGTGTTAGGCCAATTTCAGGCACCAAAACCAGCGCCTGACGGCCCTGCGCCAGAATATTTTCCAGCACACTGAGATAAACTTCGGTTTTACCCGAGCCGGTCACCCCGGCCAGCAACCAGGCGGCAAACTGAGTATCTTCACTGCGAATCGCCCCGACGGCGGTGGCTTGCTCGGTATTGAGCCGCAAACGTTCGCCCAACACGGAAAAACCGTCGCGCCAGTCAGTGGTCGCCACTTCTTGTGCTCGCAGGTCAATCAACCCTTTGCTACGCAATGCTTGCAGCGCACTTTCTGTTAATGCCATTTCATTAACTTGATGGCGATAAATCGGCTTTTGTAATAACGCCGCAAGGGCTTGTTGTTGCTTCGGTGCGCGTTTTAAGCTTTCTGGCGGCGTGGCGCGGCCCTGTTCGGTGGCAAACCATTGCCACAAGGGGGCGGATTGCGCAGGCTTCCCCTGGCGCAATAAAATGGGCAACGCGTGGAACAGTACTTCGCCTATCGGGTAATGATAGTACTCGGTTGCCCAACAAAGAATGCGCCACAGGCTGGGTGGGAATAAGCTGTCACCGTCCAACACCGCATCAATAGCTTTGAGTTGTTCAAGGGGAAATGTACTGGTCTCGCTGATACCCACTACAATTCCAATGGCATTACGTTTACCAAATGGCACACTGACGCGAGCACCCACTACCGGGCAGGCCGTGGCACTGTCAAGGCGGTAGTCAAAGGTACGGGCCAGCGGAACGGGTAACGCCACTTGAACAACGGACATGTGTTTTCATCCTGATAACTAAAATTGGTCTAAATAAGTACAATTGGCCTATACCCTAAATAATTCGAGTTGCAGGAAGGCGGCAAGCGAGAAAAGCCCGATGAGCTTACATGAGTAAGTGATTCGGGTTATTGAGCACAGCCAACGCACATGCAACTTGAAGTATGACGGGTATAAATAAAGATTGAACAGTTTACACCGCATGCTACACAATGTGCGGATTCGATTGCGCGGCTTGGTCAAATTCTGTATTATTCGCCGCCTTTGATATAATTTGATATCAAATTCTGTTAACAACCGTTGTTTGTTTTATCAGCGCTTGTTATTTTCTAATCGTGTGGTGTCTGGCGGAACAGGGCTGGATAGCGACACGGCCTAATATAGAGGTTTCCATGAAACAAGGTATCCACCCTAAATACGACTTAGTTACTGCTTCTTGCTCTTGCGGTAACGTTATCAAGATCAACTCTACTGTTGGTCATGACCTGAATCTGGACGTGTGCGGCGAATGCCACCCGTTCTACACTGGCAAGCAGCGTGATGTTGCGACCGGTGGCCGTGTTGACCGCTTTAACAAGCGTTTCAGCGTGCCGGGTACTACCAAAGCGTAATTGCCCGTCAGACGAAAAAAAGGCCTCCAGGGGCCTTTTTTCATTTCTACTCTCAGGTTCAGATTGAACCGGATGGTAGTAGCAGGAAATCAATATTCCCAGGTATCGGGATCAACACCCAATTCACGCATTAAAATCTTCGCGGCTTCCGGGATTTCATCACTGCGTTCTTTGCGCAGATCTTCGTCATTCGGTAGCGGCTGACCGGTAAATGCATGCAAAAAAGCCTCACACAACAACTCACTGTTGGTGGCATGGCGCAGGTTGTTCACCTGACGGCGAGTCCGTTCATCGGTGAGGATTTTTAACACCTTCAGCGGAATGGATACCGTAATTTTTTTGACCTGCTCGCTTTTCTTACCGTGTTCAGCGTAAGGGCTGACATACTCGCCGTTCCACTCAGCCATGGGACACCTTAAATTTGTCGGAAAAATACAAAGTTCTGAAAACCGGCCAATTATGCCCGATCTTCGCTGTTCTCACTAAATAAATGTCGATTTTACTAGACTAATGTCACTGAAATAACCTTTTTTGCTATTTATTGATAGCTATTACCTTTCTATGCCATCTTTGTGGTTAAACAAATTCATGGTTAAACAAGGCACCACTGAAACCTGACTGACATCATAAGGATATCTAAAACCTCTATAATTTTAGCGGTTATTATCCCATTGCTCAATCTATACGCAAAGAAGTTTAGATGTCCAGATGTATTGACGTCCGTAATTTGTGCGTCTACTCTGGCGTAACATTTTCTCGATATCCGGTTGGTGGAAATCCATATGACGCGTAAACAGGCAACCATAGCAGTGCGTAGCGGGTTGAACGATGACGAGCAATACGGCTGCGTTGTCCCCCCGATTCACCTCTCCAGTACCTATAATTTTATCGATTTTAATCAGCCACGCGCCCATGACTATTCTCGTCGCGGTAACCCGACGCGTGATGTGGTGCAGCGGGCATTGGCTGAGCTGGAAGGGGGCGCAGGTGCGGTAATGACCAGCAGTGGGATGTCGGCGATTCATTTGGTCTGCACCACCTTCCTTAAACCCGGCGATCTGCTGGTTGCTCCGCATGACTGTTACGGCGGGAGTTATCGTCTGTTCGATAGCTTAAGCAAACGCGGTGCCTATCGGGTTCTGTTTGTTGACCAGGGCGATGACGTGGCATTGAGTCAGGCATTGGCTGAAAAACCCAAGCTGGTTTTGATTGAAACCCCGAGTAACCCGCTGTTGCGAGTGGTGGATATTGCCGCTATCTGCAAAGCCGCTCATGCCGTCGGCGCATTAACGGTTTGTGATAACACCTTCCTTAGCCCGGCGCTACAGCAGCCGCTTGCTTTGGGGGCGGATCTGGTGGTGCATTCCTGTACCAAATATCTGAACGGTCATTCTGATGTGGTGGCGGGTGCGGTCATTGCTAAAGATCCTGAGTTGGCTGTCGAGCTGGCATGGTGGGCAAATAATATCGGCGTGACCGGTGCGGCATTTGACAGCTACTTGTTATTACGTGGGTTACGCACGCTGTCACCGCGTATGGCTCAACAGCAGCGAAACGCAGATGAAATTGTCCGCTATTTAGAGCAACAGCCTTTAGTGAAAAAGCTGTATCATCCTTCTCTGCCACAACATCCCGGCCACGAAATTGCTCGCCGTCAGCAGTCAGGTTTTGGTGCGATGCTCAGTTTTGAGCTTGATGGTGATGAGCAGGTATTGCGTCGTTTCCTCTCTGCCCTTGAATTATTTACCCTGGCAGAGTCTTTGGGGGGCGTTGAAAGCCTGATTTCCCATGCTGCGACCATGACCCATGCCGGTATGGCGCCAGAAGCGCGCACTGCCGCCGGTATTACTGATAGTTTATTGCGAATTTCCGTGGGTATCGAAGACAGCGAAGATTTGATTGCCGATTTGGACAATGCTTTCCAGTTGGCGAGACCGAGGTAAGTATGAATGCAACAGCGGTAGCAGCGGCGGTGACCGGCCGTCAACTGCATAAATTTGGTGGTAGTAGTCTTGCGGATGTGAAGTGTTACCTGCGGGTGGCCAATATTATGGCTAACTACAGTCATCCCGGCGACCTTATGGTGGTGTCTGCGGCGGGTAGCACCACAAATCAGCTGATTAGCTGGTTGAAACTTAGTCAAACTGATCGTCTTTCTGCCCATCAGGTGCAGCAAAACCTGCGCCGTTACCAACATGACCTGATTAGCGGTTTATTGTCGCCAGAAATGGCTGAACCGCTGATTAGTGAGTTTATTCATGATTTGGAACGCCTGGCTGGTCTGTTGGATAACAAAGTCGACGATGCTACCTATGCCGAAGTGGTTGGTCATGGTGAGATTTGGTCGGCCCGCTTGATGTCTGCGGTATTGAACAAACTCGATATGGCTGCCGACTGGCTTGATGCTCGCAGTTTCCTGCGTGCTGAACGTGCGGCACAGCCACAAATCGACGAAGGCCGTTCATATCCGTTGTTGCAGCAATTAATGGCACAACACCCACATCAACGTCTGGTGGTGACGGGGTTTATTTCGCGCAATAACGCCGGTGAAACAGTGTTATTGGGGCGTAACGGCAGTGACTACTCAGCCACTCAGGTTGGGGCGCTGGCAGGGGTCGAACGTGTCACCATCTGGAGTGATGTGGCGGGGGTATACAGTGCTGACCCGCGCAAAGTGAAAGATGCCTGTTTGTTACCTTTGCTGCGGCTGGATGAAGCCAGTGAACTGGCTCGGTTGGCAGCTCCGGTGCTGCACACCCGCACATTGCAGCCGGTTTCGGGCAGTGATATCGATTTACAACTGCGCTGTAGCTATCAGCCAGAACAAGGCTCAACCCGCATTGAGCGGGTGCTGGCTTCCGGATCGGGTGCCAAAATTGTCACTAGCCACGATGATGTCTGTTTGATCGAATTACAGATTGCCGGCCACCATGATTTCTCACTGGCACAGAAAGAGATCGATTTACTGCTCAAACGCGCGCAAATCAAGCCGCTGGCGACCGGTATTCACCCTGATCGCAATCTATTGCAACTTTGCTATACCTCAGAAGTGGTCAACAGCGCATTAAGAGTGCTGGAAGATGCTACGTTGCCGGGGAAATTATCGCTGCGCGAGGGGTTGGCTCTGGTCGCTTTGGTCGGAGCTGGGGTCAGCAAGAACCCATTGCACAGCCACCGTTTCTACCAACAACTGAAAGATCAACCGGTTGAGTTTATTTGGCAGGCGGAAGACGGCATCAGTATGGTTGCGGTGCTGCGTCTCGGGCCGACTGAGCACTTGATTCAGGGCTTACACCAATCACTGTTCCGTGCCGAGAAGCGCATCGGTTTGATGCTGTTTGGTAAAGGCAATATTGGTGCTCGCTGGTTGGAGCTATTTGCCCGTGAGCAGAAGAATATCTCAGCTCGCAGTGGTTTTGAGTTCGTGCTAGCCGGTGTGGTAGATAGCCGCCGTAGTTTGTTGAGTTATGATGGGCTGGACGCTAGCCGGACGCTGGCATTTTACGATGATGAAGCTAAAGAGCAGGATGAAGAATCCTTGTTCTTGTGGATGCGCGCGCACCCATTTGATGATTTGGTGGTGTTGGATGTGACCGCCAGTGAGTCACTTGCCGAGCAGTATCTGGATTTCGCCAGCTATGGTTTCCACGTTATCAGCGCCAATAAATTAGCCGGAGCCTCCAGCAGCAATAATTACCGCCAAATCCGTGATGCTTTTGCCAAAACTGGCCGCCACTGGTTGTATAACGCCACGGTGGGCGCGGGGTTACCGGTCAACCATACCGTGCGTGATTTGCGCGATAGCGGCGACAGTATTCTGGCGATCAGCGGTATTTTCTCTGGCACTCTGTCCTGGCTATTCCTGCAATTTGATGGCACCGTGCCCTTTACCGAGCTGGTGGATCAAGCCTGGCAACAGGGCTTGACCGAACCCGATCCGCGTGTCGATCTCTCCGGGCAAGACGTGATGCGCAAGCTGGTGATTCTGGCGCGTGAAGCCGGTTACGATATTGAACCAAATCAGGTACGGGTAGAATCGCTAGTGCCTGCGGGTGCCGATGTTGGTTCCGTAGATCAATTTTTTGAGAATGGCGAAGCATTGAATCAGCAAATGATTCAGCGCTTAGAAGCCGCCAATGAAATGGGTCTGGTGCTCCGTTACGTCGCGCGTTTTGATGCCAATGGTAAGGCGCGAGTCGGGGTTGAAGCGGTACGTGCTGACCATCCACTGGCCTCTTTGCTGCCATGCGATAACGTTTTTGCCATCGAGAGCCGTTGGTATCGCGATAATCCACTGGTCATCCGTGGCCCTGGAGCCGGGCGTGATGTCACTGCGGGAGCCATTCAGTCTGATTTAAACCGCTTAGCCCAGTTATTGTAACGTTAGCAACTGTAACGTGATATTAATTTGAGATAAACAGATGCCCGAGGTGATTAATCGGGCATCTGCTGTACTTATTACTTGAACAATAACATATCTGCCAGATGGGTTTTAGGTGCTGTATCCGCATATCTGGCTGGGTCGGTTAGTAATAGTTTTACGGATTCATGGTGCTTTAATTCTATATTCTTCTTCAGCCACGGGGTAAAGTATTTTTTGTTACTTTTATTCATTATACCTGTGTTGTTATATTCTTTTTGGGTTTCAATTAATTTATCTGTAAGTTTATTTTTTTCCTGTCTGTCGCTGCATTGGTCTATTTTATTCTTTATTCTATTAATAATTCTAACTCCCATGATATCAACTTTTGCATTCTCGATAGAAGACTTAAGCGCGTTATCTTTAGTTGTTGCAGTGATCATTGTCATAAGAAAAGCATATTCATCAGCAATTTGAAGGTCGTAAGTTATATCTTTTTGTTTTAAGGTTTTTTTCCCCGGATTTCCAGGGTTACTCTCATAAATATGGTTAACTAAACCCTGAGTTATATATTTAGGTGTATATATAACCTCCTTGCCATATATCTTAAATACTGGATCGGATATTTTTGTTATTTTTGTTATTTTATGTGCTTTAATTCTATCATCAACATCAATAAAGTTAACTTGTTTACCATCATAAGCCATATTCGCCGGTTTTATATCTCTTAGATAACCTTGTCTTTTATGCAGTTCCTTTAAGTCATTTACTGCAATTTCAAAAACGCTCTGTGGGAGAGGGGCGTTATTATTTAGATGATCAATTAAACAGATCCCTGCATTGTGTGAAATCATTAGATCCGGGGCGACAACTAGTCCGGTTTTAATGCTATTTAGACCTTCCAGGTCATGGAAATTATTTTTCGTGCTAAATTTTTCTTTTCCAGTAGATAATAAAGCGACGAAATTATCATCTTTACTAACAACATACTTTGAGGTTCCCTGTTCATTTTTATGATGAGCATAGGGGATATTGGGATTATAAACTGGGGGGAAGTTCTTACTGATATAATAATCTCTCCCAATAGTATCCTTTTTGTCTTTAGGATAAACTATTTTTGTAAAGATATTGTCTTGCAAAATTATTGCTTTTTCTTTAAGTATTTTCTGTAATTCTTTTGCTACAGTTTCACTGTTATCTATTTCAACCGTTTTTAGCCGCAGCATTTTTTTATTAATAACTGATGTTAGTTTCCCCTGAATGCGGCCATTTGATTGTATGAATAGCTTCTCTCCATTTTTATGGTCATGTGTAAAGTCGTATAAGTCACTCAGTCTTTTCCCTTTATTCATACAGATATACTGTATTTTCTTTAAAAACCCCATCTGGAGTGCTGTTTTCTTATCCGAAGCATTATTGATTTTGTCTATTCTGGAGTGAGATAAACGCAATGAAGTATTATTGAATTTAACGACTACTGTATTATTCAAAATAATTTCCTTTAATTTAAATGGTATGGTTTTTTTGCCAGAAAACAGTAACATATCAGATAAGTAGACCTTATCTTTTAATTCGGCATGTCTATCAGGGGCGGATAATAATAAATCTACCTTGGATTTGTGCTCAGGTTTGACATGTTTGTTAATCCATGTTGTGAGTTCATCTCTATTTTCCCCGCGCTGCTACTGCCATCAGTACTAATATCGCTATCGACAGAGTTTATAATATTATCTCTGAGTACTTTTGATGTGGTTGTTGTGGCTATGATTGTTAGCAATAATGCATATTCATCAGCAGACTTTAGATAGTTCACAATATTCTCGTTATTTGAAAGTCTAAAACCATTATTATAGATTTTATCTTTTAAATTATTAGTGATATATGCTGATGTGAATGTTTTTGGCGCACCATGAAGTGTGAATTTTACTTTAGGATCTTTCCCGCGAGCATTGTCTGATACTCTGTCATCAACATCAATGAAATTAATGTTTTTGTCATCATAAGCCGTATTTTCTGCTGCATTTCTGTTTGTATCTTCACTATTATTATTCAGTATAATCGGTTTGATATTATATTTTCCACAAATTTTAATTATTCCTTCAGATAAACGGAATCGAGTGTCTGGCACTTTATTTTTTTGATAGATTACCGGTGAGGAGGTTGCAAGACTATTATAGAAATTAATACGCTCTTTAATATTCATGATTACTCCCTTTAAATATATCCAATAATTTATAGTGGTATTCCAGCATTACATATAGGCAGTATTCGTGAATATAAAAAAACGAGTATAGAGTGAGCAATTAGCCTCAATAAAGGAGCTGTTCAAGCACCGCAGTGAAATGATTATGGTTGTAACATTATGATAAATAAGGAACTGTTTTAAAAAGAGCGATACATGAATTTTCCGCACATTGAGTGTGAAGATTAATCATCGCTCTAAACTTATTTAAAAGTTGACTCTTTAGTCAACTTCGGTCATTTTCTATTTAGACGTCTAAACGTATAGACGCTTATAAAATGACAGATAACATAAGTCGTCAAAATGATGACAATAGGCAATGGGGTAACAGGGTATGAGTTTTTTCCACGCAAACCAGCGGGAAGCGCTGAATCAAAGTTTGGCTGAGCTGCAAGGCCAGATTAATGTTTCTTTTGAGTTTTTCCCGCCACGTACCAGCGAGATGGAAGATACCCTGTGGAGCTCGATTGACCGCCTGAGCACTCTGAAACCAAAATTTGTCTCAGTGACTTATGGTGCTAACTCCGGTGAGCGCGATCGTACTCACAGCATCATCAAAGGGATTAAAGAGCGCACCGGCCTGGAAGCGGCTCCACATCTGACCTGTGTTGATGCTTCTCCTACTCAGTTACGTGAAATAGCCACTGATTACTGGAATAGCGGTATTCGCCATATCGTGGCGCTGCGCGGTGATTTACCACCCGATAGCGGCAAGCCAGAAATGTATGCTTCTGATTTGGTTGGTCTATTGAAAGATATCGGTGATTTTGATATCTCGGTGGCCGCTTATCCAGAAGTGCATCCAGAAGCCAAAAGCGCGCAAGCTGACCTGATTAACCTGAAACGCAAGATTGATGCCGGTGCTAATCGCGCTATCACGCAATTTTTCTTTGATGTGGAAAGTTACCTGCGTTTTCGTGACCGCTGTGTCGCCACCGGTATTGATGTTGAAATAGTGCCCGGTATCTTGCCGGTATCTAACTTTAAGCAACTCCAGCGCTTTGCCACCATGACCAATGTGCGAGTACCTAATTGGATGACCACTATATTTGAAGGGCTGGATAACGACCCTGAGACGCGCAAAATGGTCGGTGCATCAGTAGCGATGGATATGGTGAAGATTCTTAGCCGCGAAGGGGTAAAAGACTTCCATTTCTATACCCTGAATCGCGCAGAATTAAGTTATGCGATTTGCCATACCCTGGGGGTCAGGCCGTAATTAAAATTATTAACGTAGTTAGCAGTTTTATAAATCTTGCCGTTAGCCTTTAACTTAATGATTAGACTCTGTTTTACCTCCCCTTGAAGGCCCGTAACAGACGGGCCGCTATCTACAAAGTAATGATGAAGATAGTGGCTTGTGCCTGGCTTTTCTATACAAAGACTTCCTCTCTGTCGTTATTAAAAAATCTTAAATTCATAGAGTGAGTTAATCGCTTTATTAAAGTTTTGTTTGAATCTGCCTCTTATAATCGCGGTAACTAGAAAATTATTTATAGCTGCCCACTTATTGCTGGCAGCTCTTAACAGGAACTTTATCGATGAGTAGGATAAGTCAAAGCAGTAGCCCGGTCGCTACAGCTAAGCCGGCAGGAAAAAACACGTTACATCAAGAGAAAAATATGTTAAGCGCTAACATACAGGAAGTCAAAAATGTGTTAACTGATGTCAAGATGAAAATTAAGGCGGATACTAACGATTTAAATAAAAATAAAGCCTTATTGACAAGCCTAAAGGGTATTGCAAGCAAACATGGTAATGATGCTAACATCCGCTTGAAAAACGATCATTTTAAGCTTGGGCAGGGAAGCAATTTTCTGAAAAACTTGATAAATGGTGGCCGTTATAAACTTGAGCAACAAGCAGCAGCTAGCAAATTGGCCGTAAAGGGAAGCGAGGTTTCTGCTCGCACTGGTATTTCAACACTTACGCAACAAATCCAGACTATTCAGGATAGTCTGGATTTCTCGAAGAAGGAGCTAAAAAATAATCAAACTGAATATGCTGGTTTGAATTCTGAGCTGAAAGGTGTCGATCAACAAATAGAAACTTTTAATAAAGCAAAAATTGCGGCGGACAAAGCGGATAACAACAATAAAGCGCTCCGTAATAATTTTTCTATGATTTATCAAAGTAATGCAGGTTGCAAAGCCATTAATGCCGAAGCTCGCCATCAGTTTGGTAACGCGAACCAGTCTGCAAAACTCAACGGTAACCAAGTAATAGCAGAGTATGTAAAAACACACGGTGATAATGTCTTCAGTGGGGGCAATGCACCGGTCAAATCGGCCATACAGTCCCATTGCTCTGACTTATCCACGCTGGTCAAGGACGTTGCTAAGGCTTGGTATAGCCCAACTGACACCACGACTACATCGCACCGTGGGCAGGGGATGACTCAAGATGGGATTAATAAGTTAATCACTCAATTCAATAATGATAGGGCTGGATCTGTATATAAATTGGGACAGTTCTTCTCCACTTCAAAAGAGGTGAATGTTGCTAAGGCTTTCGCTGACCGAACCGGGGATAGCGTCAAGATCATGTTCGAAGTTAAAGGTAACAGTGGTAGGGGAATTGTAGTATCAGGCGGATTGAAGTTTGAAAATAACGAACGCGAAGTACTGTATTCTCCATTAGCCAAATTTGCTGTCACTGATATTAAGGGGAGCAACGCCAAAGGCTATACCATTAAGCTCAACGAAGTTGAGCAAGATACTAAGGCTAAGTTGTTGCCGTACTGATTTCTTATCACATGTTTTTATTATAAAAAAACGGGCGCCTGGCCCGTTTTGTCTTTTATTCACGATAATTCTACTGGCAACTAACCGGTATTACGCATCCCTGCCGCCACCCCAGCAATAGTCACCATCAACGCCTGCTCAACACGGGCATCGGCGGCATTTTCTTGCTGGCGCGAGCGGTGTAACAGCTCGGCTTGCAACACGTTTAGTGGGTCGGTATAGACGTTACGCAGTGCAATCGACTCGGCAATCCACGGCAAATCAGCCATCAAGTGGTCGTCGTTGGCAATAGCCAGCACCACTTTAATATCGGCTTCCAGTTGGTCGCGTAATTGCTGGCCCAATGGCCACAATGATTTATCCACCAGACGCTGGTCATAATATTCGGCTAGCCACAAATCGGCTTTGGCAAACACCATTTCCAGCATACCAATGCGGGTTGAGAAGAACGGCCAGTCACGACACATGGTGGCTAATACTTCTTTCTTACCGGCATCGATGGCTTTCTGTAATCCGGCACCGGCACCCAGCCAGGCCGGTAACATCAGGCGGTTTTGTGTCCAGGCAAAGATCCACGGAATAGCACGCAGGCTTTCCACCCCGCCATTCGGGCGGCGTTTGGCTGGGCGCGAACCCAATGGCAGCTTGCCCAATTCCAGTTCCGGGGTGGCGGCGCGGAAGTAAGGAACGAACTGTGGATTTTCACGAACATAGCCGCGATACATCTCACAAGAGGCATCAGACAGAATATCCATCACCTCATTCCACTCTTTCTTCGGTTCCGGCGGCGGTAACAAATTGGCTTCCAGCACCGCACTGGCATACAGGGCCAGACTGCTGATGGTGACTTCTGGCAGACCAAACTTAAAGCGAATCATCTCGCCTTGTTCAGTCACGCGTAAGCCACCTTTCAGGCTGCCCGGAGGCTGAGAAAGCAACGCCGCATGGGCAGGCGCGCCACCACGACCAATAGAACCGCCACGGCCATGGAACAGTGTCAGAGAGATACCGGCTTTCTCGCAGGTTTTAATTAGCGCATCTTGCGCCCGATATTGCGCCCAGGACGCGGCCATTACACCGGCATCTTTCGCTGAGTCAGAATAGCCAATCATCACCATCTGCTTGCCTTGGATCAGGCCACGATACCAGTCGATATTCAGTAACTGGGTCATCACGTCGTCCGCATTGTTCAGGTCATCGAGTGTTTCGAACAATGGCGCGACGGGCAGAGTGAATGGGCAGCCGGCTTCTTTCAGCAGTAAATGCACCGCCAGCACATCCGATGGCACTTTCGCCATGGAAATCACATAAGCGGCGATAGAACCTTGCGGCGCTTCGGCAATCACCCGGCAGGTTTCTAACACTTCCTGGGTGTCGGCACTGGGTTCCCATTTCAGCGGAACAAGTGGGCGCTTGGAGTTCAGTTCGCGGATCAGAAAGGCTTGTTTGTCCGCTTCAGACCAGCTTTCATAATCACCGAGGCCCAGATAGCGGGTCAGTTCAGCAATAGCGTCGGTATGACGGGTGCTTTCCTGACGCACATCGATACGCACCAATGGCACACCAAAACAGCGCACGCGGCGTAAGGTATCGAGTAACTGGCCGTTGGCGATGATTTCCATGCCACAAGCTTTCAGGGATTGATAACAAGCGTATAGCGGATCCCATAGTTGGTCATTGCTGACCAGCAAATCTGTTGGTGGCAATACGCGCTCGCCCTTCAGACGTGCTTCCAGATAAGCCTGAGTATTGGTCAACTGGGTACGCACGCGTTTCATCAGTTCACGATAAGGTTCGAGCACCTCTTCGCCGCCCGCCAATTCACGCAGTTCCGGCGTACATTCCGACATGGAAAGCTCTGACACCAATACTTGAATGTCGCGCAGGAATAAATCAGTGGCTTTCCAGCGGCTTAGTAATAGCACATGGCGGGTAATTTCAGCGGTGACATTCGGATTACCGTCACGGTCGCCCCCCATCCATGAAGTGAAGCGAATCGGCACCGCTTCTACCGGCAAGCGATAATCGAGGGAGTTTTGCAACTGCTCGTTAAATTCACGCAGGAAAGCGGGCACACCTTCCCATAAGCTGTTTTCAACCACAGCAAAGCCCCATTTGGCTTCATCAACAGGGGAAGGGCGGATTTTACGAATTTCGTCGGTATGCCATGATTGTGCGACTAATTGCCGCAAACGACGCATGATCTTGTTGCGTTCGTAATCGGCTAAATCATTGTGATCCAACTGGCTCAGGCAGGTATTCACTTCAACCAGTTTATGAATCAAGGTGCGGCGGGTAATTTCCGTTGGGTGAGCCGTTAGCACCAGCTCAATGGATAGCTCATCAACCGCGCTGCGCATGTCTTGCTCACTCAGCTTTTTGTCTTTTAAGCGGGTGAACAGTTGGGCCAGTGCTTCGGGGTTACTCGCGGCTTCACCATGCGGCGAAATGCTGTGATATTGCTCTGCCGTATTCGTCAGATTGAGGAATTGGCTAAAAGCACGGGCAACCGGCAGCAGTTCGTCGTTGGATAAATTTTGCAGTGTCGTCAGTAGCTCCTGACGGCTCGCTTCATTACCGGCACGCGAAGATTTAGATAATTTACGGATGGTTTCTACTTTTTCAAGGATGTGTTCACCAAGTGCTTCCTTGATGGTGTCCCCGAGTAGCGTACCGAGCATACTGACGTTACTTCGCATTGCGGAATATTGTTCGTTCATATGACCCCTGACCCATATCCCCTTCGCCCTTGACGCCGCAGGGTTGTTAGCGACGCTCACTCACTCGAATCACTGACCAGTGTCAGCTCATCGAGATTTGTTCACTTGCTGCCTACCTGCAACGCCAATGACTTTGGGTATAAACTTTTATGGTTTCTTTTTGTAAATTAGTTTCATCCAAAAGGCTAAGATGGACAAATCCACTCGCCACGTTCAATTCCATACCCCAATTGACACTATTTTTAGCAAAAAAACATCATTTTTAGGGATATTGCTGAAATTTAATTACCAAGGCCAGATTATCAGTCTGGCTTATCGGCAATATTGATCCGCCTACCCCATAGTGGTTATTTCTGCTGGCAGAAATTATCGACTAATTGACCAATTAGCTCACGTGTGGGTTCGATAAAGGCCATGTCGATAAATTCATCCGGCTGATGGGCTTGATTGATGGAGCCTGGCCCCAGCACCAATGTCGGGCAAATTTGCTGAATAAACGGGGCTTCGGTGCAGTAGTTCACCACTGCGGTGCGCTCACCCAATAATTCCTCGATAACCCCGACCATATGATGATCTGTCGGACATTCATAGCCCGGAATCGGTGGATGCAGTTGGTCAATACTCAAGCGGCCCGGCCAGCGGGCACTGACGGGGGCCAGCGCTTCAGTCATCAATTCATCCAGATCACTTAATGTCAGCCCCGGTAACGGGCGGATATCCATATGTAATTCACAGCAAGCACAGATACGGTTCGCTGCATCACCGCCATTAATATGGCCGAAATTCATTGTTGGATAAGGGATGGCAAATGCCGGGTTGTTATAACGCTCTTGCAAAGTGGTACGCAGCTTCATTAGCTCGGTGATAGATTCATGCATCAAATCAATAGCATTAACACCACGCGCCGGATCACTGGAATGGCCGGACTGACCGGTAATACGAATCGCATTGGAAATATGGCCTTTGTGCGCGCGCACCGGTTGCAGTGATGTTGGCTCACCGATAATGGCAAAGTCAGGGCGTAATTGGGTGGAAGCGGCAAAATAGCGTGCGCCCGCCATGGTGGTCTCTTCATCGGCGGTTGCGAGGATATACAGTGGTTTACTTAATGTGCTGGCATCGATATCACGCACCGCATCAAGAATAAAGGCAAAGAAGCCTTTCATGTCGGCAGTACCCAGACCATACAATTTATTGTCATGCTCGGTCAGAGTGAAAGGGTCGCGCGTCCAGCGGCCTTCATCGTAAGGTACGGTATCGGTATGACCTGCCAAGAGTAGCCCGCCGCTGCCCTCTCCGCTGCTTTTTTTGCCAACAGAGTTTTCACCAATAGAGGCAAGCAGATTAAATTTGTGGCGTGTATCCGGTACCGGCTGGATTTCGACGCGAAAACCCAGATCAGCAAACCATCCGGCCAACAAGTTGATTAACGCCTCATTGCTTTGATCGAGAGCGCTATCGGTTGCGCTGATTGATGGCGTGGCGATTAACGCCCGATACAGCTCAATAAATGGAGGTAATTTCATCTTCACTGTTGACAGCCTTTGGTTAGGATAGTATCAATATTCATGCATTAATTATGAATAAAAATACATTAAGCTTGAGTGTAAGGGAACTGAAAAAACCCTTAAATTGACGAAAATGTCAATGCTCAATCACGTGGGGAAACAGTAAAACCTTGCTGAGAACCCAAATGTCAGTTTTGACTACTTATGTTGTTATACCCACTAAATTTATATCCAATGTCATTGGAGTTGTAAGTAGGCAGCAAGCGGGCGCATCCCGATGAGCTGACACAGGTCAGTGATTCGAGTGAGTGAGCGTCGCTAACAACCCTACAGCTTCAAGTACAAAGGGTAAGGTAAACTGAACCCATGTTGAATACACTAATTGTTGGTGCCAGTGGTTATGCCGGAGCAGAACTTACGGCTTACCTGAATCGTCACCCACATATGAACATAACCGCTTTAGCGGTTTCAGCGCAAAGTGCAGATGCAGGAAAATTGCTTTCTGATCTGCATCCGCAACTAAAAGGCATTATTGATCTTCCGCTGCAACCCTTGCTGGATGTAGCTCAGGCGGCAAAAGGGGTGGATGTTGTTTTCCTCGCCACTGCCCATGAAGTCAGCCATGATTTAGCGCCACAATTCCTGGCGGCGGGTTGTGTAGTCTTTGATCTTTCCGGTGCATACCGGGTTCAGAATGCCGAGTTTTACCGCCAATATTACGGTTTTGAGCATCAACATGCCGATTGGCTGGATAAAGCGGTCTATGGGTTAGCTGAATGGCAGGCGGAAAAAATTAAGCAGGCCCAATTGATCGCGGTGCCTGGCTGTTATCCCACCGCATCCCAACTGGCGCTTAAGCCGTTGGTCGATGGCGGCTTACTCAATGAGGCGCAGTGGCCCGTGATTAACGCCGTCAGCGGTGTTAGTGGCGCGGGGCGCAAAGCCAGTATTGGCAACAGTTTCTGTGAAGTGAGTTTGCAACCCTATGGTTTGTTTAATCATCGTCATCAGCCGGAAATTGTCGCCCACCTTGGTACTCCAGTGATTTTTACCCCGCACTTGGGGAATTTCGCCCGCGGTATTTTGGCAACCATTACCTGCCGCCTGAAAGTGGGGGTGACGGCGCAAGATATCGCTGAGGCATACCATAATGCTTATCAATATAAGCCGCTGATTCGGCTCTATAAGCAAGGCGTACCGGCGCTAAAAGCGGTAGTGGGTCTACCTTTCTGTGATATCGGTTTCTCGGTGCAGGGTGAACATTTAATTATTGTCGCGACAGAAGATAACCTGCTGAAAGGCGCGGCGGCCCAGGCGGTGCAATGCATGAATATACGTTTTGGCTTTGCGGAAACCCAAGCTCTGTTGTGAGCAATAAAACGCTAAGCAGCAGAGGTTGTAACCGAGTCGGAACTGACATTTTTTCTAATTATATTGAGGCGAAACATGATAAATCCGTTGGTCATTAAATTAGGTGGCGTATTGCTCGACAGCGAAGAAGCGCTGGAACGCCTGTTTACGGCATTGGTGACCTATCGTGAGAAGCATGAGCGCCCGCTGGTGATCATGCACGGTGGTGGTTGTCTGGTTGATGATCTGATGAAAAAACTCGCGTTGCCGGTGGTGAAGAAAAACGGCCTGCGTGTGACGCCAGCCGATCAAATTGACATTATTACCGGGGCATTAGCGGGTACCGCCAACAAAACATTGCTGGCCTGGGCGGTTAAACATGACATTAATGCGGTTGGCTTATGCTTGGGTGATGGTAATACCGTGTCGGTCACCCCGCTGGATGCGGCACTTGGTCATGTGGGCAAAGCCGAAGCTGGCTCACCGGCTTTAGTACAAACCTTACTGGCCGCAAATTACATGCCTATCATCAGCTCTATTGGTATTACTAAAGATGGCAGTCTGATGAACGTAAATGCCGATCAGGCAGCGACGGCTTTGGCCGCGACATTGGGAGCCGATTTAATTTTGCTGTCGGATGTCAGTGGGATTTTAGATGGCAAAGGCCAGCGCATTGCTGAAATGACGGCACAAAAAGCCGAACAACTGATTGCGCAGGGCATCATCACTGACGGCATGGTGGTTAAAGTGAATGCGGCGCTGGATGCGGCCCGTTCATTGGGCCGTCCGGTGGATATCGCCAGTTGGCGTCATGCAGACCAGTTACCGGCGCTGTTTAACGGTGTGCCAATTGGCACGCGTATTCTGGCCTAAATATCCTTCTTATTTGCAGTTGCAGTGGTGTTAGCGGCTCTTACTCACCCGAATCACTGACTTGAGTCAGCTCAACGGGATTAATGAGCCTCATCCTTGAGGCTCACCCTGCGGGCTAGCATAAATGCTGTTCAAATCGGTTCTCGACCAATTTGTCACGCGTTTGCTGCCTTGCTGCCACTCCAACTACTTTGGGTATATTATGAGTTTTTATTCTGAAACTAGGGAAGAAAGATTATGGCATTGTGGGGCGGACGGTTCAGTCAGGCGGCAGATCAGCGTTTTAAGCAATTTAACGATTCCCTGCGGTTTGATTACCGACTGGCAGAGCAGGATATTATAGGTTCTGTTGCCTGGTCGAAAGCACTGGTCACGGTCGGCGTTTTAACGACGGCCGAACAGCAACAACTTGAGCAGGCGCTCTCTGTTTTATTAGAGGAAGTGCAGGCCGATCCACAAGCTATTTTAGCCAGTGATGCAGAAGATATTCACAGCTGGGTTGAAACCAAACTGATTGATAAAGTCGGTGATTTAGGCAAAAAACTGCATACCGGGCGCAGCCGTAACGATCAGGTGGCAACTGACCTAAAGTTGTGGTGCAAATTTCAGATAACCGAACTAAAAACCGCCGTACAGCAATTGCAACAAGCGCTGGTTATCACCGCCGAGGCCAATCAGGATGCCGTGATGCCGGGTTATACCCATTTGCAGCGTGCTCAACCAGTGACCTTTGCACACTGGTGTCTGGCCTATGCTGAAATGCTGGCTCGTGATGAAAGCCGCCTGCAAGATACCTTGAAACGCCTGGATGTCAGCCCGTTAGGCAGTGGCGCTTTAGCTGGAACTGCCTACGCTATTGATCGCGAACAACTGGCGGGTTGGTTAGGTTTTGCTTCGGCTACTCGTAATAGTCTGGACAGTGTTTCTGACCGTGACCATGTGTTGGAATTACTGTCTGATGCCAGTATTGGTATGGTGCATTTGTCCCGTTTTGCTGAAGATCTGATTTTTTTCAACAGTGGCGAAGCTGCTTTCGTTGATTTATCGGATCGTGTTACGTCTGGCTCTTCCTTGATGCCGCAAAAGAAAAATCCAGATGCGCTGGAATTAATCCGTGGGAAATGTGGCCGGGTACAGGGCGCATTGACTGGAATGATGATGACGCTCAAAGGCCTGCCTCTGGCTTATAACAAAGACATGCAAGAAGACAAAGAAGGCCTGTTTGATGCGCTCGATACCTGGCTTGACTGCTTGCATATGGCGGCGCTGGTATTGGATGGTATTCAGGTGAAACGCCCCCGTTGCAAAGAAGCGGCTGAGCAAGGTTATGCCAATGCGACTGAGTTAGCTGATTATCTGGTCGCCAAAGGTGTGCCATTCCGTGAGGCACACCATATTGTTGGTGAAGCGGTGGTTGAGGCTATTCGTCAGGGGAAAGCATTAGAGGCTTTATCACTAAGTGACTTGCAAAAATTCAGTGCAGTCATTGGCGATGATGTTTATCCGATTCTGGCATTGCAATCTTGTTTAGATAAGCGTGTTGCTAAAGGCGGTGTTTCACCCCAGCAAGTCGCATCGGCCATTGCCGAGGCTAAAGTGCGTTTATTTTAATTCGCAGAGTATTGGTTAATGTTGCGGCGGGCCACAATTAATGTGGCCCGTTTTGCGTTATAAATACTTAAATATATTTTATTCGTTACTGGTTTTATTTATAAAACTTTAATCCGCGTAACAGCTATCGCTATTTATCCATTATTTATTTCTTCTATTAAATCAATGCCATCAGTAACCTGTTATTTTATTCTTAATAGACTGTTGAGTTTATAACCACAAATGATTATGATAATCATTATCAAATAATGGCGATATAGTAAAACCTCTACTAGCATTAAAAAAATAAATGAATATTACTTAGGTGAAATAACACTAGATCTTACTGAATAATATTATTGAATCCTCTAATAAAGTAACTGCTTTATTTTTAAATTTAATGCCCCATTTATTTGATGACGTAACTTATTTACTTCATGGAAAATAACATAATTTCTATTACCGGATACTTTAGATTATTTGGCGGTAATCCTATGGCAACGTTTTATTGTGAAAGCCATTAAGGTGAACGGCTAATAATTAATAGATTTATTATTTTTATACTAATAAGGATGAAATCTCATAAATGGATAATATAGTTAGAGTTCGCAGAACAACAATAAATAAAATCACATTTGGTCTATTTCTGGCATTAACAACACAAGGTTATTCGCAGAGAGTAAATGCTGAAACCGCCGTCGAATCTTCTCATGAACATGATCTGGTATTAGATGAGCTCAAAGTGGAGGGAACCAGTAACGCCCATGAGGGGGACTGGGTTTATGATGAACTCCATTCTGTTAGTGAAATATCCCGCGAACAGCTCGATAGTCGACCAGCCCGCCATGCAGCGGATATATTGGAACAAACCTCCGGTGTCTATTCCAGCGTTAGCCAACAAGACCCTGCACTTTCAGTGAATATCCGTGGCATGCAGGATTATGGCCGCGTCAATATGAATATTGACGGTATGCGGCAAAACTTTATGAAAAGCGGCCATGGGCAACGCAATGGCGTGATGTATATCGATCCGGAAATACTGAATAATGTGGTGATTGAAAAGGGAGTCACCAGCGGTATTGGCGGAGCGGGGGTAATAGGCGGTATTGCAACGTTCAATACAATTAATGCCAGCAACTTTCTTGAACCGGGGAAAGAAATTGGTGGCCAAATCCGCGTTCTCACCGGTGATAATGGCACAAATTTTATTGGCAGTGCCGCGCTGGCACTGGGTAATGAATATGGCGATATATTAATCGCCGCCAGCGAGCGCAATTTAAGCGATTATTGGCCGGGCAATAAAGGGAATATGGGGGACATTCGATTCGGCACCGCCGCAGAGAGATTTAATTATGATCTTAAGAATAATAAAGTTGAATATACCCGATATAAAATGCGTTCCCAACTGACCAAATTGGGTTGGAATTTACCTGCCAATCAGCGCCTGATGCTAAGTTATTTACAAACACAAATTAATAGCCCTAATGCCAGCATGTTAACTCAGATTGTCGATAAGGCAGATCCCTACCGTATAATAAAGATGGGATGGAAAAATAGCAGTGTCAGCGATGTGCTGAATCGCAATATTGGGCTGGATTATAGTCTCAAGCCCGAGCATATCGCCTGGCTAGATGTCGCGGTAAAGGTTTATTACGTTGATACTGATGATGAAACTAATACTCTCTGTTCTGATGCTATTTATTGTAAGAAGTTTTGGACGCAAACCCGCCTGACCACCCGTGGTTTACAACTGCAAAATACCAGCTTCTTTACCTACGCCGATTATCATCAATTCCATATTAACTATGGCCTGGAATGGTTTAGTGACCGCTCCAGAGGTAACTCAACGCACGAAACGATACTTGGTCTCACCCCGCCAGGCAAGCGCACTATTACCAGCACTTTTGCTCAGTTGAATTACGATTATGATAATTGGCTGCGGCTGGAAGGGGGGGTGCGTTATGATCAATTTCGCTTACAGGGCAATACTTGGATGCACAGCAAAAATTTCCGCGGAAACTATACCCGTGAGAATCCCTGCAATCAAAAGACACATGAGCAATATATTATTAATGAAGGAAGACGGTGCTCATTCAACTGGCCGTCGAAAATGACTTGGGAGGTCGATCGCCGTGAACAACAACTGTCACCCACATTAGCCATCGGCATCAAGCCCGGTGTGCAGTGGCTGGAATTTTTTGGCAATTACGGTAAATCCTGGCGGCCACCGGCGATTACTGAGGTGCTGGCCACCGGCAGCGCCCATGGCCATAGTTGGACTTTGCCCAACCCTATTTTGGCGGCAGAGCACTCCAAGGCTTGGGAAGCTGGCATGAATATCCAGCACAGCAATCTGTTTATTGCAGAAGACCGCCTGGTCGCCAAGCTGGCCTACTTTGATACCCGTGTCACTGATTATATCAATCTTGAACTGTCCAAGACTAAACCGCTGCATGGCAGCGGGGATTTTACCAATGCTACTTATATTAATAATTTACTGGCCACCCATTTTCGTGGCCTGGAATATCAATTAAGTTATGATGCAGGGGTATTTTATACCAACTTAAATTATACCAGAATGATTGGAGTTAATACTATTTGCTCGAAAAGAGCCTGGTTAGGTGGTGTAAATGGAATAGCAAGTAATAAAAACTATGAAATATATTCTATTGATAGAGATGATATAAATAATATAGTTGATTGCTTTGCGGCAAATAATTTATTTAGCTCCTCTGCCTATTTACCGGGTGATCGCGGCAGCTTAACTTTAGGTGGAAGGATTTTTGATAAAAAGCTGGATCTCGGCACTGTTATTCGTTATAACAAAGGACGCCAAGATAAATCAGTTCTTAATAATAAAGGCCACGTCAATACTGCGTATGTTGCGGATTGGCCCAAATATACCATATTTGATCTTTATGCTAGTTATAAGATGACTAATAATTTAACTTTGCGCAGCTCAATAGAAAATATAACTAATCGCGCTTATCTTATTAGTTATGGTGATTCACTTTCTTTCGCGCCAAATCGTGGTAGAACTATTCAGGGTGGTTTTGAATATAAATTCTAATAATTAGATTTAAATATCTTAATAGAATAAAGTAAGTTTTAAATATTCAGGTGAAATTATAGCTTCATCTGTAGTCGCGTGACTCAATGATGAGTCATATTATTGTTGTTAACAATAAGGAAATTTATTATGACAGTAACGATAAAATATCAAGGTCAATTCAGTAATGACACTCTAACCTCTTATACTAAACAGTGGGCTACAACCCATGGTGATATAAAAGATACTGAGGCAGAAGGATATTCCAAGGATTTTGGTCAATTTGCTGGCGGTGGGTGGTTTGATGGAACCCAATACTCCATTGGCAGTTCTCACAGTGGTTCTAGTACAGGGATGATAATTGAGGGGGATTTGACCTACAATTTTGCTCAGCATACTTTACACGGTAAAGTTGACAGTCTGGAATTGGGTAAGAACTTGAGTATTAATTCCAATGGCATTGGTAAACAGCTTGACCAACTGCAATTGAAAATGTCCGATTTAGATATTACTGGTGAGTTTGATCCTGGCAAAACAATGGCAGAGAACCACCAAGGGGATATGCATAAATCCATATATGGCCTTATGAGAGGTAATGCCGATCCGCTGTTGGAAGTCCTCACCGCTAAAGGCATTGATGTGAATACCCCACTGAAAGATATGGCTATCGCCAGCCAATTCGAAGCTATGGTATCAGATATGCCAATGATTGATACCGTTGGTGTCGTTGAAAGTAGTGATATGTTATTAGCTGCTTAAGTAAAACTTCCGGAAAAGGATTTTCTGGTCGGATCTAGCTGTTGTGCAATAAATGTTAGTGTACTTGTAATAAGTGTAAGTGCGCCACCGCCGTACTTTGCTATATTTGGCGCGGCGGTGGTTCATATTTTAGAAAAGGATATTAATATGACAATAACAATTAAGTACCATGAAAAAATAGCCAATGAAACTATCACGTCATACAGCCAACAGTGGGCCACTAATTTTGGTAATATGCTATGGACGATGGGGGTTGATTATACTCTTAACGCTTCTGGTTACCCAATTCCACCTGCTGATAGCATAAAATATGTTGCTGCAAGCACCCATCACAATCAGTCAGAGAGTAATGCCGCGATAGTGATCGCACTTAAAAAAGTTGCAGGGATAGAGAATGACCAATCCATAACGGATCTCCGCGTCAGTTTGGAATTCGGCGAAGCTTTGGTTCCCATTGCTAATGACGGTACTAGTAAACATCCACACCAGCTTCTTTTGCAGCAAGTACAATTAGATATTAGTGGGTTAGATATTCGGGCCGATGTTGAAAGTTCAATGCCTACCTTGGATTACGCCTTATGGCAGGATATTTACTATCAAGGAGGTCAAAACCTTGGAATATACAATTTATTGAAAGGCAACGCGAACCCACTACTAGATATTCTGAAAGCTCAGGGCATTGACGTAAATACACCTGTCAAAGATATGACAATTGCCAGTCAGTTTGAAGTTCCTACTGACGAACTACTAATTGAAACTGTGGGCATAACCGATGGAGGCAATACATTATTAGCTGCTTAACCTCTTCCCTGACCAAATGCTAAGCTAAATATTCGTCATAAATTAAAAGGATATTATTATGACAATCACTATTAAATATCACAGTCAATTTGCCGAGTACTCCGTTTCTTCTTATATTCACCAATGGACTACAGCTTATGGTGATTTAATTCAAACACCAACTTCTTTTAAAACTTACGGTACCTTATCCAATCGTATTGACGCTAATAATAATGAAAGCGTTCAGGCTGAGTTTCAAAGTTTTTACGAGAGCAATGTAGCCATGATTGTTGGGGGGAGTAGACTTGAGCAAGAACAAGGAAGTACCTCTTTCATTATGAAAAAACAGATACAAACATTAGAGTTTGGTGAGTCACTCATATCTAATGCAGATAATACGGGTAAACAACTTCAGCAACTACAACTGAAACTAGATGGTTTAAATATTGAAGATGACTTTTATCCTTCACTGTGTTCAATATCCCAGGCATTGGATGCTGAACTCGGTAAGCCTTACCAGGGTGGAATAGATCACGGTACGTATAATTTGTTGAGAGGTAAAGCTGCCCCTATGCTGGAAATCCTCAAAGCTCAAGGTATTAACGTAGACTCCCCACTTAAAGATATAGCTATCGCCAGCCAGTTTGGCGTTGTTGGTGATACGCCCATTATTGATACAGTGGGGGCCGCTGATAACAGTGGAATATTGTTAGCAGCTTAAATGACTCGCTAACCCAATACGTCGCTATATAATATTAGTCATAGTTAAAAGGATATTATTATGACGGTAACTATCATATTTAATGGAAATATAAAAGATGAAACTATTTACTCATATACCCATAAATGGATAGCTGACTTTAATATACCAACTGTAGATGGTTATAATTTCACCGAATTTCATAGTATTAAAGATACTATCAGCCGGCAGTACGAACAGTTCTCGGTAACGAATACTTCTGGGGATAAAGCGACTATAATCATGAGCGGAGAGATAAGTTTTAAAATGTGTCACAGGACTATCCACGGAAAGGTAGAAAGTCTGGAATTAGGAAAAGAGGGTGTTATTCAGAATGAGAAGAATAATATTATACTTGAAAAACATCTGGTAGAACCGCAACTGATATTTAATGGGTTAAGTATCATTGGTGACTATGATAATTTAAAGATAACCGGAGAAAACCAGAGAAATGATGTGCATCAGATGGGGTTTAATTTAAAAGCAGGCAATGCAGATGTACTCTTGGAGATCCTAATATCCCAAGGTATTGACGTAAACACACCACTTAAAGATATGCCTATTGCCAGCCAGTTTGAAGTTGTTGCCAATATGCCAATTATTGAAGTAGTAGGTGAAGCTAATGGGAGTGGCATATTATTAGCCGCTTAATAAAGGCAGGGGAACAATGATTTTCTGTCTGAGTATATAATACTACCATCTATATTTTATCATGTTATTTATGATGTGTTTGTTGATGGTAGTTCATGTTGCTATTATTCTGAAAATAAATTCTTCATGAAATCAATTACAGGGTTTTTACGACAAATCGTATTTTCAGTATGGAAATGGATGTCATGGAATCAAGTCAAAATGCCAGCGCTTCATTAGTATCACCAACCCTTATTTCAACTTTGGGCCGTCATAAAAAGATCCTTTGGGGCATAGGCTTATTCACCGCAGTAATTAATTTACTGATGTTGGCTCCAGCAATTTATATGCTGCAAGTTTATGATCGTGTTCTGGCTTCAGCAAATACCATGACGTTATTAATGCTAACGGTTCTCGTGCTAGCCATATTTGCATTTATTGGTTTATTAGAATGGGTTCGCAGTGCGATTGTTATCCGCTTGGGGACACGTATTGATATGCAATTGAATCAGCAGGTTTTTAATGCGGCGTTTGCTTCAAACCTTAATGGTCAAAAAGTGCAAGCTGCACAGGCGTTAAACGATCTGACAACTTTGCGCCAGTTTGCCACTGGTAATGCTCTATTTGCCTTTTTTGATGCGCCGTGGTTCCCGTTCTATTTGCTGGTTATTTTTATCCTTCATCCTTGGCTCGGGGCATTGGCAGCTCTGGGGGCGGTTTTTCTGATTTTCCTTGCCTGGCTCAATCATTGGATATGCCGAAAACCATTGAAAGAGGCCTCACACATCACCTCACAAGCCACTCAGCAGGCGAATGCGAATTTGCGTAATGCAGATGCCATTCAAGCCATGGGAATGCTAAAAGCTTTGCGTGATCGTTGGCTGAAACAGCACTCGCATTTTCTCTATCAGCAAAATATTGCCAGCGATAAAAGCAGCCGCGTGACGGCGTTATCTAAATCCAGCCGTCAGGCATTGCAATCAATGATGTTGGGGCTGGGCGCATTGTTGGTTATAGATGGTGCTATTACTGCGGGTGTGATGATTGCTGGATCTATCTTGGTTGGTCGGGTATTAGGGCCAATAGATCAATTGATCGCGGTTTGGAAACAGTGGAGTCACACGCGCCTGGCTTACCAACGCCTCTCTTCTCTGTTAGCTCAGCACTCTCAGCCCACTACCGGCATGGTTTTACCGCCACCTAAAGGCAAATTGAGTGTGACACAACTGACCGTTTGCAAACCGGGAACACATATTCCGGTATTGCAATCCATTAACTTTGAACTGCAACCTGGAGATGTTCTGGGAGTGTTGGGGCCGTCAGGCAGTGGTAAATCTACGCTGGCGAAGCTGCTGGTTGCGAGTCAGCCCGCATTCAGTGGTTCGGTTCGCCTCGACAGCGCAGACCTTGCTCGGTGGGATAAAAGCCATTTAGGGGAATTTATCGGTTATCTTCCGCAAGATATTCAGCTATTTCGCGGTTCGATTGCTGAAAATATTGCGCGTTTTGGCTTAATTGATCATGCAAAAGTTATCGCAGCGGCACAACTGGCCGATGTGCATGACCTCATTCTACATCTGCCACAAGGCTATGACACATCATTGGGGGATGAGGGGGAGGGGCTATCTGGTGGTCAGCGCCAGCGAATTGCATTGGCGCGAGCTATGTATGGTGTGCCACGGCTTATCGTGCTTGATGAACCTAATGCCAGTTTGGATAAAGTTGGCGAGCAAGCCTTATTAGCCAGTATCAGTCAGTTAAAACAGCAAGGTTGCACCATTGTGATGGTCACCCATAAACCCGAACTATTATCGGGCAGCGATTATTTGTTGTTCTTGCAGAATGGGCAAATAGAGCTGTTTGACCGCACTCAAACCATATTACAAGACGGTCAGGGTAAAAATAAGGCGACAACTGGGCGTAATAGTTGGGGAAGCGGTATGTCATATGGTGTTGCCCCTATTCGCACTGCATCACAAAAATCATAAAGACCACGGACGGAGATAAATCATGTCATCGGATTCAAATTGTTCGCCACCCCAGCAGCAAAATCAAACATCGCAAAAACCACCACCACTACAAACCAATAGCGGGAGATATCTTGGCCTTGGCGCATTATTGGTTTGCGGTGGTTTTATCGGTTCTTTGTTGTGGGCGGGGCTGGCTCCTTTGGATAAAGGTATTGCGGTGATGGGGCATATTGTTGTGGCAGAAAATCGTAAGTTGGTTCAACCGCTGCAAGGGGGACGTATCCAACAATTGCATGTTGCTGAGGGCGATGACGTCACGCAAGGGCAATTACTTATCACTCTGGACGATACTGCGCTACTTAGCCATCGCGATAATTTACAAAATCAGTATTTGAGTGCACTCGCTCAGGAGTCTCGTCTCACGGCAGAGCAACATGAATTACCGACAATTACCTTTCCTCCCGCATTGCTTCAGCATCCCGCACAAGCTTTAGTTGAGCGTAATACTGTGTTGCAGCAGCAGCTATTTCTCCATCGTCGTCAGGCACAACTGAGCGACATTGCCCGGCTATCAGCACAAATTACCCGTCACGAGAGCCGGCTAGATGGATTACAAGTGGCCCGCGGCCATAACCAGCGCCAATTTGACTTATTCCAGCGGCAATTGCAGGGAGTACAGTTATTGGCAAAAAATGGTCACGTTGCTCAAAGTCAGTTGTTAGAGATGGAGCGTCAGGCGATTTCATTGCGCGCAAATATAGAAAAGAATACCAGTGAGATTTTGGAGCTTCATAAGCAAATTGGCGAAACAGAGCAACATATCTTACAACGGCGCGAGCAGTATAAAAGTGAGAATCGTGAGCAACTGGCTAAAGCGCAACAAAGTACTCAAGAGTTGGAGCAGCGCTTGGGGATTGCAGAATATGAATTAGATAATACGCGAATTTACGCACCAGTCAGTGGCACGGTTATCGCCCTTACTCAACACACGGTTGGTGGTGTGGTCAGTACCGGGCAAACATTGATGGAACTGGTTCCTAATGGGCAGCCACTCTTAGCTGAGGCTCAGCTTCCGGTGTCATTAATTGATAAGGTAATGGTTGGGCTACCAGTAGACCTGAACTTCTCTGCTTTTAATCAAAGCAGCACCCCGCGGTTACAAGGTTCGGTATTACACGTTGGTGCCGATCGTATACAAAACTCACATACTTTAGAGCCTTACTATCCTTTAACTGTTGCCATTGATATCACACAAACCGAGCTGGAAATTCGGCCCGGTATGTCAGTCGACATTTTTATCCGAACAGGGGAAAGGTCGCTACTTAATTATCTGTTTAAACCGCTAACTGATCGCCTGCATGTTGCCTTTGCTGAAGAATAATTAATTGTAAGTAACCCATTAAAAATAAAGGAATATAGTGATTTAATTTATGAGGATACGGCAGAGTAGCGGTAGTGTGATTTTCTTTTGGGTAAGTGCCTTATTAACCAGCGGTGTTCATATTTATCTGATCTGGCTATTGAGCAATACCCCTATCCCCCCGGCATACACAGAGGTCTCTCCTGTGGCAATTATGCTCGCGGTGTCGACGGAGCCGGAGTTTACCCAACATATGGAGCAAGATTCGGTAGTTGGTATCACTCAAAATATCAACGAACCGGTGACGGAGCTGTCGGAACATCAGCCAGAAGAAGTGAGTCATATCCTGACCGCACCTGAGCATTCAAATGCTGCGTTGATTGTCGAAAGAGAAGTAAATGAGCCGCCAAAAGAGCTAAACAAAGCAAAACGACCACAACAGAAAGTGATGACACCACGTCAGCCCATTAATGAACGAACACCGGAAAACCACAGCAACCCCTCAACTCCAGCAGTAGTAACCAGTACCCCTTTATCGGGGGAGAGTCATCGGGTCGCGGCTGCGGCGAACAGTCATTCGTTGCATAATCAACAAAGTAAAATGAATTGGAAAAGCCGATTACAAGGGCATCTGGCAGGGTTTAAACGTTATCCACCCCATGCCCGAAAACAGCGCCAGCAAGGAACTGTGATTATCCGTTTTGTGGTTAATAAAGAGGGGGATGTGTTATCTACTAAACTTGTTAAGAGCAGTGGAGTTATTGCATTAGATCAAGAAGCATTGGCAGTGGTTAAACGTGCTCAACCATTGCCCCAGCCACCCGTCGGGTTATTATCGAATGAGCAGGTTTCATTGACTATGCCAGTTGATTTTGATCTAAAAAATATAAGACGGTGAATTGCGGGGGGTTATTTGACATCGCTTCGCGAAATAAAGGATAAAAAACCGGGCATAACGCCCTGAGGGATCCCCACAAAATCACCATTAATAAACTAGCACCATATTTCGGTAGACTCTGGCAAGGTGATTAAGTGCACTATTCAGTGCTATTCGTCGCAATATTAGCGGAGAGTGTCTTAAGACATTCTCTGCTAACGTCAGATAAGATATGACCCGCCTCGACTTCACACTGTTAGCCTGATACCTCACATGTAATCCTTTATTTTCAAAATGATACCCCATTAACCACATCACAATTGTACTTAACGTTACTAACAGGCTCAGGACCTGCATTCGCTCCGTTGTTCTGCTGCGGCTTGCACGCAAACCAAATCCAAAGCGCTCACTTTTTTCATCACGGAAATTTTGCTCTATTTGCATTCTTCTGCTGTATATTTTCATGACTTCACGGGGCCTGAAGTCGTCGCTACTGGTAAACAGTAGCCAGGGTGTTTTGGCTGATGAGCGGCCGTCACGCTCTTGTTTGTAGCGTTTTATCCTGCCACAGGAACGTCTGTTTTTTCTACCTTTAGGGGCTTTCTTATAAAGATAAAAATGGCCTTCGCAGCGGGCATATTGAGTACGTGACAACGTACCCGGCCCCAAATATTCGGGCTGGCTTCTGGCCTGAAGTTCCTGTGGTTTGTACCAGATATCACCCTCCCGATGCAGTCGAAGTCGTGTATATCCCCTTATTCTTCCGACAAAATCCCAGCCTAATGATTTTATATGTTTGAACCAGGCATTTTGGAAACCTGCATCGGTAACAATAATAACTCTGGCATCGGGATTAACGGCTCGGGCAAGTGCATTTAAAAATGTTTTATGAATTTGTTCGCTCTGCTGTTCAGCCGACGGAACAATCTGACTTAACAAAGGAATGGAGCGGCCATCACAAATTAAACTGGCCCGGAGAATGTGGTATTCATGCGAGTGATATCCACTCCAGTCAACAGCAACCACGCACAGAGATAATTTCCGGGTCAGCATAGCTATAATATTATTGAAAATCAGTGGAATATCACGATGAAGAGACTCATTTCCCAGCAAACGGTCCACGCGTTTAATTTTGTTTTTAACCTGAGCCTGACCCGGTAAGAAACGGCCGATACTGGTTAGAGTGAGTGAAGCTCCATTGATTAAAGCAACAGTGGCATCCATCAGGGCGCTTTGCCGGTATTTATGAAATGGTGCTAAGGCATTCTGGAAAAAATTTTGGCATACTTTACGAACAAGCATAGCGGTGATCTCATTGAATTGGTGGAGCAATCAGTAGATCACATCACGCTATGCCTGTCTTGTTTTCTGGGGATTCTTCAGGGCATAACGCCCGGTTTAAACAGTTGGAAAAGGTTATTCACCTGGGCAGCGCAGGCAACGTTCGGCCTCGTCAGTACCCAGTTTCAATTTAGACTGCAAATCACGCAATGCTGTACGCAAACCTTCTTCAATCACGGGGTGATAGAACGGCATATCCAGCATCTGGTTGATGGTCATTTGCTGTTGATGTGCCCAAGCCAATAGATGGGCAATATGCTCGGCACTTGGCCCCATCATCTCGGCACCCAGGAAACGACCTGTTCCCTGTTCGCCATAAACCCGCAAGATACCTTTGTTTTTCAGCATGACCCGTGAGCGGCCTTGATTCTCAAAAGAGACTTCGCCGATTTCAAAGCAACCGCATGCACTGAATTTTTGCGATAATTCGCGGAACGTAGAACCTACCATCGCGATTTGTGGGTCAGAGAACACCACGGAGATTGGGCTACGGCGCAAACCCGGAATCACTTCAGGGAACCCACCGGCGTTTACTCCCGCGATACGAGCCTGATCACTGGCTTCATGCAGTAAGGGTAATTGGTTGCTGGCATCACCGGCAATAAAGATATGCGGCACGCTAGTCTGCATTGTCAGCCGGTCAGCTGGCGGAACACCACGATCGTCAAGCACCAGTGAGGTATTTTCCAAACTGAGTTTATCGACATTCGGCCGGCGACCTGTGGCAGCTAAAACATAATCCACCATGATTTCTTGTGGTAAACCGGCGTCATCCAGATAGCGGATAAAGACTTTATCCCCTTCGCGCTGCATCACTTCAACTTTCACATCTGGGTTGAGATAGAACTCTTCACCCAAGGTTTTTGCTGCGTAATTGCGCACAATACTGTCTGTCAGCGGGCCGACACCACCACCCACGCCGAACATTTTGACTTGAACACCAAGTCGATGCAGTGCCTGGCCAAGTTCCAGCCCAATAACGCCGGGGCCGAAAACAGCGACTGATTCGGGTAAATCGTCCCAGTTGAATACGTCGTCGTTGACGATAAGCCGATCACCCAGCTCATTCCAGGCGGCAGGCCAGCTTGGGCGAGAACCAGTGGCAATGACAATGCGCTGCGCAACAATACGAGTGTGATCATCAACTTGTAGTGTATTGTCATCAATAAAACGGGCATAGCCCTGAATTTTGTCATTAGCCGGAATGTTATCGACACCTTCCAGTACAAAACCCACAAAGCGGTCGCGCTCGCGTTTTACGCGATCCATAACTTCGCGGCCATTAATCAGAATGTCACCTTGTGGGTGAATACCAAAACCGGGAGCTTTTTCAATCTGATGCACAGCTTCAGCCGCCGCAATCAGCAGTTTGGATGGCATGCAACCGACGCGGGCACAGGTGGTACCGTATTTGCCACCTTCAATCATTACTACATTGGGGGTCGCCAGTTTGGCTGCGCGATAAGCGCCAAGCCCGGCAGTGCCGCCGCCAATCACGGCGACATCAACGTTTAAGGTTTTCATGTCTGCTCCATAACAGGAAAAAAGGGTAGGCCGAAGCCTACCAAGCATACCCTTCGTATTTGAAGTCGCAGGGTTGTTAGCTACGTTTCCGCATCCGAATCACTTACTTGAGTAAGCTCATCGGGATGAGTTCACTTGCTGCCTACCTGCAACTCCAATGACTTTGGGTATTAACTATATCTTCATTCTATTAATATTATTAAGCAGATAAGTAATTTTCTAAATCATCACTACCACCAATGTGGCGGCCACCGATAAACACTTGTGGCACTGTCCCACGGCCAGTAACAGCGCGCAGACTGACGGTGGTGGCATCTTTACCCAGTACGATTTCTTCATACTGAATACCGCGATCTTGCAGCATCTGTTTGGCTTTGGCGCAGAATGGGCAGCCCGGTTTGGTAAAGACAGAAACCGATTCTTGCACTTTAAAATCAGGGGCCAGATACTTCAGCATGGTGTCAGCGTCAGACACTTCAAACGGGTCGCCTGGTTTGTTTGGCTCGACAAACATTTTCTCAACCACGCCGTTACGTACCAGCATGGAATAACGCCATGAACGCGGCCCGAAGCCCAGATCCGCTTTCTCAACCAGCATATTCATACCTTTGGTGAATTCGCCGTTACCATCAGGAATGAAAGTGATATTTTCTGCATGTTGATCGGCTTTCCAGGCATTCATCACGAAAGTATCATTGACCGACACACACAGAATGCTATCAACACCGTGCTGTTTAAACACACCAGCCAGTTCGTTATAACGCGGCAGATGGCTGGAAGAACAAGTCGGGGTAAAGGCACCCGGTAGTGAAAATACGATGACGGTTTTATTGTTAAATAACTCATCGGTAGTTACATCAACCCACTGGTCGCCCTGACGGGTATGGAAAGTGACTTGTGGGACTTTTTTACCTTCTTGGCTAGTAAACATCTGTAACTCCTTAATTAGAAAATAAAATATTTAAATTTTTCTAGGTATCTCTTCGTTGGGACACATTATTCATTTTATCACTTGATAGTTCTAATCACTGGTTGCTATCTTATCTATCGTTAATGGCTATCATAAAGCGGAGCACCGATGAATATTCGTGATTTAGAATACCTAGTGGCGCTGGCTGAGTTCAGGCATTTCCGGCGCGCAGCCGACTCTTGTCATGTCAGTCAACCCACATTAAGTGGCCAGATTCGTAAACTGGAAGATGAACTGGGCGTGATGTTGTTAGAGCGCACCAGTCGTAAGGTGCTGTTTACACAGGCAGGGTTATTGCTGGTGGAACAAGCCAGAACAGTATTGCGAGAAGTGAAAGTGCTCAAAGAGATGGCCAGTTTGCAGGGTGAGAGTATGTCTGGCCCACTGCATATTGGGCTTATTCCTACTGTTGGGCCGTATCTGTTGCCGCAAATCATTCCAATGTTGCATCAAACATTCCCAAAACTGGAAATGTATCTGCACGAAGCGCAAACCCAAAACCTTCTGGCGCAGTTGGATAGCGGTAAACTCGATTGTGCCATTCTGGCTCTGGTTAAAGAGACCGAAGCTTTTATTGAAGTTCCGCTCTTTGATGAGCCGATGCAATTGGCGATTTATGCTGATCACCCGTGGGCGGATCGTGACAAAGTGCAGATGCATGAGCTGGCGGGTGAGAAATTACTGATGCTGGAAGATGGTCACTGTTTGCGTGATCAGGCGATGGGTTTTTGCTTCCAGGCGGGCGCTGATGAAGACACACATTTCCGCGCTACCAGCTTGGAAACTCTGCGTAATATGGTTGCAGCAGGTAGTGGAATTACACTATTGCCATCACTGGCGGTACCGAATGAAAGAAAGCGTGATGGTGTTTGTTATCTGGAATGCTACAAGCCAGTACCAAAGCGCACCATTGCGTTAGTGTATCGCCCCGGCTCCCCATTGCGTGGCCGCTATGAGCAACTTGCCGAGGCAATACGTGAACACATGCAACCGCGCATGAATTCAGATGTTATCAACCAAAAACTAGAACAGGCGGTTTAATCCATTGAGTGCTGCCACTCGGTAGGCTTCTGCCATAGTTGGATAGTTGAAGGTAGTATTAACGAAGTATTCGATAGTATTGCCTTCTCCTTTTTGCTCCATGATGGCCTGCCCGATGTGGATAATTTCAGCCGCACGTTCACCAAAGCAATGAATACCGAGGATCTGCTTGGTTTCCCGATGGAACAGAATTTTTAAACTGCCGGTATCCATGCCAACGATTTGCGCCCGTGCGAGATGTTTAAATTGCGCGCGACCCACCTCGTAAGGGACTTTCATCGCCGTCAAATCTTGTTCTGTTTTACCCACCGAACTGATTTCCGGAATAGTATAAATTCCGGTTGGAATATCTTCGATCAGGTGAGTATTCGCTTCGCCTTTGATCATCGCTTGTGCTGCAATTCGCCCTTGGTCATAAGCCGCAGAGGCCAGACTTGGGTAGCCAATCACATCCCCAACCGCATACACATGGGAAAGCGCGGTCTGATACATGCTGTTGACCTTCAACAAGCCACGGCTATCCGCTTCCAGCCCAATCTTTTCCAGGCCTAAGCCACTGGTATTACCGGTGCGTCCATTGGCATACAGCAAACAATCCGCTTTGACCTTTTTGCCTGATTTCAGATGGACAATAACTCCGTCAACGGTGCCCTCAATCTGCTCAAATTCTTCGTTATGGCGGATAACCACGCCGTTATTCCAGAAGTGATAAGAGAGGGCATCTGACATTTCCTGATCGAGGAATGCTAGCAGACGGTCGCGGGTATTGATTAAATCAACTTTGACACTCAAGCCACGGAAAATTGAAGCGTATTCACAGCCAATAACCCCGGCGCCATAGATAATGACGTGTTGGGGCTCATGGCTGAGTTGTAAAATGGTATCGCTGTCGTAAATGCGTTCGTGGGTAAAATCAACATTTGCTGGGCGATAGGGGCGTGAACCAGTCGCAATCACGATGTTATCGGCTCGCAGTGTATCGTTAGTACCATCGGCATAACGCACGTTTATGGTATTGGCATCAATAAAACTGGCATCACCGGAGAACATTTGGCAGTGATTGCGATCATAAAAGCCTTGGCGCATGCGGGTCTGCTGGTTAATAACACGGTCAGCATGGTTTAAAATATCAGAGAAAGAGGAACTGATGGTTCGGGCATTGTCGCTGTAAAGTGGGTTTTGGTTGAACTCGATAATACGGCTAACGGCGTGGCGCAAAGCTTTGGAAGGGATGGTGCCCCAATGGGTGCAACCCCCGCCCACATTATTATACCGCTCAATCACGGCAACGCGGGCACCTTGCTTGACCAACCCCATAGCGGCACCTTCACCGCCAGGACCCGAGCCAATAACAATGGCATCAAAATGGAAGTGCTGTTGCATGTAGGAGAGACCTATTATTATACAAAATTACAACGCTACATTAACATCATCCTAAGTATAACCCAATAAACAATGGGTAAATCACCGTGATGTGTGCTGTAAAGCGGCAATTCCGTATGGTGATGATACGTTTGTATAACGGTTGTTACTATAAAGTTTGGTATATTGCTGACTATATGTCTTAGATTGAGAAATTGGATATCCCTTGGGTACGATTATGGGCGTCAGAGCACAACAAAAAGAGCGGACTCGTCGTTCCCTTATCGAAGCGGCGTTCAGCCAACTGAGTGCTGAGCGGAGTTTTGCCAGCCTGAGTTTGCGGGAGGTCTCCCGTGAGGCGGGCATTGCACCGACTTCTTTTTATCGGCATTTCCGTGATGTAGATGAACTTGGGCTGACAATGGTCGACGAAAGCGGCCTGATGTTGCGCCAACTTATGCGGCAAGCTCGTCAACGGATTGCCAAGGGCGGCAGTGTTATCCGCACCTCAGTATCTACATTTATGGAATTTATCGGTAATAACCCTAATGCATTCCGCTTATTGTTGCGGGAGCGGTCTGGGACGTCCGCGGCCTTCCGTGCGGCGGTTGCGCGTGAAATTCAGCATTTTATTGCCGAGCTGGCCGATTATCTTGAGCTGGAAAATCATATGCCGCGCAGTTTCACCGAAGCACAAGCTGAGGCCATGGTCACAATTGTCTTCAGTGCGGGTGCAGAAGTCCTGGACGTAGATGCTGAACAGCGGCGACAGTTAGAAGAACGACTGGTTTTACAACTGCGGATGATCTCCAAGGGTGCTTATTATTGGTATCGGCGCGAGCAGGAAAAGCTCGCTGTGTCCCGCGCTTAATAAGGTAAGGAAAACAATGGAACAATCTTGCTCTAAAAAACAATCTTCCTCGGAAAAACAATCTTGCTCTCAACAACAAGTTTATTCTGAAAAACAACCTCACCGTGAAACCGGCACCCTGCTGCTGGCTTTGATTACGGGTTTGGCAATAAACGGTTCATTTAACGCGTTATTCAGCAGATTTGTTCCTTTTTCAGTCTTTCCTCTGCTGACATTAATCCTGGCGGTTTATTGTTTGCATCAGCGCTATCTCAATTTTGCCATGCCACAAGGCCTGCCAGTACTGGCTGGTGCGTGTTTCTTACTTGGCATTTTATTGTATAGCGCGATTGTGCGGGTTGAGCATCCGGCGATTGGTTCTAACTTTGTTCCTTCGATTTTGAGTGTGGTGTTGGTGTTCTGGATCTTATTCAAACTGAAAGCACGTAAATCAGCGCAGACAGACATCAATGCTGATACCGACACAGATATAGATAACCAGCAGCCGCAATAGCTTTTCTGTTCATTTATTGCACCAATAGAAAGGGCAACACCGCGTTGCCCTTTTTTTGTCTCGATTCCTGCTGTTTGTCAGTCTCGTTTTTCCAGTAAAACTCCACATTCCATATGATGGGTGTAAGGGAACTGATCAAATAGCGCTAATCGGCTGATTTTATGTGTGTATTGCAATTGCTCAAGGTTGGCACACAGGGTTTCTGGATTACAGGAGATATAAAGGATGCGTGGGTAGGCCTGTACCAATTTGACGGTTTCATCATCCAACCCACTGCGCGGTGGATCGACAAAAATGGTCTCGCAGTTGTAACTAGTTAAATCAATACCCTTCAGGCGGTTAAACTCACGTACACCTTGCATGGCCTGGGTAAACTCCTCCGCTGACATCCGGATAATTTGGACATTATCGATATGATTGGCCGCGATGTTGTATTGCGCCGCCGCGACTGACGGTTTGGCAATTTCAGTTGCCAATACCCGATCAAAATTACGCGCCAACGCCAGTGAGAAATTACCGTTGCCGCAGTACAGCTCTAATAAATCGCCGCTGGCATGTTGGGTGACATCAATCGCCCATTCCAACATATGAATATTCACCGCCGCATTAGGTTGGGTGAAACTATTCTCAACCTGACGATAGATCATGTCGCGCCCGGCGACTGGCAACACTTCGTCGATATAGTCGTGATCCAGCATGATTTTGGTTTTTGACGCTCGACCAATCAGTTGCAGGTCAAAGCCTTGCTCGCGCAATTGATCTCGCAGTTCCCGCGCTTTTTGCTGCCACTCTTCATCTAATGGACGGTGATACAACAAAGTGGCGAGCAGCTTGCCACTTAGGGTAGATAAGTAATCAATCTGGAACAGCTTGCGCCGCAAAATCGGCTCGGCTCTGATGGCCGTCATCAGTGCGCTCATCAAACGATTAATTAACAGACTGGCCACAGGGAATTGCTCAACCCGAATTCGCAGCTTGGTCTGTTGGTCAAACATGATGTGGTACAGGTCATCTTCATCATGCCAAACGCGGAACTCGGCTCTCATGCGGTAATGTTCTGCTGGAGAACGGAATATTTCCGCAGCGGGCGCCTGAAACGGCGACATCATCGCCTGAAGACGGGCAGATTTTTCCGCCAATTGGTGCTCGTAGCCGTCAGTCGGCAGGATGTCAGGAGTCATGTTTCTTCTCGTCTGGACATAATAAAAGAGGAGTATTGCTGCGGATTGTAGGGAAAGTGGCTCTGATGTCCAGTTTTGTTGTATTTATTCCTTGTAACAATAATGGAAGTCTAGACATCTATTTTACTTGATCGTAGCATTGCGGTCCGGCCTCAAGTTGTTACTTAAACACCTAAGAGTTAAAAGGGAATCCGGTGTAAATCCGGAGCTGACGCGCAGCGGTAAGGGGAAGTCACGGCGATAGGTTTCAACCAGACACTGTCCGTAAGGATGGGAAGTCATCGCCCGCTCTGTTTTATTCATAGTCAGATAACAGAGATCCCAAGCCCGAAAACCTGCCGGTATACGTCGCAATATTCGTGGTCGTCGCGTACTACCGGCCATGGCTCTGCGGCATCCGCTATTTGAGTTTGGATGCTTTCTTAATGACCACTAAAAATACAATCACAATAAAAAAATATACGCTGCTCACGGCTCTCTCTGTGACAGCATTCTCTGGATGGGCGCAAGGCAACATCGCAACCGGTAATAAAGATGAAATGGTAGTTACCGCCAGCCGTTTCAAACAACCCGTTTCGACCGTATTGGCTCCTGCCGATGTGGTCACGCGCGATGATATCGACCGCTGGCAGGCGAAAAGTCTTAATGAAGTGATGCGCCGCTTTCCCGGGGTTGATATTGCACAATTCGGCGGAGTAGGTCAGGGCTCTTCTATGTATATCCGTGGCACCGAAGCCCGCCATGTCCTGATATTGATTGATGGCATTCCCCTCGCACGTACCGGTATTGTTAACAGCGTTAACCTCGATCAAATCCCTATTTCCTTAGTGCAGCGGGTTGAATATATCCGTGGGCCGCGCTCTGCTGTTTATGGTTCTGGTGCGATTGGTGGCGTCATTAACGTGATTACGCAGACAGACCAGGAAGGCGCGCAAATTAATGCTGGGATCGGCTCTAAAGGCTATCAGCAATATGATGGCAGTGTTCGCCAGCGCTTTGGCGATACCTTGGCCACGTTAGCGGGCGGCTATCAAACCAGCAACGGATATAACATCAAACCTGACTCACCGAACCCAATCGATAACGACCGCGATGGTTTCCGCAATAAAAACTTCTGGGCAGGGTTGGAGCATCAATTCAGCCAAGAGATATCTGGTTTTATCAGAGGTTATGGTTATACCAACAATTCTGATTACGATATTGGCAGTTTGTCGTCCCCGGCTTATAGCGGCGATGAAGAGCGGCTCTATAACCACACTTATGATGCGGGGCTACGTTATGCTTCGGGTGCCTACTCTTCACAATTAATCGGCAGCTATCAGAAATATAAAGACTACAACTTTAGTAGCCAATATGGCCGCTATGGTGTGGCTACCACGCTGGATAATATGGATCAGCGCAATGTGCAATGGGGCAATACTTATAGCTTTGAAAGTGGAACATTGAGCGCGGGCCTTGACTGGCAGCAACAGCGTTTGACCTCATCTAGTCAGACCATCTCTGATACTTATAAGCGGGATAACACCGGTTTATACCTTAGCGGACAGCAGAAAATCGGCAATGTGACATTAGAAGCTTCTGGCCGTGGCGATAAGGATGAGCAATTTGGCTGGCATGAAACATGGCAAACCGCGGCGGGCTGGGAGTTCGTTCCTGACTATCGCGTGACCCTCTCTTATGGCACTGGCTTCCTGGCCCCGTCTCTGGGGCAGCAATATGGTTCGCAGCGCTTTGACATCATATCCAACAGTGACCTTAAACCGGAAGAATCCCGCCAATGGGAAGCCGGTTTAGAAGGGGTGACCGGGCCACTTGACTGGCGTTTGTCTGCTTATCACAACAAAATTGAAAACCTGATTGATTACTCTTTTGATAATTCAATATTCAAAGGGCATTACTACAATGTCAATTCCGCGACCATAAAAGGTGTGGAATGGACGGGTAATCTCACTACCGGCATATTTACACACGGAGTCACGCTGCAATACATTGACCCGCGTAATGATCTGAATAATGAGGTATTAGCTCGCCGTTCTAAACAACAGGCGAAGTATCAGTTAGATTGGACGATGTTTAACCTTGATATTGATATCTCTTATCAGTATTACGGTAAACGTTATGACAATAGCACCTCAGCTTATAGCTCGACTCAGCGTGAATTGTCGAGTTACAGCACAGTAGACGTTTCAGCGGGCTATCCGGTTACTTCTCATCTAACAGTTCGTGGTAGAATTGCCAACCTGTTTGATAAAGAATACGAAACGGCTTATGGCTATAAAACCGCTGGACGAGAGTATTACCTCACGGGAAGCTATAACTTCTAAGGCTGATACTGCTCCTCGCCCGACAGCGCTGATTTTTGACTCAGGTGTTGGCGGGCTGTCTGTCTATCAGGAGATTCGGCAATTGCTGCCGGATCTCCACTATATATATGCTTTCGACAACGTCGCGTTCCCTTATGGGGAGAAGTCCGGCGAATTTATTGTTGAGCGCGTATTGGAAATTGTCACCGCAGTACAACAGCGCCACCCGCTAGCTATCGTGGTTATCGCCTGTAACACGGCCAGTACGGTCTCCCTTCCTGCTTTACGTGAACGTTTTACCTTCCCGGTTGTGGGGGTGGTTCCGGCCATCAAACCTGCGGTACGGCTCACACGTAATGGTGTTGTCGGCCTGTTGGCCACTCGTGGCACAGTTCATGCTTCTTATACCCAGGATTTGATCGAGCGCTTTGCGACAGACTGCAAAATTGAGTTACTGGGATCATCTGAGCTGGTGGAGTTGGCGGAAACCAAGTTACATGGTGGTGTTGTTCCGAAGGAAGCATTAAAGAAAATCCTTCATCCGTGGCTCGCCATGCGTGAACCGCCAGATACCATCGTTTTAGGTTGCACCCATTTTCCTCTATTAACTGAAGAGTTAGCGCAAGTGTTGCCAGAAGGCACCCGCATGGTCGATTCCGGCGCTGCAATTGCTCGCCGTACTGCCTGGCTTATCTCTTCTCAAGAAAATGTGATTTCTTCCGATGAAGAAAACATCGCGTATTGCATGGCACTGAATGCGGATACTGACGCTTTATTGCCCGTTTTGCAGGGTTATGGCTTTCCATCGCTGGAAAAACTGCCAATTTAACGGCGTTTTGACTAAAGAATCAGCGGTTGAGATTTTTTTTGAAATTAGGGGTTGCAGGCTGTCAGGAACTCCCTATAATGCGCCTCCACTGACCGGGAACAACGAAACAGACTTCGCCGGGTCAGGAAGAGAAATGATTGAGTTTGACTTCGAAAGAAACCAAATAAACTCTTGACTCTTCAGCGGGAAAGCGTATTATCTGCCTCCCGCGTTACCGTAAGATTCGCCGCAAGGCAAACGGGTAACGAACGCTCTTTAACAATTTATCAGACAATCTGTGTGGGCACTCGCAAGACGATATCGAAGCCTGTTTCGGCAGGCAGAAGCAATATCAAAGTCTTGAAGAGTGACCAAAGCAGTACACATTTGAACTTCGGTTCGAATGCATATTTGCAGAAAGTAATCTTTGAGCATCGCTATGTTAACTCATAGCAAATCAAACAAATCTTAAATTGAAGAGTTTGATCATGGCTCAGATTGAACGCTGGCGGCAGGCCTAACACATGCAAGTCGAGCGGCAGCGGGAAGTAGTTTACTACTTTGCCGGCGAGCGGCGGACGGGTGAGTAATGTCTGGGAAACTGCCTGATGGAGGGGGATAACTACTGGAAACGGTAGCTAATACCGCATAACGTCTTCGGACCAAAGTGGGGGACCTTAGGGCCTCACGCCATCGGATGTGCCCAGATGGGATTAGCTAGTAGGTGGGGTAATGGCTCACCTAGGCGACGATCCCTAGCTGGTCTGAGAGGATGACCAGCCACACTGGAACTGAGACACGGTCCAGACTCCTACGGGAGGCAGCAGTGGGGAATATTGCACAATGGGCGCAAGCCTGATGCAGCCATGCCGCGTGTGTGAAGAAGGCCTTCGGGTTGTAAAGCACTTTCAGCGAGGAGGAAGGCCAATAACTTAATACGTTGTTGGATTGACGTTACTCGCAGAAGAAGCACCGGCTAACTCCGTGCCAGCAGCCGCGGTAATACGGAGGGTGCAAGCGTTAATCGGAATTACTGGGCGTAAAGCGCACGCAGGCGGTTTGTTAAGTCAGATGTGAAATCCCCGCGCTTAACGTGGGAACTGCATTTGAAACTGGCAAGCTAGAGTCTTGTAGAGGGGGGTAGAATTCCAGGTGTAGCGGTGAAATGCGTAGAGATCTGGAGGAATACCGGTGGCGAAGGCGGCCCCCTGGACAAAGACTGACGCTCAGGTGCGAAAGCGTGGGGAGCAAACAGGATTAGATACCCTGGTAGTCCACGCTGTAAACGATGTCGACTTGGAGGTTGTGCCCTTGAGGCGTGGCTTCCGGAGCTAACGCGTTAAGTCGACCGCCTGGGGAGTACGGCCGCAAGGTTAAAACTCAAATGAATTGACGGGGGCCCGCACAAGCGGTGGAGCATGTGGTTTAATTCGATGCAACGCGAAGAACCTTACCTACTCTTGACATCCACGGAATTTAGCAGAGATGCTTTAGTGCCTTCGGGAACCGTGAGACAGGTGCTGCATGGCTGTCGTCAGCTCGTGTTGTGAAATGTTGGGTTAAGTCCCGCAACGAGCGCAACCCTTATCCTTTGTTGCCAGCACGTAATGGTGGGAACTCAAAGGAGACTGCCGGTGATAAACCGGAGGAAGGTGGGGATGACGTCAAGTCATCATGGCCCTTACGAGTAGGGCTACACACGTGCTACAATGGCAGATACAAAGTGAAGCGAACTCGCGAGAGCAAGCGGACCACATAAAGTCTGTCGTAGTCCGGATTGGAGTCTGCAACTCGACTCCATGAAGTCGGAATCGCTAGTAATCGTAGATCAGAATGCTACGGTGAATACGTTCCCGGGCCTTGTACACACCGCCCGTCACACCATGGGAGTGGGTTGCAAAAGAAGTAGGTAGCTTAACCTTCGGGAGGGCGCTTACCACTTTGTGATTCATGACTGGGGTGAAGTCGTAACAAGGTAACCGTAGGGGAACCTGCGGTTGGATCACCTCCTTACCTCAGATACGCATTGCGTAGTGTCCACACAGATTGTCTGATAGAAAGTAACGAGCAAATAAGGCCGGGCTGAGAGATTAGTCGGGCTTTAGTACCTTGTTGGGTCTGTAGCTCAGGTGGTTAGAGCGCACCCCTGATAAGGGTGAGGTCGGTGGTTCAAGTCCACTCAGACCCACCAACTCATCCTCATACTGTGTGACAGACACACTCGTTTATACCCATAAACGTCGCGTGACTGCGCCTGGTCTGAGAATGAGTTATGCCGATAAGGTATTTTGCTTTTTATATGGGGCTATAGCTCAGCTGGGAGAGCGCCTGCCTTGCACGCAGGAGGTCAGCGGTTCGATCCCGCTTAGCTCCACCATATAAAGAAACTATTTCAAAATGTACTGCGGTCGCAAGACACAGTGTGTTGTGAAATATTGCTCTTTAACAATCTGGAACAAGCTGAAAATTGAAACAATACAGCTGAAACTTATCTCTCCGTAGAAGTACTGAGATAAGGATTAACCTGTATTAGAGTCTCTCAAATAATTGCAATGCCAATGTGTTTGTCATTGTTGCAGTGTGAGCGAGAAGATACTCAGCAAGGCGTACAGCGCACAGCAACCGGAGTGAACGCTACGTTCATGAGGATTGCGCGCACTGCACAACGACGCAGAGTGTGTTCGTAGCCACACCAATAAAGAAGAAACATCTTTGGGTTGTGAGGTTAAGCGACTAAGCGTACACGGTGGATGCCTAGGCAGTCAGAGGCGATGAAGGGCGTGCTAATCTGCGAAAAGCGTCGGTAAGGTGATATGAACCGTTATAACCGACGATACCCGAATGGGGAAACCCAGTGCAATTCGTTGCACTATTGCATGGTGAATACATAGCCATGCAAGGCGAACCGGGGGAACTGAAACATCTAAGTACCCCGAGGAAAAGAAATCAACCGAGATTCCCCCAGTAGCGGCGAGCGAACGGGGAGGAGCCCAGAACCTGAATCAGCATATGTGTTAGTGGAAGCGTCTGGAAAGTCGCACGGTACAGGGTGATAGTCCCGTACACAAAAATGCATACGTTGTGAGTTCGATGAGTAGGGCGGGACACGTGACATCCTGTCTGAATATGGGGGGACCATCCTCCAAGGCTAAATACTCCTGACTGACCGATAGTGAACCAGTACCGTGAGGGAAAGGCGAAAAGAACCCCGGCGAGGGGAGTGAAATAGAACCTGAAACCGTGTACGTACAAGCAGTGGGAGCACCTTCGTGGTGTGACTGCGTACCTTTTGTATAATGGGTCAGCGACTTATATTTTGTAGCAAGGTTAACCGAATAGGGGAGCCGTAGGGAAACCGAGTCTTAACTGGGCGAATAGTTGCAAGGTATAGACCCGAAACCCGGTGATCTAGCCATGGGCAGGTTGAAGGTTGGGTAACACTAACTGGAGGACCGAACCGACTAATGTTGAAAAATTAGCGGATGACTTGTGGCTGGGGGTGAAAGGCCAATCAAACCGGGAGATAGCTGGTTCTCCCCGAAAGCTATTTAGGTAGCGCCTCGTGAACTCATCTTCGGGGGTAGAGCACTGTTTCGGCTAGGGGGTCATCCCGACTTACCAAACCGATGCAAACTCCGAATACCGAAGAATGTTATCACGGGAGACACACGGCGGGTGCTAACGTCCGTCGTGAAGAGGGAAACAACCCAGACCGCCAGCTAAGGTCCCAAAGTCATGGTTAAGTGGGAAACGATGTGGGAAGGCACAGACAGCCAGGATGTTGGCTTAGAAGCAGCCATCATTTAAAGAAAGCGTAATAGCTCACTGGTCGAGTCGGCCTGCGCGGAAGATGTAACGGGGCTAAACCATGCACCGAAGCTGCGGCAGCGAACGTATCACCCAAGACAATTCACGGCAGTGGATAATGATTGACGGAGCGCAGCGACGTCAATGCGTCCAATAAAGTCGAGTTGGCTTAGGGATACGTTCGTTGGGTAGGGGAGCGTTCTGTAAGCCGTTGAAGGTGACCTGTGAGGGTTGCTGGAGGTATCAGAAGTGCGAATGCTGACATAAGTAACGATAATGCGGGTGAAAAACCCGCACGCCGGAAGACCAAGGGTTCCTGTCCAACGTTAATCGGGGCAGGGTGAGTCGACCCCTAAGGCGAGGCTGAAAAGCGTAGTCGATGGGAAACAGGTTAATATTCCTGTACTTGGTGTTACTGCGAAGGGGGGACGGAGAAGGCTAGGCTAGCCGGGCGACGGTTGTCCCGGTTTAAGCATGTAGGCGGAGTGACTTGGTAAATCCGGTTGCTTATCAACGCTGAGGTGTGATGACGAGCCACTACGGTGGTGAAGTAGTTGATGCCAAGCTTCCAGGAAAAGCCTCTAAGCATCAGGTAACATTAAATCGTACCCCAAACCGACACAGGTGGTCAGGTAGAGAATACTCAGGCGCTTGAGAGAACTCGGGTGAAGGAACTAGGCAAAATGGTGCCGTAACTTCGGGAGAAGGCACGCTGGCATTAGGTAAAGGGACTTGCTCCCGGCGCCGAAGCCAGTCGCAGATACCAGCTGGCTGCAACTGTTTAATAAAAACACAGCACTGTGCAAACACGAAAGTGGACGTATACGGTGTGACGCCTGCCCGGTGCTGGAAGGTTAATTGATGGGGTCAGCCGCAAGGCGAAGCTCTTGATCGAAGCCCCAGTAAACGGCGGCCGTAACTATAACGGTCCTAAGGTAGCGAAATTCCTTGTCGGGTAAGTTCCGACCTGCACGAATGGCGTAATGATGGCCAGGCTGTCTCCACCCGAGACTCAGTGAAATTGAACTCGCTGTGAAGATGCAGTGTACCCGCGGCAAGACGGAAAGACCCCGTGAACCTTTACTATAGCTTGACACTGAACATTGAGCCTTGATGTGTAGGATAGGTGGGAGGCATCGAAGTGTGGACGCCAGTCTGCATGGAGCCAACCTTGAAATACCACCCTTTAATGTTTGATGTTCTAACTCGGCCCCATAATCTGGGGTGAGGACAGTGTCTGGTGGGTAGTTTGACTGGGGCGGTCTCCTCCCAAAGAGTAACGGAGGAGCACGAAGGTTAGCTAATCACGGTCGGACATCGTGAGGTTAGTGCAAAGGCATAAGCTAGCTTGACTGCGAGAGTGACGGCTCGAGCAGGTACGAAAGTAGGTCTTAGTGATCCGGTGGTTCTGAATGGAAGGGCCATCGCTCAACGGATAAAAGGTACTCCGGGGATAACAGGCTGATACCGCCCAAGAGTTCATATCGACGGCGGTGTTTGGCACCTCGATGTCGGCTCATCACATCCTGGGGCTGAAGTAGGTCCCAAGGGTATGGCTGTTCGCCATTTAAAGTGGTACGCGAGCTGGGTTTAGAACGTCGTGAGACAGTTCGGTCCCTATCTGCCGTGGGCGTTGGAAGATTGAGAGGGGCTGCTCCTAGTACGAGAGGACCGGAGTGGACGAATCACTGGTGTTCGGGTTGTCATGCCAATGGCATTGCCCGGTAGCTAAATTCGGAAGAGATAACCGCTGAAAGCATCTAAGCGGGAAACTTGCCTCGAGATGAGTCTTCCCTGGGGCTTTAAGCCCCCTGAAGGAACGTTAAAGACTATGACGTTGATAGGCTGGGTGTGTAAGTGCAGCGATGCATTGAGCTAACCAGTACTAATGATCCGTGAGGCTTAACCTTACAACACCAAAGGTGTTTTGTATTTGAGAGATAGATATTGATTTTCAGCGAATGTTCCGAGATTGGGCTGGCTGGCTGTGTGAAAGATTGCATAGCGGGTTAGTTTAGACAGAATTTGCCTGGCGGCCATAGCGCGGTGGACCCACCTGAATCCATGCCGAACTCAGAAGTGAAACGCCGTAGCGCCGATGGTAGTGTGGGGTCTCCCCATGCGAGAGTAGGACACTGCCAGGCATCAAACACGAGTTATCAGAATGACATCTGGTAACTGACAAAATCGCGATGAGCGGTTTTGCACAGCGAGGAGCGCTGGTCCTGTAAAGGATGGGTATCAGGAAGATACACGTAAAAGAATCGGTGGAGCGGTAGTTCAGTTGGTTAGAATACCTGCCTGTCACGCAGGGGGTCGCGGGTTCGAGCCCCGTCCGTTCCGCCACTTATTTAAATTATGCCTGCTTATTTTAGCAGGCATAATGTTAAGCGTTATTTAGGGGCGTAGCTCAGTTGGTAGAGCACCGGTCTCCAAAACCGGGTGTCGCGAGTTCGAGTCTCTCCGCCCCTGCCATATAAATAACCCTTCGCGAAAGCGAGGGGTTTTTTTATGTCGAAATAATCGTTTAGTTCGATTTTCATACATATTATCTAACTCTTTTTGCGTATTATCCCCCGTTTTAGCTAACATCTATTTGAATTTCACATCAGAAATCTCCATTTATCCTGCCAACTCACAAATCCCCATTACTTCACTAACCACTCTTATTAGTCATTTTTTTCATTAAAATCCTGCTGCCCTATAGAAAGGTAACGTTCCCAATCCATGCCTATTCAGCTGAATTTATGTACAAAATGATTGTTATTCTATGGTGTGACGCTGCTCATTATTACTTTCACAAAATGTACTAAAACTAATTAACATTTTATCTATCAGGAAGCTCACCTTAGAAAACATCATGTATCTTGAGAACAACATTATCTGCAAATTGGCCGAAATTCAGCGCAATCAATGTTCTGAATGATTATATGAACTGTTCTTTAGAATAGTAATGAGTCAGCGGCTCGACGATGGCAAGTGAGGAGATAAATATGTACAGGCGTTTACTGTTAGCAGCTGCTGTGACAGCAGCAATGTGTAGTGCAGTCCAGGCAGCTCCGTTAGTCGTGGGGTTTTCTCAAATAGGTTCCGAGTCCGGTTGGCGTTCTGCGGAGACTAAGGTTTCTAAACAAGAAGCGGAGAAACGCGGAATAACATTAAAAATCGCGGATGCCCAGCAAAAACAAGAAAACCAAATCAAAGCGGTCAGATCATTTATTGCTCAGGGTGTTGATGCCATTTTTATTGCTCCTGTGGTGGCAACCGGTTGGACGCCAGTGTTACAGGAAGCAAAAGAAGCCAAAATCCCCGTATTCCTGCTTGATCGTATGATTGAGGTGAATGACCCCTCTTTATATACAGCGGCAGTGGCTTCGGACAGTGTATATGAAGGTAAGGTTGCAGGTGAATGGTTGTTGAAAGATGTGGCAGGCAAACCCTGTAATGTGGTTGAACTCCAAGGCACTGTCGGTTCCAGTGTGGCCATTAACCGCAAAAAAGGTTTTGCTGATGGAATTGCTTCTGCACCGAATGTGAAAATAATTCGATCTCAATCAGGGGATTTCACACGCAGTAAAGGCAAAGAGGTTATGGAAAGCTTTATCAAAGCAGAGCAAAACGGCAAAAATATCTGCGCCGTTTATGCACATAACGATGATATGGCAATTGGTGCCATTCAAGCTATTAAAGAAGCGGGCTTGAAGCCTGGCTCCGAAATCAAAATTGTTTCTATCGATGGTGTTCCAGATATCTTCAAAGCAATGAGCAGTGGTGAAGCGAATGCCACCGTTGAATTAACACCGAATATGGCCGGCCCAGCTTTTGATGCATTAATTGCATTGAAGAAAGATGGCACTCAACCACCTAAGTTTATACAGACCGAATCACGTTTATTACAGCCCGATACGGCTAAACAGGAATATGAATCCAAGAAGAGCCTGGGTTATTGATTTAAAAGGCGGGATTTGTCCCGCCTGCTTTCGTCACCTGTATTTGGGCAATATCTGAGTCGTTTTTGAACATGGGTACATCTGATGGAAACACTGCTAGAAGTCCGTGGCTTGTCAGTTGAATTTCCTGGTGTTAAGGCATTGGATTCTGTTGATTTCTCTTTGCAGCGTGGTGAAGTTGTGGCTTTGCTGGGCGAGAATGGCGCAGGAAAATCGACGTTAATTAAAGCATTAACCGGGGTCTATAAACGGGCCGCCGGCGAAGTCTATTTAGATAGTGTAGCCATTTGTCCTATTGATACAGCAGATGCCCAAAAAATGGGTATTGGTACAGTTTATCAAGAGGTCAATTTACTCCCCAATATCTCTATTGCAGCAAATCTATTTATTGGCCGTGAACCATTGCGTTGGGGATTAATTGATCATCGCGCGATGAATCAGCAAGCAACAAAATTACTGAAAGGCTATGGTCTGGAGCTGGATGTTCAGCGGCCTTTGGCTGATTTCTCTATTGCAATACAACAGATTGTTGCGATTGCTCGGGCAGTTGATCTATCCGCTAAGGTATTGATTCTGGATGAGCCGACGGCAAGTTTGGATGCTAAAGAAGTCAGTATGTTATTGGATATTTTGCGACAGTTGCGTGATCAGGGTATTGGTATGGTTTTCGTGACTCACTTCCTCGATCAAGTTTATCGGATCAGTGACCGTATTACTGTTTTGCGTAATGGCAAGCTCGTCGGCACAAAAAACACTACAGAACTTCCTCGCATTGAATTGGTTCAGATGATGTTAGGCCATAGCTTTGATGAACAATTATTAAAACGTGGTGAACATAATATTGCGGTAAGCAACCCATTAGTTGAATTCAAAAACTATAGTCGGCGAGGTGTCGTGGAGAACTTCGATTTATCTGTTTCTCCGGGGGAAATTGTCGGTCTGGCCGGGCTATTAGGCTCGGGTCGCACGGAAACTGCACAGTTAATTTTCGGTGTCACCACACCTGATACTGGCGAAGCCAAAATTCAGGGCAAGCCGGTTAAGATTAGAACGCCACGAAAAGCGTCGAGATATGGTTTTGGTTATTGCCCAGAAGATCGTAAAACTGACGGCATTGTGGGGGCCGCGACGGTACGAGAAAACATTATTTTGGCCCTACAGGCCCAGCGCGGGTGGTTGAGGCCAATTTCCATACGTGAACAAACCCAAATTGCAGAGGATTTTATCCAGCAATTAGGTATCCGCACTCCAGGCCCTGAGCAGCAAATTCAATATCTCTCTGGTGGAAACCAGCAAAAAGTATTATTAGCCCGCTGGTTGGCCACAAAACCTCGCTTTTTGATTTTAGATGAACCGACCCGAGGCATTGATGTGGGAGCGCATGCAGAGATTATTCGCTTAATTGAAAAGCTGTGCAATGAGGGGCTGGCGCTATTAATTATCTCTTCCGAATTAGAGGAATTGGCTGGTTACGCCGATCGCGTCATTGTTTTGCGAGATCGTCGTCATATTGCACAACTTGGTCACGATGAGATTTCTGTTCCTGCCATCATGCAGGCGATCGCGGTGCAATAAGGAGTTACCTCATGGGAAACAGGAGCCTATCTATGCCGCAAAGGCCGCGCAAAGTTAAATGGGTCTTGCCAAAAGGTGCCACGCAGTTTGGTGCTCTGATAGTCATTTTATTGATTGATAGTTTGGTAGCTCCACACTTTTTCTCAATTCATATCCAGGATGGACGGCTGTTTGGCAGTGTGATTGATATCTTAAACCGAGGTGCGCCCGTTGCGTTATTGGCACTGGGAATGACGTTAGTGATCGCAACCGGAGGCATCGATTTATCAGTTGGAGCGGTGATGGCCATTGCCGGTGCTACCGCAGCGACACTTACCAGTGCTGGTCACCCTTTCTTCACTGTGTTGGTTGCCGCACTCGCCGTCGGGGCGTTGTGTGGATTATGGAATGGGTTTTTAGTCGCGGTGTTGCAGATTCAACCGATTGTTGCCACCTTGATGTTAATGGTTGCAGGGCGAGGTATAGCTCAATTAATCACCGAAGGCCAGATTGTCACATTTGATAGCGGTGGGTTGGCAGAGTTAGGCAGCAGCACCTTGATGTATATGCCAATGTCTGTGGTTATCGCATTTAGTATGCTGATTATTGTGTGGCTATTGACGCGCAAAACGGCACTGGGGTTGTTTATTGAGTCTGTTGGTATCAACCTGCGTTCAGCACGTAATGCAGGGGTAAGTACCCGTTTGGTGCTGATTTCGGTATATGTCATTTGTGGTGTCTGTGCGGCAGTTGCAGGCATTATCGTGACCGCCGATATCCGTGGCGCAGATGCCAATAATGCCGGTTTATGGTTGGAGTTGGATGCTATTTTGGCGGTGGTCATTGGCGGTGCATCCTTGATGGGCGGGCGTTTTAACCTTTTGCTTTCTGTGATTGGCGCTTTGATTATTCAGGGTATGAATACTGGAATTTTGCTTTCTGGCTACCAACCGGAATTCAATCTGGTTCTTAAAGCCATTGTGGTGTTAGCCGTATTGGTGGTGCAGTCACCGATGATCTCATTGAGCCATATCTTCCGGAGGCGAAAATAATGTTAAAGCGTAATATTCCTTTGCTGATTACTATCGCCGTTTTTATTCTGGGATATGCCTTTTGTCTCAGTCAATTTCCCAGTTTTTCTTCCACCCGAGTTTGGTGTGACTTACTGACTGATAATGCTTTTTTAGGCATTGTTGCTGTGGGCATGACCTTTGTTATTTTATCCGGCGGCATTGATTTATCTGTCGGTTCAGTTATTGCATTTACTGGTGTGCTATTGGCAAAACTAATCGGCACTTATGGCATTCACCCAATGTATGCTTTCGCCATTGTTTTAGTGATGGGGGCGATGTTTGGAGCGTTCATGGGTTGGATTATTGATTCCCTGAAACTCCCCGCATTTATCATCACTCTTGCTGGGATGTTTTTTGTCCGAGGCATGAGCTTTATTGTGTCTGAAGAGTCAATTCCCATTGATCACCCGATCTATAGCACGTTGGCAAATTATGCCTGGAAAGTTCCCGGTGGTGGACGATTTACACTGCTTGCCTTGATTATGCTATTGGTTGTGGCGTTTGGTATTTTGCTGGCCCATCGTACCCGCTTTGGTCATAACGTTTACGCCATTGGGGGTAACAGTGTTTCAGCGGCTCTGATGGGGGTTCCGGTCAGACAAACGACGATAAAAATATACATGCTATCGAGCACTCTGGCTGCTCTGTCAGGGATTGTGTTCTCCCTCTACACCTCCGCAGGTTATGCATTGGCGGCCAGTGGTGTTGAGTTGGATGCGATTGCTGCTGTCGTGATTGGTGGCACACTGCTCACCGGCGGCATTGGTACGGTTTTCGGCACTTTGTTCGGTGTCCTGATTCAAGGTCTGATACAGAGTTACATCACTTTTGATGGTACGCTCAGTTCATGGTGGACCAAGATTGTCATCGGAATTCTGTTATTTAGCTTTATTGCCATTCAGAAGGCGATGAGTGCTTTTTATTTGAATCGTCGTGCTCGCCCTCAGTCGCCCCCGCTTAATCCCGTATAGCGCTTTGGGCTGCGTTATTCATAGGTGTTTTTAATAACTGTCGAATTAATGTTTGCTGGTCACTGTTTTGCAACCAAACGGCATACAGTGGCCGCACGATAGGCGGTATATCGGCATTGACGACCAATTCGGGATATTCCTTTTGCCAATGTTCTGGCAGGAAAGCACAACCACCGGTGGTGTCCAACAGCTGCCGGGTTAAATGGGCTGACGTCGTGGTCAGCACCGGCATCTGCTCGCTATTGAGTAAACGGCTTTCTTGCTGATGAAAATCCGCCCCCCATTCAAGTTTGATATAGGGTGCTTCATTTGCATTTTTATGCTCAGTTCCATCGTCAGTTTTTTCCGGTAATTCAAAGGGAATTGAGGAGAACAAACGCAATGAAAAATGCCCTAACAGTAGGCTGGCCAACTCATCCATTTTAGGGGGTTCGGTCGTTATCAATAAATCCAGTTGCCGTTCGTGCAACTGTTTTACCAATGATTGGCGCAGTGCAATACGTGCTTCAAGGCGTAATGTTTCCCGTTGCTTATAGAGTTGTTGCAACCACGGGGTGAGGTAAGCCTCCCAAAGTGACGCGGTTGCACCAATAGATAATTCAGTGTGTTGCAGCGAGTGTGCCACCTCTTTTTTGGCCAATTGCCAGGTACTCATCAGTGTTTCGGCATAAGGTAGTAGCCGCTCGCCTGCCGGGGTCAGACGAATATTATTGCGATGGCGAGTGAATAAATTTGCACCTAATTGATTTTCCAACTGGCGGATACGAAAACTCACCGCCGACTGCGTTAAGTACAAAGATTCAGCTGCGCGACCAAAGTGACGAGTTCTACTGACCTCCAAAAAGGTTTTCAGTAATTCGGTATCCACACCCATCTCCAATTTTTTTTGTCGTTAAGATTTAAATGTTTTGTTTTACACGATGTCAAGCCTATCTAATACTCCGCGCCATAAACAGCACGACCATGAGAGAATTAGGAGCGTGTCAGATGGCGGATAGCTTCATCACGACCAATCGTTTTTTTGATAATAAACATTATCCTCGCGGGTTCTCGCGTCACGGCGATTTCACCATTAAAGAGGCGCAATTACTAGAGCGCCACGGTTATGCTTTTAACGAACTTGATCTCGGGAAACGCGAGCCTGTAACGGAAGAAGAACAGCTGTTTGTTGCTGTTTGCCGCGGCGAGCGTGAGCCGGTCAGCGTCGAAGAAAAAGTCTGGTCCAAATATGTGACCCGGACTCGTCGTCCTAAACGTTTCCATACGCTGTCTGGCGGTAAGCCACAGATGGACGCAGTGGAAGATTACACCGATAGCGACGACTAGTACCCTGTTCTTCGAGCCGCAGAGAGCTGGAATCACTGGCTTGCGGCTTCAATGATATTGGGTATAAGCATCGTGGTAAAAAAGGGGACTTTGGTTCTCTTTTTTACATTAGGCTTTTGTGCAACTGCGAAAGCAACCGGTCCATACAACGATAGCTCAGCGCTTCTGAAAGATGATTTTTTTGAATATTATCTTCCAGTGCCAGATCTGCAATGGTCCGTGCCACTTTCAAAATATGGTGCCAGGTGCGCACTGATAGCCCGAGTTTCAGTAGAACTTGTTCGAGAAAAACCGCATCCTCTGGTACTAAATAGCAATATTCAGCTATCTCTTGGCTATTAAGCTGCTTGTTTGTCTTCCCCGCCCTATCTAATTGTTTTTTCCTGGCTTGTAACACCCGTTGCCTGACAGTTTTGCTATTTTCTCCCTGATGTTTTTGTGTTCCCAGCATACCTGCGGGGAGTAATGGCACTTCTATCGATAAGTCAAAACGGTCCAAAAACGGGCCAGACAACTTTGCCAGATAGCGCAAAACTTGCTGTGGTGGTGCCCGGTTATGGATGCCTTGATAATGGCCGCTGGGGCTAGGATTCATCGCGGCAATCAACTGCACTTTGGCAGGGAAACAGACTTTGGCGGCCGCTCGGGAAATGATAATTTCCCCCGATTCCAATGGTTCACGCAATGAATCCAGTACCCGACGCTCAAACTCCGGCAGTTCATCCAGAAAAAGAACACCATTGTGTGCCAGTGATATTTCACCGGGGCGAGGAATGGAACCTCCGCCAATGAGAGCGGCCATTGATGCACTGTGATGTGGTGCGCGAAAAGCCCGACAGCGCCATTGGGCAGGTAATTCATTACTGTGTGACAAGCCATTAATGGCGGCAGCCTCAAGTGCTTCTTGATCGGTCAATGGTGGTAGTAAGCCGGTTAACCGATTTGCCAGCATGGTTTTCCCCGTACCCGGCGGCCCAAGTAGTAGCAGGTTATGTCCACCGGCCGCGGCTATCTCTAAAGCCCGTTTGGCTTGTGATTGGCCGATGATATCTTGTAGGTCGAGGCTGTTGTCCCAATCTTGAGTTGCTTCAAGGCGTTGGCCTTGCGCGAGCGTATTTTCGCCTTGTAAAAAACTGCATACTGCTAACAAATGATCGGCAACCCTGCTGTTGCCTTGTGCAATTAACCCAATCTCAAGACTGTTCTCTGACGGTAAGATTAACTGTCGCTGGGCCTGACTGCTGGCGAGTGCGGCCGGAATTGCGCCGCTAATGCGCCTTAGCGCCCCTGACAAGGCGAGTTCACCCAAGAACTCATAGTGCGCTAATTTATCCGCAGGAATCTGTTCTGACGCAGCCAATATCGCCAAAGCGATAGGGAGATCGTAGCGACCCCCTTCTTTGGGTAAATCAGCCGGAGCCAGGCTGACGGTGATCCGTTTGGCTGGAAAGGTGAAGCCGCTGTTGATTAATGCGCTGCGGACTCTGTCTCGGGCCTCTTTTACTGTGGTTTCCGGTAATCCAACCAAAACTAATCCTGGTAACCCATTGCTGATATGAACTTCAACCGTGACTGAAGGGGCCTGAATACCTAATGTGGCGCGGGTATAAATCGTTGCCAATGACATAGTGCTTTCCTTCGCCGTAATGTGTGCCTGGTGTTGGGGTCGCGATAGAGTGCCCGAGGATTTTTTTCAATGCCGAAGAAAAGTATTGATTTGCGAAAGTGCACGCGAGGTTTCATTGCAACGGAAGTATCAAAACCAAAAATTGCGGTACAGTGCGCAGAAAAAAGACCAAAGTGTCGATGTGGGTTTTACTGATTGATAAATAATATATTTATTGTGTTTTGTATTCGCGATCACAAAATAATAATTTAAATAAATATTGTCAGGCAACCAATAACTGTGATAACTCTGTAGGCATTCGTTCGACACTAGACAGATGAACAACCTAATTATGAAAGCGATTTTCCAAGTGATTAACCTAGTCCTAATTAGCGTGGTGGTGATTATTATCCCACCGTGCGGGGCTGCACTTGGACGAAGAAAGGCATAAAAATCAAGCCTTAATCTCAAGAGAACCCCCGCACCGAAAGGTCCGGGGGTTTTTTATTGGTCGGTTAAAAGACGCGAGGAACATAAAATGCACAACAGAATAAAATCCTGTGCCTTCCGCAAATGGTCGGGGAAATAACTATGAATGGTGCTCAGTGGGTGGTTCAAGCGTTGCGTGCGCAGGGTGTTGATACGGTATTCGGCTATCCGGGTGGGGCGATTATGCCCGTCTATGATGCTTTGTATGATGGTGGTGTCGAGCATCTGCTCTGCCGCCATGAGCAGGGCGCTGCCATTGCCGCAATTGGTTATGCGCGTGCAACCGGTAAAGTCGGGGTGTGTATCGCCACTTCCGGCCCCGGAGCCACTAATCTGATCACCGGTTTGGCTGATGCTTTGCTTGACTCAGTACCGGTTATCGCCATCACCGGTCAGGTTGGGTACGCGTTAATCGGCACCGATGCTTTTCAGGAAATTGATGTCTTGGGCCTCTCTTTGGCCTGTACCAAACACAGTTTTCTGGTCGAATCATTAGATGCGCTGCCGGCCATCATGGCTGAAGCCTTTGCTATCGCTACCAGCGGTCGCCCAGGGCCGGTGTTAATCGATATTCCAAAAGATATTCAGTTGGCTGTCGGGGAATTGACCCCGCATTTGATGCCAGTCGAAGAACACCTGATTGATTCCGCCGCTGAATTACAACAAGCTTTAGACATGCTGGCGACGGCTAAAAAACCAATGCTGTATGTCGGCGGTGGAGTGGGTATGGCACAGGCAGTTCCGGCTTTACGCGAATTTATCGACGTGACCGGTATTCCTGCGGTGGCTACCCTGAAAGGTTTGGGCGCACCGGATACTAATCACCCGTGTTATCTGGGAATGTTGGGAATGCACGGCACTAAAGCGGCAAACTTTGCGGTGCAGGATTGTGATTTATTGATAGCGGTTGGCGCGCGGTTTGATGACCGTGTCACCGGCAAGCTGAATACATTCGCCGCAAAAGCAAAAGTTATCCATATGGATATCGACCCGGCTGAATTGGGTAAATTGCGTCAGGCACATGTCGCGTTGCAAGGGGATTTGAAAGTGTTGCTGCCTGCCTTGCAGCAACCGCTGAATATTCAGCCGTGGCGTGATGAGGTTATAGCCTTAAAACAACAGCATAGCTGGCGTTATGACCACCCCGGTCAGGCGATTTATGCCCCATTATTGCTTAAGCAGATCTCTGATCGCAAAGCGCCACAGACGGTAGTCACCACCGACGTGGGGCAGCACCAGATGTGGACGGCGCAGCATATGAACTTTACCCGCCCGGAGAATTTCATCACCTCGAGTGGTTTGGGCACCATGGGCTTTGGCGTACCCGCTGCTGTTGGCGCACAAATGGCCCGCCCAGATGATATGGTTATCTGTGTCTCTGGTGACGGCTCGTTTATGATGAATGTTCAGGAGTTGGGCACGATAAAACGAAAACAGTTGCCGCTGAAAATCGTGCTGTTGGATAACCAGCGATTGGGTATGGTTCGACAGTGGCAGCAACTGTTTTTTGATGGGCGTTATAGTGAAACCAATCTTTCTGATAACCCCGATTTCATCACACTGGCCAGTGCTTTCAATATCCCCGGCCAACGTATCACCCGTAAAGACCAAGTCGACGCCGCTCTGGATGCGTTATTTAACAGCGAAGGCCCTTATCTGCTCCAGGTTTCCATCGACGAACTCGAAAACGTTTGGCCGTTAGTGCCGCCAGGCGCAGGTAATGAAACCATGCTGGAGAAAGTCTCATGATACAACATCAAATCTCTATCCAAGCCCGCTTCCGCCCTGAGATGTTAGAGCGTGTATTGCGGGTTGTGCGGCACCGCGGCTTTCAGGTTTGTGCTATGAATATGTCACCAATGATTAATGCTGAGAATATTAATATTGAATTGACCGTTGCCAGCGGGCGACCTGTCGATTTACTATCTTCACAGCTGAGTAAGCTTATGGATGTCGCCTGCGTCGAGATCCTACAACCTAATACATTACAGATACGCGCCTGATGCGCCACAAGGAAAGAAAAGAATGACGAAGAAAGCTGATTTTATTTGGTTTAACGGTGAAATGGTTCCGTGGGCAGAGGCGAAAGTTCATGTGATGTCTCACGCGTTACACTACGGCACGTCAGTCTTCGAAGGTGTCCGTTGCTACAACTCCCATAAAGGGCCGGTTGTTTTCCGTCACCGCGAACACATGCAGCGCCTGCATGACTCAGCCAAAATTTACCGCATGCCAGTTTCTCAGTCTGTTGACGAGCTGATGGAAGCATGCCGCGCAACGCTGCGCAAAAACAATCTGACCAGTGCCTATATTCGCCCGCTAGTGTTTATCGGTGATGTCGGCATGGGTGTGAACCCGCCAGATGGCTATAAAACTGACGTGATTATTGCTGCTTTCCCTTGGGGTGCTTATCTGGGTGCCGAAGCGCTGGAGCAGGGTATTGATGCGATGGTTTCTTCATGGAACCGTGTGGCACCAAACACTATTCCAACTGCGGCTAAAGCCGGTGGTAATTACCTCTCTTCCTTGCTGGTGGGCAGTGAAGCGCGTCGTCACGGTTATCAGGAAGGGATTGCACTGGATATCCATGGTTTCCTGTCTGAAGGGGCGGGTGAGAACCTGTTCGAAGTGAAAGATGGCATTCTGTTTACGCCACCGTTTACCTCTTCTGCTTTGCCGGGCATTACCCGTGATGCAATTATCAAACTGGCGAAAGATATGGGGTTAGAAGTGCGTGAGCAAGTGCTGTCGCGTGAATCTCTCTATCTGGCGGATGAAGTGTTTATGTCCGGTACTGCGGCAGAAATTACCCCAGTGCGCAGCGTGGATGGTATTCAGGTGGGTATTGGTAAACGTGGGCCAATTACTGGCAAAATTCAACAAGCGTTCTTTGGCCTGTTCACCGGCGAAACCGAGGACAAATGGGGCTGGTTGGACCCAATCAATCAATAATAAATAAAAACTGACAGACAGGATCAGCAGGTGGTTCGTTCGCCACCTGCAACAGGTTATATCTGCAACAATAAATTGATTTGCAATACAAAAATCTGGAGTGAAGAGACAATGCCTAAGTACCGTTCCCATACCACCACTCATGGCCGCAATATGGCTGGCGCCCGCGCATTGTGGCGCGCAACCGGTATGACCGATGATGACTTCGGCAAACCGATTATTGCAGTAGTTAACTCATTTACCCAGTTTGTACCGGGCCACGTTCATTTGCGCGACTTAGGAAAGCTGGTAGCGGAGCAAATTGAAGCGTCTGGCGGTGTGGCTAAAGAGTTCAACACTATTGCGGTGGATGATGGGATCGCGATGGGCCACGGCGGCATGCTCTATTCACTGCCTTCACGTGAATTGATTGCCGACTCCGTTGAATACATGGTTAACGCCCACTGTGCGGATGCCATGGTATGTATCTCTAACTGCGACAAAATTACCCCAGGGATGCTGATGGCGTCTCTGCGCCTGAATATTCCGGTAATCTTTGTTTCCGGCGGCCCGATGGAAGCCGGTAAAACCAAATTATCCGATAAAATTATCAAGCTGGATCTGGTCGATGCCATGATTCAGGGGGCAAACCCGAATGTCAGCGATGCCGACAGCGAGCAGATTGAGCGCTCCGCTTGCCCAACCTGCGGTTCCTGTTCCGGGATGTTTACCGCCAACTCGATGAACTGCCTGAATGAGGCTCTGGGACTGGCGTTGCCGGGTAATGGTTCATTGCTGGCAACCCATGCTGATCGTAAGCAACTGTTCCTCGATGCGGGCAAGCACATTGTTGAACTGACTAAACGCTATTACGAACAAGATGATATCAGCGCCTTGCCGCGTAGCATTGCCAACAAAGCGGCATTTGAAAATGCCATGACGCTGGATATCGCCATGGGCGGTTCCACCAATACCGTGTTGCATTTACTGGCGGCAGCGCAGGAAGGGGATATTGATTTCGATATCAGCGATATCGACCGCCTGTCCCGTAAAGTGCCGCATTTGTGCAAAGTGGCTCCGAGTACGCAGAAATACCATATGGAAGATGTGCACCGTGCCGGTGGTGTGGTGGGGATTTTGGGTGAGTTGGATCGCGCTGGCTTGCTGAATCGCGAAGTGAAAAACGTGTTGGGTCTGAACTTGCCACAAACGCTGGAAGCCTATGATGTGATGCTGACCAAAGACGAAGGGGTCAAGCAGATGTACTCCGCAGGCCCGGCTGGCATCCGTACCACGAAAGCCTTCTCACAGGATTGCCGCTTCCCCTCATTGGATACCGACCGCCAAGAAGGTTGTATTCGTACTCGCGAACATGCTTATAGCCAAGACGGTGGTTTGGCGGTGTTGTATGGCAATCTTTCAGAGAATGGTTCAATCGTCAAAACCGCAGGTGTGGATAAAGACAGCTTAACCTTCCGTGGCCCAGCCAAAGTCTATGAGAGTCAGGATGATGCTGTTGCCGCTATTTTGGGGGGCAAAGTGGTTGCGGGTGATGTGGTGGTTATCCGTTACGAAGGGCCGAAAGGTGGGCCAGGGATGCAGGAAATGCTGTATCCAACCACTTACCTGAAATCGATGGGATTAGGCAAAAGCTGTGCGTTGTTAACCGATGGCCGTTTCTCGGGCGGGACTTCAGGTTTATCCATCGGTCATGCTTCGCCGGAAGCCGCCAGCGGTGGGTTGATTGCTTTGGTGCAAGACGGCGACATCATTGATATTGATATTCCCAACCGCGCTATGAAGCTGGACGTCAGTGATGCTGAACTGGCTGCACGCCGTGAAGCAGAATTAGCGCGCGGTGATGCGGCATGGACACCGAAAGCACGCGAACGTCAGGTTTCTTATGCGCTACGTGCTTATGCCTTACTGGCAACCAGTGCTGATAAAGGTGCTGTGCGCGACAAAAGTAAGCTGGGAGGCTAATACTCATGGCGGTATCACAACCCTTATCAACTGCCCCCGATGGGGCAGAATATCTGCGGGCGATATTGCGCGCACCGGTGTATGAGGTGGCGCAAGTCACCCCGTTACAAGTGATGGAAAAAATCTCTTCACGCTTGGATAACACCATTTTGGTTAAGCGCGAAGACCGGCAGCCGGTGCACAGCTTTAAACTGCGCGGCGCTTACGCGATGTTGGCTGGCCTGACTGCAGAACAGAAAGCCTGTGGTGTGATAACCGCTTCTGCCGGTAACCATGCGCAGGGGGTAGCGCTTTCGGCTAACAAGCTCGGTATTAAAGCGCTGATTGTCATGCCGGTCGCCACTGCTGACATCAAAGTGGATGCGGTGCGTGGTTTTGGCGGAGAGGTGCTGTTGTTTGGTGCTAATTTCGATGAAGCCAAAGGCAAGGCGATTGAACTGTCGCAGTTGCAGGGTTACACCTTTGTGCCGCCGTTTGACCATCCGGCAGTGATTGCCGGGCAAGGGACGCTGGCGATGGAACTTCTTCAGCAAGACGCACATCTTGACCGGGTGTTTGTTCCGGTTGGTGGCGGTGGGCTGGTGGCCGGTGTTGCCGTGCTTATCAAGCAACTGATGCCGCAGATTAAAGTGATTGGCGTTGAAGCAGAAGACTCAGCCTGTTTGCGTGCCGCGCTGGATGCAGGCAAGCCGGTCGATCTGGCTCGTGTCGGGCTGTTTGCTGAAGGTGTCGCGGTTAAGCGTATTGGTGATGAGCCATTCCGCCTGTGCCAGGAGTATCTGGACGAAGTGATCTCCGTCGACAGTGATGCTATTTGTGCGGCAGTAAAAGATTTATTTGAAGATGTGCGCGCCATTGCTGAGCCATCTGGTGCTTTGGCGCTGGCGGGGCTGAAAAAGTACGTACAGCAACATAATATTCAAGGCGAACGTCTGGCCCATGTGCTTTCGGGCGCTAACGTCAACTTCCATGGTTTGCGTTATGTATCAGAGCGCTGTGAACTTGGCGAGCAGCGCGAAGCCTTGCTGGCGGTGACCATCCCAGAGCAAAAAGGCAGTTTCCTGCGTTTTTGTGAGTTGCTGGGGGGGCGTTCCGTCACTGAATTTAACTACCGATATGCTGATGCCGATAACGCCTGTATTTTCGTCGGGGTGCGACTGACCCGTGGTTATGCTGAGCGGGCTGAGATCCTGGCTGAATTGCAGGGTAAAGGTTATCAGGTGGTGGATTTATCTGATGATGAAATGGCCAAGCTGCATGTGCGTTATATGGTCGGCGGGCGTCCTTCCAAGCCACTGCGCGAGCGGCTGTTCAGTTTTGAATTCCCAGAATCACCGGGTGCATTACTGAAATTCCTGCATACCTTAGGCACGCACTGGAATATCTCTCTGTTCCACTATCGTAGCCACGGCACTGATTTTGGTCGGGTGCTGGCGGGGTTTGAGTTATCGGACTCTGAACCCCAATTTGAACAGCATCTAACGGCGCTGGGCTATGATTGTCATGATGAAACCAATAACCCGGCATTTAAGTTCTTTCTGGCGGGCTGAATCTTAGCCAGTAACTACTTATTCTTATTCGTACTAATAAAAAAACCAGAGCCAATAATCTCTGGGTTTTTTATTGGCATTTACTGTCTTTTATCTCCTTATCTATCTTTGCTAATAAGTATTAGAAATGAAACTCGGTGTTATTGCGGCGTAATATAATTATCGACATTGATTAATTAGAGTTAATGATGTCATTACTGATATTAAGCTATTGGATAACTTTATTTCTTGAGTTATCTAATTTGATAATAACATATTGGAGTTTATATATGAGTGAATTAATAACATTAAATTTTAAATCGACATCAACTTATCTTGATTGGAATGCTACATCGATAGGGGCACGTTATCAATATCATGCTGATGGTACGCGATTTAATGGGGGGGTAAGTTATTCAGTTCAGAAGATAAATCAGGCAATAGAAGGAGATTCAAACTATTATAGACGATTTGACCAAATGCAAGCAACAATTGACCAGGGTTCGGTTTCTAAAGAGGGAGGTGCGGGTAATGAAATTTATTTCATTGAAAATAAAGCAAATAACAGTGCAGCAGTGAGTTATTTTAAATATGGTCTAGACAATAAACTAAACGAAAGTCAGAGTTTTAATTATCAAAGTAATATATTAACTTCCCGAACCAAAATAATGCCCAATTCCATTGGGCAAATAACTAAATCTCAAAAATTTAACATTCATGATAAATTAGTCGAGAGTAATGTTTTTAGTTATAAAAAAGATAGAATAGGTAATGATTTAATTATTATTCAAAAGGAAAAGTATAGTGGTAATGAAGTCGTAAGCACAACGCATAAAGAGCTTTATGATTCTTCTGGTAAAATAATAAAAATTGATGTGTACGACAAAAATGATAAACAGCTTGAGAGAAATGAGTTCAGCTATTTCAATAATGGTAATAAGTGTCGGACTGTAAAATCTACTTTCAATATTAGCGGGAATTTAAATCATCAAGAGAAAATTATTTATAATAAAAATGGTGATTTGCGTGCGATGGTTCAGTCAAATTACGATAATGGTCAGTCTTTAAAGGATAGTAAATCAACCTATTATATCAATGGAGAGGTTGATCGAGTCGTAGAAGTTGAGTATTCAGCCGACGGCAAAGTTATTGTTGGGCGTATTGAAAAAGCATACAATATAACTAATGCTATATTAATTAAAGAAACAGAGTCGTCTTACTCGATGGATGGAAAAATAATTATCGGTAGGATTAATAAAGAATACAGTGCACTTGATGGGCGATTAGAGAAAATAACCAGATCAAATCGTTCAGATAGTGGGCAGTTAAAGCGCGAAGTTGAGAGTTATTTAGATATTAATGGACAAGAGAGCAAACGCATTAGCCAGTATTATTCAAATGGTGTAACTAAATGTTTTGAAAGAAGTTTCTCTGCTGGCAAGATGACGGGTAAGGTTTACATGGAATTTGATAATAATGGCAATGCTATCAATATAAAAAGGCTTAATCCTGAAGGGAAAATGGTTGATGTGCCTATCAATGCATCCCTTGACACCTTCTTTAAGGGCGTCACTCAACTGGCAGATGCGATAAATAGTTTCCCAACCCGAGAACAAGCTCCTGCTGCTGTGGATACGATTATTGGTAGTCACGCGAATCTGAGGAATCTTGTTCCTGTGATGAATTATGCTTCCCGACAGTAAACTATAGCAGCCCCCAAAATGCTTCAATCAACGGCTCATTGAGCCGTTTTTTCTGCACGCAAACCCCTAATTCAAATGGCTCGACCAGTGAAACATCATCCAATAGAGAAATACGGTTGCGTACCGGTTCCGGGCTGTTATCTACCACCACCGATGGAATAAGTGCCACACCACAGCCTAGAGCCACCATCGACACAATGGCTTCATGGCCGGAAACCGTAGCATAAATCAATGGGTTAGTGATGCGTTGGCGGCGGAACCACAAATCAATACGTTTTCGCGACGGGCCGTGTTCCGGCAAAATAAACGGAATTGTGGCCCAATCCGGCTGATCAACCGATACCTGCGACCGCACGGCACATGGCAGCGCTGGGGCAATTAACACCAACGGGATTTCACCAATTTGGGTAAAAGCCACGCTGGTTGGCAACACTTCAGGGCGACCGGCAATCCCCAGATCTGCTTCATTTGATTGCACTTTATCTACTGCATCGGCGGCATCCCCGGTGGTGAGTTTAATTTCAACCAGTGGGTGGCGTGCACGAAAGCGGTCGAGAATTGGCGGCAAATGGCTGTAGGCGGCGGTCACCGAACAAAATAGCCGTAGCTCACCACTCAGAGATGGCCCGTGCTGGCCTAATGCATGGCGTAATTGTTGATATTGCAGCAATGTTTGCTGAGCGAAGGCTTTCAATTGAGTGCCGGCATCCGTCAACTGTACTGTGCGATTATCGCGTAAAAACAGCGGTTGGCCGATGGTCTCTTCCAGACGCTGGATTTGGCGCGATAGGGTGGATGGGCTGACATGCATCGCTTTGGCGCTGCGCCCAAAATGGCGGCTTTCAGCTAAATGCAGAAATAATTTCAGGTCGCGTAAATCCATCACAGATAGCCTCTGGGGTGAGAAGATGCAGTGTATTGTTCGAAAAGTAGCCCACATTGCAGAATCTGCAATGTCACATTGTTAATATATCAATTTCAGCAATGAGTTTCCTGTCATATAGTGAGTTCAAGACAATCCCCGACACAGACAGGGGATGTGAAAAAACAGTATCAGCACACAAACACCACATTCGTTTGCAGTCACTAAAAAAATAGCTGCACCCACAAAACAGAACCCGAACGGAGCAATAACATGGCTAACTATTTCAACACGTTGAACCTGCGTCAGCAGTTGGCGCAATTAGGTAAGTGTCGCTTTATGGCACGAGATGAATTCGCCGATGAAGCAGGCTACCTGAAAGGTAAAAAAGTGGTGATTGTCGGCTGTGGCGCACAAGGCCTGAACCAGGGTTTGAACATGCGCGATTCCGGTCTGGATGTTGCTTACGCCCTGCGTAAAGAAGCGATTGCAGAAAAGCGTGCTTCATGGCGTAAAGCGACCGAAAATGGTTTCAAAGTAGGCACTTACGAAGAACTGATCCCACAGGCAGATTTGGTGGTTAACCTGACGCCAGACAAGCAGCACTCCGCAGTGGTTCAGGCGGTTCAGCCACTGATGAAAGATGGCGCGGCACTGGGTTATTCCCACGGTTTCAATATCGTAGAAGTGGGTGAACAAGTGCGTAAAGACATCACCGTGGTGATGGTTGCGCCAAAATGCCCCGGTACAGAAGTCCGTGAAGAGTACAAACGTGGTTTTGGTGTGCCGACATTGATTGCAGTTCACCCGGAAAACGACCCTAAAGGCGAAGGCATGGCGATTGCTAAGGCTTGGGCGGCGGCCACCGGCGGTCACCGTGCTGGTGTGTTGGAATCCTCATTTGTTGCTGAAGTTAAATCAGACCTGATGGGCGAACAAACTATCCTGTGCGGTATGTTGCAGGCCGGTTCACTGTTGTGCTTCGACAAACTGGTTTCTGAAGGCACTGACGCAGCTTATGCTGAAAAACTGATTCAATTCGGTTGGGAAACTATCACCGAAGCGCTGAAACAAGGCGGGATTACGCTGATGATGGACCGTTTGTCCAATCCGGCTAAACTGCGTGCTTATGCACTGTCTGAGCAACTGAAAGAGATCATGGCCCCACTGTTCCAGAAACATATGGATGATATTATCTCTGGTGAATTCTCCAGCGGGATGATGGCTGATTGGGCCAATGACGATAAGAAATTGCTGAACTGGCGTGAAGAGACCGGCAAAACTGCATTTGAGAACGCGCCACAGTTTGAAGGCAAAATCTCTGAGCAAGAATATTTCGACCACGGCGTGTTGATGATTGCCATGGTGAAAGCCGGTGTTGAGTTGGCATTCGAAACTATGGTTGATTCTGGCATTATCGAAGAGTCGGCTTATTACGAATCTCTGCATGAATTGCCACTGATTGCCAACACCATCGCACGTAAACGTTTATATGAAATGAACGTGGTTATCTCTGATACCGCAGAATATGGTAACTATCTATTCGCCAATGCAGCAGTGCCATTGCTGAAAGGTAAGTTTATGGATTCTCTGCAAGCGGGCGATTTAGGCAAAAGTGTTGCCGGAACTGCGGTAGACAATGCCCAGCTGCGCGATGTAAACGAAGCTATTCGTAATCATCCAATCGAAGCTGTAGGCCATAAGCTGCGTGGCTATATGACCGATATGAAACGTATCGCAGTTGCCGGTTAATAACCGACGGTAGTGTGTTATTTGATATTAAGCCTCCCAGTGACGGGGTAATGCCGATCAGTTAAGGATCGGTTGACCGATCCAGTGGTTGTGTAAGAATCCGGAAATGTTCTTCGTTTCCGGATTTTTTTATGCACATCGGACAGGCTCTTGATCTCGTTTCCCGCTACGACTCACTGCGTAACCCACTGACCACACTGGGAGATTACCTCGACCCCCAGCTCATCTCCCGTTGTCTTGCCGAATCCGGCACGGTGACTCTGCGCAAGCGCCGCCTGCCGCTGGAAATGATGGTCTGGTGCATTGTCGGGATGGCGCTCGAGCGTAAAGAACCTCTTCATCAAATCGTTAACCGGCTGGATATCATGCTGCCGGGCGACCGCCCCTTCGTGGCCCCCAGCGCCGTTATCCAGGCACGGCAAAGGCTGGGAAGCGAGGCTGTTCGCCGGGTATTCTCACAAACGGCGCAGCTGTGGCATGGCTCCGTCACCCATCCTCACTGGTGCGGTCTGACGTTGCTGGCCGTGGATGGCGTGGTCTGGCGAACAGACAATGCAACTGAGCAGGCTGACGCTGCGGAGTAAAAAGCCGGAGCTTGTTGAGCAGGAGCTATGGGGAGTACTGCTGGGCTATAATCTGGTTCGTTATCAGATGATTAAGATGACGGGAGCGCTGAAAGGATACTGGCCGAATCAGCTGAGCTTCTCAGAATCGTGCGGGATGGTGATACGGATGCTGATGACGCTGCAGGGAGCTTCACCAAGTCGTATCCCGGAACTGATGCGGGATATGGAGAGCATGGCGCAGATGGTGAAGTTACCGATAAGAAGAGAAAGAGCCTTCCCGAGGGTGGTGAAGGAAAGGCCGTATAAATATGGAAAAGCCAGGAACAAAAATGCCAGTCAGTTGCTTAACTGACTGGCATTACCCAGTAAGGGGGGCTTTTTTATTTCAGATTAACTGCATTTCTGTCAGGGGAGTATTTCGTAAATTAATACTATCACGGCCCGATAAAACTCTTGTAAGGTGTTAATCGTGGTTAAACACCTCACCAACAATGTCTGCTTTTTGATTTTCTAAATCACAAAATTATTTCGTTGATAATAAATAGGCCTCGCTAGTTAGTGAGGCCTTTTTGTTTTATGAAATTACTCTGGCTGATGTTAATTACATCATGAGAAGGATTTTAAATATAAAAAGGAGAAAAGCGATGAGTGATATTCAAACTATTCTGGCCCGATGGGGTGTTTGGGCTAGAGAGCATTCCCTTCTTGATTATCCGCATATTGCCAATGGATTTAAAGGCTTGATGGCAGGAGGTAAGGTAGCAGCTTCCTGTTGTGATAATGACGGGTTAGCGCTTGATAATATTATTGGTAATTTACAACGAGCTTCAAGAGAGAAAGAGCTGGAGCTTATTGTGCGCCATTATGTTTATGGTCAGTCAAAGTCTTCAATTGCCCGGTTAAAAAAATATAACGAGCGTGAAATTAGGCGTCAATTACAAATTGCTGAGAGTTTTCTTGAAGGATGCATAACGCAATCTGATATTTCATTGGAAATGTGTAAAGAGTGATTGTGATAACAGATAAATATCTGGAGGTATAAGCGGTCAATATATTCGTCAAAAATACGTATTCATTATGGAAATTAAAAACAAATAAATAAGGAAATAAGATATGGGAGAAGGACACAGTAATACCACCGGCCACGGTGCTCGTGGTCCAACCGGTGGAGTTAAAGGGGGGCCGGCAGGGCCCGGTGGACCAAGCTCTAGCCGTGGTCAAGGATGGGGGACGTCACAAACGTCCTATGGTGCTATCCATCACTACAGCCCAAGTCAATTCGGCCATGGCAGTCAACGAGGTGGGAGGCGTGGTGGCGATCGTAGTAGTAAGGCAACTCCTGCGAATCTGGCGCAAAACCCGGAACTACAAACCTATATGGTTGTGGGAGGGATGCCAGCCGTTATCACCTTAATTGATGGGAATTGGGGGGTGACTTTAAGCCGTCTTCCAGCAGTGGCGGCGTTTATCGAAGGTCATTTAGCCCGAGTGGGATCGTGGGTCATGCGCACCAGCCCGGTTGGTGTAGCAGTTATGGGCATGATACCGTCAAGAATAGCGTCTGACCCGCCTATAGGGCAGTTCTTTACCACTTCGACACTTCCCGCCAACAGAGTTACGGATACACCGAAAGAAACATTAAAAGCAGTGGCCGATGCTGCGGTCAATATTCGGATCGGTGATGTGACGGAAGAGGGAGTGCAGAAAGCGGTGCTGATTAAAGCACCAATAGCCATACAACGAGTACCTGTCATTAAGGCGGTTACGACGACAAGGCCAGATGTCGTAACCGCGGCCATTCCGGGTATCACACCGATACATATCAGTGTAGTTGATACGATGCCTATTAATATCCCTGCGCCAATACAGCCAGCAGCAAGACCCGTAGTGACGCCGATTGAGAATGCGGCTCCCAAAGAATTTAGCCTTCCTGTTGGCCGTCATAGTCGCGATGCCATTATCGTTTTCCCCGACAGCACGGGTATTGAACCGCTGTATCTCTCTGTCATTCGAATAACTAATGCTGATGAGCTGATGCAGGAAGCGCGCAATACCTATGAAATAGCGCGTAATGAACGGGAAGCGGCTGAAAGGGCGATGACACAGTCGTTTAGCTCTGCGCTAGATGAGTTAAAGCTGAAAAAAACACTGAAGGATAAGCAAGTTACAGAAATAGCCGCACATATCATACTGCTTGAAAGCCATATTCCTTTATTGAAACAGGAAGAGGCTAATATATGGCAACAATATAACGCTTTTGGAGGGCGTGATAATAAATGGGCATTTAAATACCGCTATGAACGGCGTGACTTAAGGGCACTGGCTCTTGTGAAACAAGAGGAGGTCAATGCGATAAATTATCGGCTCGTAGAGCTAAGAGCCAAATATGAAACACTGTTAGTACTGCAACAATCTGTTAATGCTGAACTTGGAATAGCAAGAATTGCAGAACAGCAACGTATTGAGAATACACGGTTGGCCGCAGAAGCCGCAGAACGGCAACAGCGGGTTGAAAACGCACCGCGGGCAATAGAGGCCGCCTTTGCGGCAGAGCGACAGCGCATTGAAGAAAGATGGTTGGCAGTAGAAGCAGAAGCGGCTATTCGTAACAATACCTTTTCCTTATCTGTCTATCCGCCCGGGAGCGTACATTCTCCCAGTTTTGCTGTAGGCGGTGCGGGTGCTATCACATTAAGTCCTCAAGTTGTTAATCATTTAGGAGCCTCATTACGGCGAGTATCGGAGCGATTTCACGGCATAGACACCAGCTCGCTAGCTGATCCAATGGCGGTCATTATTGGTGCAGGCTTCTATCCAGATAATGATAGGGAAAGTACAAATAAGCCGCCATTAGCCGGCAGTTTCTCTCTCAGTGATATAGGATTAGTCCCTTCAACCCCATTGCCGCGACAAGGTGAAATAGAGTTGCCGGTCAGAATTCTGATGGAGGAAAAGAATGATTGGACCAGTATTTATGCGGTAAAAACCCACGCTGCAAACGTTGCTGCTAAGGTGAAGGTCGGGCAAGCATAGTTTGATCGGTCAAATGGTATTTATACCTTTACTACCGATAGCCAGCCGCCACGCACCTTTACCTTTACTCCGGCGTATCCACCCGGCATGGATATCAGTTCTGTGTCGCCACAACCGGGCAGTGCGCCGGTTTTCCCGCAGCATACCGGAACCGACATTAGGTTCCTGGCGACGAAGCGAACACTGACTTTCCTTGCGCATGAGGAGGTGAGCTTCCACGATTACATCATCTGGTTCCCGGCAGAGTCGGGGCTGGAGCCGGTGTATGTTTATTTTAATAAACCAAGGAAAGGTGTGGTAGATGCAGGGCATGATTATCACCCAGCACCTAAAATCGAGGATATTACAGGTTTTCTAAATTTGAATAAGAGTAAGCGAAAGACTCCTAAACAAGGTGGTTCTGGAAAAAGAGAACGCTGGATTGATCAGAAAGGCCGTAAAATATATGAGTGGGATTCGCAGCATGGTGAGTTGGAGGGTTATAGAGCTAGCGATGGCCAGCACTTAGGTGCTTTCAATTATAAAACAGGCGTCCAGCTAAAACCTGCGGACCCTAATCGTGATATCAAAAAATATTTATGAGGTGCATTATGGGGCTAAAACTGCATTTAGACTGGTTTGATAAAAAAACTGAGTTATGTAAGGGCGAAGAGTATTCAGCAGATCTTCAATCTGATGGTTCAGTTATTGAACAATTAGGTTTGCAGATTGAAAATAATATTAATAATGGAGGGTTTGATATTGAAGAATATTGGATACCTATACTTCAGAAGTATTTCTCTCATCAAATTAATACTTCAGAATATGACTATCAAATTTCATTTGATTATCGAGATGAATGGTAATCTCAGGATAAAATAGTTCATTACATTATCAGCAATAACATAAGCCGCCTTTCTGGTGGCTTATGTTCATTTATTGATTAAATATTAATAACCTCGCAATTATCTCATTTGGTTTTCATATATGGATTTTGTTGCGAGGTTGCTAAAGCATCTTAAAATTTCTGAGTAATTTAAGCTCATAAATCAAGATATACTGAAAATGGAGAAGTATAAATGGAAAATAAAAACCTATCTGATTATACAGAACAGGAATTCTTAATTTTTTTGAAAGATATTTATTATGATACATATCCATCCGAGGCTGAACATGATGAGGCTATTCTTAGATTTGAAGAGTTGGCAGAGCATCCAGATGGTTCTGATTTGATTTATTACCCTAATGATGATCGGGAAGATAGCCCTGAGGGTATTTTAGCTGAGATAAAAAGATGGCGAGCCGAAAATGGTAAGCCGGGGTTTAAGAAATAAATTATATCGCGAGTAATCATATAGACCGTCTCTCTGGGCGGTCTATACCCCGTCATACTTCAAGTTGCATGTGCGTTGGCTGCACTTGTTACTCGGCCCGTCCATGGGCCTCGCCTCTGCGAGGCCGCTGCAAGCAGCGTTCAAATCGGTTCCTGACCGATTTGTCACCCGAATCACTTACTCATGTAAGCTCATCGGGATTATGAGCCTCATCAGAGGCTCACCCTGCGGGCCAGCGCTTGCCGCCTTCCTGTAACTCGAATTATTTAGTGTATATATTGATAAGTTTTTTATTTCAGCTCACGACTAAAAGGTTTACGGTTACCTAAATCATCAATTAAGACAAAATTGACCGTTTTACTGTCTGCTGTTGGGGCTCGATTGAGGGGAAAGTCGAGCTTGGAAAAAGGGGCGACCATATCTGGTAATCCTTCGGCCAATCCCAATGTTAAAGAAGCGAGTGATGCATAATAAGGGGTTGGATTATCAACCCTAACCGAGGCGGTATTACCGTTACGTTCTAAGACAAAAGTTAATGCCTTGCTGACGGTATCCGCCGGTGCGGGCAAGTTTTTTGGGCGATAAAAGACTTTGTATTGCATGCGCAAAGCCAGTGTAACGGAAGACTCATCATCAACTTTAGTTGTGGCTTTAGGCGGGATTTCGTAAACATTGAGCCAAAATGCAGATTCTCTATCCAGCGGCAATTTACTGGCACCAGATAAAATCAAACGCAAGCTGCGTTGAGCTTGTGGTTGTAATCGAAACAATGGTGGCAACACTAATACTGGGGAAATTGCTTTCTCCGGTGTTGCCATTAAATCGCCATCATCCACCCACACCTGCACTGCCACCGGGTAGTCATTACTATTGACCAGTTGCAGTGACTCTTCCGTGCTACCTTCACTGAAGATAATCCGCGTTTTTTCTGCCACGACACTTGCCATCGCCGGTACACTACAGGCCATGAGAAGTGATAACAGCAAGCCATTGAAACTGCGTTTGAAACGCATATTATTGGACACGGATAACCACTTGCGCATGTGCATTCACTGCTCCTGCCGTCACAGTTTGTCCGCTGATTTTGCTTAACTCAGCCCGAAAATTCTCAGTGTAACTATTACCGCCACTCACCGTGCCGGTTATTGTTTGCGCGCCCTGGAAGATGCCATACCAGCCACCGTTATTACCGGTTTGAGTCACATTTTTTGAGAGTAGGTACATCGGATTATTATTACGGTAGATACGGATCCCCACACCATTCGCCATTCCGGCGGCACCATAATTATCTGATACCAAATGGCTAATGCCGCCGCTACCATTCATTAAACCCAAAGCCTGCGCTTTAGCGGCGTTTGCCGCTGGCACTAAAAAGCCCATCGCCACCGCACCGGCATTGACGCCGGAGGTAATACCGGTCTGGCACTGGAAATCCACACTGAACTCAGCCGAGCTGCTACTGCCACTGTTCAGTTCTGCCACAGAAATTCTGGGTAATATCACCGTTGGGGTAAAATTAGTTACCGCGCAAATGGTGGTGCGGCGGAAAGTTACGTAATTGTATAGCCCGATAGAAGCAGGCCAGGTCGAATACCAACCGGGCCAGTTTGATACCGAGTCGGTTCCTTCAACAGGGCCGCTAATGCCCGGCCCTTTAAAGGCGATATAAGCATTGGGCTGAGTATAGGCATAGGTATAAGATGCTGCGTTGTTAGTACCCGCGCGGACATAATCAATACGAAATAGCTCGGTATACAGATTACTGAAATTCTTAGCTTTGACCAAAATACGGCCAGTGCTGTCAGTATCCAATCCGGTTAAACGGCGTCCTTTCCATAAGCGTGAGTAATACTCGCCGGTGGATAGATTTGTAAGTCTGATAACCACATTGCGGACATAAGTCGCAAAGCCGGAGGGAACATTGCCAGCAATCGCGCCATCTTCATTTTTACCACCATAGTCATTATCCCCGTTAGTGGCATACATCTCAAAGAGTTGGTCAACATCAGCTGCGGCACAGCGGAATAGCACCCGCTCAGGATCATAGCCGGTATTCAGGGCAAAAGTGGTGAAGTCAGATGTCGCTGCGGCTAATAATGTTCCGTCAGGTTGGAAGTTAGCTGCGGTGCTGAGATCGATAACACCCGGTAAGCCGAGTGATCCATTATTATTATCCAGCGAGCCAGACCACGCGCTGGCCGTACCATCACCAGCACCCAGCTGACTTTGCGCGGTAATTCGGGTACAAGCTGACCATGCTGAGGTACTAAATAACCCTATCAGCAGCATAGTTCCCGCCACAATATATGGGCGACGGCAATGAACAGGCATTGTTGGCCGTGAGACTTCACAAGATATTAACTGCTCTGTTGGTCTTAACATTATTTTTCTCATAATGGTTAACGGCGGCAACTGCCTGTTAAATGGATAATATCTTGCTCAGTATCTTGGCTAGCAAAATCATAAGGTAATTCACATTGCTCGTTGCTGTTTTCACCCCAGCGTACATAAAGCGAACCTTTATTCTCTTTTACTCGAGCATAGATCTGATTCCCCTGACCCACCATACCGACCAGTTCATCTTTATTGTTATAGACATCTGAACCCAGTGGTAATCCTTCGCCGTCAGCGGTTTGGGTTTGAATTAATACCGCATAGCCAGTCAATGTTTCGAATTTCACTCTCACGGCGGCCCCAGCATAAGGGACAACGCGGCCCTGATTTTCTTTCAACTCGGTATTACGATTAATGCCTTTGGTGTCTAAACCGACTGTATTGTAATTATAAGGTGTTAATGAAGGCACCAGCGCAAAGCCATTCTTATCAATCCTGGCACCTTGTGCATTTCGTACTGTCGCACCCTGAGCGCCATCGGCTTCAATTAAACCGAAAGTGTCGCCTAAATAAGGCCCCAGTGTGACACCTTTACTGTGTATTACAGCGGCTCCGCGCGCACCAGCCCCATATTGGGTATAGTTATTACCACGAGAATAACTGCCATTGACGGTCGCATTAGGGAATTGCTTTTGCACATTCGCGCCCCAATTATTCGAACTACCGCTGACATTACTGTCGTCATAACCCGCATTGACTGAATAATTTAAAGTATTACGTTCACCGGCGGTGCCGGATAATGACGTTTGATAGTTGTTACCACTTTTCGGATTACGATTGGCAGACATAGATAAATATTGGTTTCCACTCCCAATATTAAGTGGAATAGATACAGTTAATGACGCGATATTTTCGGTATTACCGTAGCGCGTTGTTGTCATCGTTTCGTCCGTATCATCGGCATCCCAACCAAACTGGGTTGAGGTATAAATTGTGCGCTGGCGGCTCAGTGCCACGTTATAGCTAATATCTTTATAACTATTTGAATAGTTTAGCTGTAACTGTGTATCTCGCTGTGTATCATTATAATAATCACTGGTCGATGCTGAGGCTGAAAGTTGCCCATAGCCAGCCAGAGTTTGGTTTATTGTGGTGGTAAATTGGCTACGCTGTTTATACGTAGATGAATCCCAGGTTCCGCCATTCTTTTGCACTGAACGCACACCAAATACATCATTTAAATCACGATACCCTTTGGTTGAATAGCGATATCCAGCCAGTGAGAATGAGGTGCCGGTTTCATTAAATGTTTGGCTATAGGTCGCCTGCATCCGCCAACCATCTTGAGTTTGATTATCTTCAACTTTGGCATGGGAATAGGTGGTATTAAGGCCAAATGCGCCGACCGACGTCCCTATTACTCCCCCCACAAGTAATGCCGTATAGTCTTGCGCTAAACGAATACCACTGTTGGCAGTTAACTGATTGGTAAGACCGCGCTCATAGGTAAAATCAGTGAAATAGCTGTCAATATTGGTGAAATCACGTGATTCCCCAACCACCGCATTATAACGGCTCACACCTGGACGCATTGAATCCGGTACGGCACTGAAAGGCACAGTAAAAGTCGAACGGCTACCATTAGCTTCTATAACTTCAACATTAAGATCGCCCTGACTGGTGGTGCTGTATAAATCGTTAATAACAAATGGGCCGGGGGCGACGTTAGTTTCATAGATTTCACGCCCGTTCTGGCTAATAATCACTCGCGCGTTGCTGGTGGCAACACCACGCACTTCAGGCGCAAAACCACGCATTGATTCTGGCCACATACGTTGGTCTGTCGCCATTTTTACACCGCGAAATGACATGGTGCCGAATAAGGTACTGTCGGTGAAGGTTTCACCCAGCGTTAATTCACTGTCTAATTGTGAAATAGGACGCTGCACATAAGTGCGGATATTATTCCATTGTGTATCGCTGCTATTATTGTTGCTGGAATAACTCAGGTTTGATTGCTGGCGTAATTGCCATAATCCTAAGTTAAGACCACTTTTTAGGCCAACGAAACCGTAATCAGAAGTGCTGTTTTGCTGAGTTTGTGTATCACTACGATAAAAGTTTGCACTGTAGTTAACGAAGGCGAGCTTTTCACCTTCTTCCCATTCGCTGCGTTCAATATAACCGCGAGGGCGTTGTTGCAATAATGCCTGGGGAATAGAAAGCTCCAGGCGCAGTTTGGCCTGATCAAAATGAAAAGACGCGCCTTTTACTCGCTCCGCCAACGGGATACATTTCTCGGTGGCTGAGGGAGTGGTCGCCGCAGGTTCTGAAGGTATTGACTCTCCCTCAGCAGCATTAGGCTCTTTAGGTGTGGTATCACTTTTATTGGCCAGTTCAATGCCAGCCGCAGTTAAGAACTCATCACTCAGGCAGGGGAAAACCTCCGGTGAATCGGCATTCTTAATAAATTGAATTGTGGTGCGTTTGTATAATTTGTTATTAATCAGAACATCTACAGCGTCAAAATTTCCCGGTGTAACAGAATCCTCTTTATTGAGTTGATTCAAGCCGGACGCAAATTTTGTGCCTAAAAAGAGTGATTCATCAAATTCCAGATTTTGTGATTCTTCCTGAGCTAAAACAGTATCGACAGGTAAAACTAAAGTCATACACAGTGTTAAAGCTTTCTTACGGCCAGAGAACTTTTTTTTCAGAACGACTTGTGAAAGCCCCATAAATATTCCTTAGCCGGAAAGCTACTACTGAATTTTATAGCTACCGGTATCTTGCCCGCCGAAATCATTAACTAACAGGAAATTAACAATAGCATTTGAAGGTACAGATGAATTTGGGATAACCCACTGAGCTTGAGACATTGGTGGGATCATCTCAGATTTCATTTTGAGTTTTTTACCTCCCCCAACGACTTCACCACTGGCAATGGTGGCATAGAACCCTGTTGGGTTTTTGCCCGTAACAACAACATCCTTACCTTGTTGGCGTACATTAAATGTCAGAGCGCTGGAGACTTGATCAACTCGGCCAGCAATATTTTCAGGCCGATAAAACACTTTAATCCGGTTACGCATCAACACTAACATTTTATTATTCTTTTCTGCCTTATTAACGGGGGGAACCTGTAAAAAATTAAGGTAGAACACAGATTCTCTATCCGTTGGCAAACCACTACCGGTATATTTCAGCCTTAATGTTTGGCCCGCATTCGCTTCAATACGGAAGAAAGGGGGAGTGACAATAAAGGGTGCTTTACCTGTCTCCGGTGTTGATTGGGTATCGCCACTATCTAACCAGACCTGGACAGCATTAGGAAAATTATCATTATTTGTTAATTGGATACTATGCTCTTTTTCACCTGCCGAATATATAATACGGCTGCCGCTCATCACTACGCTGGCATTGGCAAAAGATATACCCATAAGAATTAATAAAGTAACAAGCAGGAAACGGTAGCTATTTATATTAAGCATAATGGGGATATCCTCTGAAGGAAACTGGTTGAATAGTTAAACTTCTGGTACTTGAAGTTGTAGGAGGTGCTATATATTCGCTACCTGCCCACAACTCCAATTACTTAGAGTATATCCTATCCTACGATACTGATATTACAGGTAGGAAACTGCATATTGTACAGAGGCGATCACAGAACCAGGGCCCGCTTGACCAGTTGCGAAATACTGAACCGCAAAATCATGCTCTGCTGATGTATCGCCAGCTTTTAAAACGATGCCATCTTGTCCCACACTACTATTCAGATCGATACCTGTTGTTGTGGTTGCATCTTTCAGTAATTGCAGATCAACATTTGATGCTGTGCCGGTATTCTTTAAGTTGCCAGCAGTTGTTACCTGGTTGCCCACGAAAACAGTTTTTATATCAATGTCAGCAGCACCGGTTGCGCAACCTGATACACCCAGAGTAAAGGTTGTTTTACCGGCGGTTTTACCTGAAGCATCTAAATCGCCACTTGATACGGTTGGCAATAATACCATTGGGTTAGCGTCAAGGCCGTTGACGGTAACAGAACAAGTTTGAGCTGTGACTTCGCCTTGGAAGGTAATTGTATTATTGCTTGCTGCCATTGCTACAGTTGTAGATGCTGCGAATAACGCCATAGCCAAAGTAATCTTATTCATTTGAAACTCCAATATAGTAATTAGAAATAGCTGAAGTGCTCGTTGCATTCAAATGCGAATGAGTATTCAACTTATTAAGTAAGATGTGGGTTAATGACTATATGTACGAGTGTTATTCGGTTATACTCGCCAGCTATCCACATGTTATTTCATTAAAGTAATTGAGTAGTCATTATTTCGGCTACGTCCGTTACTTGATGATGAGATAATATAGAAAGCAGGTTTAGCTGCACATAGGACAAACAAACCAATGTTTGTGGGAAAAATCCTACTAACTCTCTATTTTAAGTAAATACAGCATAACCAACTGTATTTAAATGTTTTTTATTTTATATAAAAACAAGTTAATGAGATCTTTCTTGTTGTTTTTATTGAAAAGTCAATTTTCAATCCTGTTGGGGTACATTTTAATAGGACTGGTTAATAGAGTGTGATGTGTTATTTGTAAAGTTAAGTAGGTATATTGTATAGATATAATTGATGGCAGGCTGAGTGCTAATAATATTCATGTTGTTCTTCCAATAATAATTATTTTTAAGACACTTTATATTAATGATAAATAGAAGAAAGGCGGAAGAGGCTACTTGCGCCGCCGGTGAGGTGGCGCATGACGAACTTAATTGCGATATAACACTTTAATAATGTGGTAACCGAATTGAGTTTTTACCGGACCATAAGGTTGCAGTAATTCGCAGCTGAATACGGCTTTATCGAATGCCGGAACCATATCCCCTTTATTGAACTCACCCAGATCGCCGCCATTACGTTTTGACGGGCAGTTAGAGAATTTTTTCGCTAACTCTTGGAAATTTGCGCCGTTATTCAACTGCGCCAGAATATCGTTTGCCTGCTTTTCATCATCAACCAGAATGTGCAGTGCAGAAGCTTTGTTTGCCATAGTAACAATCACCACCAATTTATTGGGTAGGGTTATTTGAACGAAGATTATCTTCAAGGGAGCCTTGAAGCGCGCCAGTGTAACGTATTTTAGTCGTGATGGGGCCACGCTGGTCAGCTTTTACAAATCAAAAGATGCCAGCTGGTTTTTTGTCATCAGCCGCTTTCTGCTACAATCCGGTTCCCCCGTCTACCTACTGAGCTTTCGAGTGTTATGCGATTAAATCCCAGCCAACAACAAGCCGTCGAATTTGTCACCGGACCCTGCCTGGTGTTGGCCGGTGCGGGATCGGGCAAAACCCGAGTCATCACGAATAAGATTGCGCATCTGATCCGCCAATGTGGCTATCAGCCAAAACATATTGCTGCGGTAACCTTTACCAATAAAGCTGCGCGTGAAATGAAAGAACGTGTGGCCCAGACGTTGGGGCGCAAAGAAGCTCGGGGTTTGATGATCGCGACGTTCCATACTCTGGGGCTGGAAATCATCAAAAAAGAGTACAAAGCGCTAGGAATGAAATCCAATTTCTCCCTGTTTGATGCGCAAGACCAACTGGGTCTGTTGAAAGACCTGACCCATAAGTGGTTGGAAGACGATAAAACTTTACTGCAACAGTTGATATCCCAGATCTCAAACTGGAAAAATGATCTTCTCGATCCTGCCGCCGCCGCGGCGTTGGCTCGATCCGAACGCGATAAGTTGTTCGTCCATTGCTATGGCTTATATGACGCACATTTAAAAGCGTGCAATGTATTGGATTTCGATGATCTCATTTCATTGCCCACCTTATTGCTGCAAAAGGATCTGGAAGTGCGCGAACGTTGGCAAAACCGGCTGCGTTACCTATTAGTGGATGAATACCAGGACACCAATACCAGTCAGTACCAAATGGTTAAATTGCTGGTGGGCAGCCGGGCGCGTTTTACCGTGGTGGGCGATGACGATCAATCCATCTATTCATGGCGTGGTGCGCGACCACAGAATTTAGTCTTGTTGAATGAAGATTTCCCACAGTTGCAAGTGATCAAGCTGGAACAAAACTACCGCTCCTCGGGCCGTATTTTGAAAGCGGCCAATATCTTGATTGCCAATAATCCGCATGTTTTTGAAAAAAAACTCTTTTCTGAGTTGGAGTATGGCGATGAGCTAAAAGTGATTACCGCCAATAATGAAGATCATGAAGCTGAAAGGGTGGTCGGTGAGCTTATCGCCCACCATTTTGTGAAAAAAACGCAATACAGCGACTATGCCATTCTGTATCGCGGCAATCACCAGTCACGGCTGTTTGAAAAGCTGTTGATGCAAAACCGTATTCCTTATCGTATCTCCGGCGGGGATTCGTTTTTCTCACGTCCGGAGATCAAAGACTTACTGGCTTATTTGCGAGTATTGACCAATCAGGATGATGACAGCGCATTCTTACGTATCGTGAATACCCCAAAGCGCGAGATAGGTTCTGCGACGATTCAAAAATTGGGTGAATGGGCTAATGTGCGTAATAAAAGTCTGTTTCGTGCCAGTTTTGATTTAGGGCTGGGCGAGCATCTGAAGGGGCGCGGTCTGGAGTCATTACAGCGTTTCACTCATTGGATGGAAGGCATTATTCGCTTAGTGGAACGTGAGCCGATAGCAGCAGTGCGGGATTTGATTCACGGCATCGATTATGAAAGCTGGCTGTTCGAAACCTCTCCCAGCCCGAAAGCGGCTGAAATGCGGATGAAGAACGTCAATTTATTATTTAGCTGGATGACCGAAATGTTGGAAGGGTCAGAGCTGAATGAGCCGATGACACTGACTCAGGTTGTCACACGTTTTACCCTGCGCGATATGATGGAGCGCGGGGAAAGTGATGAAGAGCTGGATCAGGTACAACTGATGACACTACATGCTTCAAAGGGGTTGGAATTCCCGTATGTGTTTTTGGTTGGTATGGAAGAAGGTTTGTTGCCACACCAAAGCAGTATTGATGAAGACAATGTAGATGAAGAGCGGCGACTGGCCTATGTGGGCATCACCCGCGCTCAACGCGAACTGTTTTTCACCTTATGCAAAGAGCGGCGGCAGTATGGTGAGCTGATTCGGCCAGAACCCAGCCGTTTCCTGATGGAACTCCCGCAGGATGATTTGAAATGGGAAAATGAGCGCAAAGCCGTTAGCCCGGAAGAGCGGATGCAAAAAGGCCAGAGTCATCTCGCCAATATTCGAGCGCAATTAGCGAATGCTAAAAAGCCGCAGTGAATACTCAAAACTAATAGTGGGCAGGTGATAACAGAACCTGCCCATCTGTTATTGATTAAGGCGCGACAGGTTTACCATCAACCTTGACATTTTTCACCTCGCTGAAGTGCCATGGCGTATCGCCCCGCAATTCAGTGAAAGTGACTTTATTAAATTCACTGTCACGTAGGTCACTGATTGCTGTCGGCGTGACATTATTAAGTTGCACATTGTTCACGTGAACCAGACGGTGCCAGGCCTTGTTCGCTGTATCCCCTTTGATTTCAATAGACGGATTTTTGCCAGTGGAATTATCTACCGTCACATTTTTTAATGTGAAATCATAGAATTGGGCAGGGATCTTGGCTGGAGGGTAATCAATGTTGGCATTGCTATCAGCATAATCCAATGTCATCACCATCACTTGCTTCGCCAGATCACGCATTGCATTATTGCGGAAAGTGACATTACGCGCGCCACCACCGATGGTGCTGGTGCTCTTAGCTCGCAGACCGATATCAGTCAGGTACATCACATTATTTTCGGCCAGGATATCTTCAATCCACGCCCCTGTGTGGCTACCAGTGACTATCGCGCCGTGCCCCATTCGGAAATAGTTATTAAATAACCATGCACCTTTCATGGGCTCTTGTTCCTGGGCCTTTTCTCCTGTACCTGCCGCAAAGTTGATGCAGTCATCGCCGGTATCAAAGAAGTTATTAAACACCATGACATTCTGGCTGTTACCGAACTCGATACCATCGCCGTTATTCGCATCATATGTTTGGTGAATCAATCCGTTGGCAACCACATTGTGGTTTTCCAGATTCATAATGCCGTGGAAGGCAGGGTTACGTACCGTAAAGCCCGCCAGATACACATTTTCTACCCCGCGTAATGTCATAAGGCTGGAGCGGCGCTGGCCATAGGCATTTTTCAAATCCATACCATCGGAAACAGCCTTTTCAACCTGATTTTTAGCCAGAATGCCGTCTTCATGCACTTTGCTATTCTTGCTCGCAACATATTGCGGCAGTGATCGGCCTAATTCATCAGTAATTTCAGCAGTTTTTGCGCGCAGCCAACCATTGCCATCAATTACTCCGGAGCCGGTAATACGAATATTGCGGAATGTGCCCGGCTTGCTGTTATTAGGATCGATGGCATTGATCAGCGATGCTGGGCGCTCAATGGTGGAATAAGGATACAAACGGTAGCCCGCAGGGTAATCATCTGGATTTTCTGAACCCAATAATATGGCACCGGCCTGTAGGTTAAGGGTCATGTCACTTTTCAGCCAAAGCGCACCGCTTTTGTAAGTGCCCGCAGGGATTTCGACACGGCAGCCGGGCTTACAGCTATCAATTGCTTGCTGTATGGCTTTGGTATTCAATGTTTTTCCGTCATCGATGGCACCAAAGTCACGCACATTCACAATCTGCGGCTTGGCGCTGGTTTTGGCTGTAATGGGCTTGCTGGCTACAGATAAAGAACCATCGGCGTATTGTGCTTTCACCGTAAATTGATAGCTGGTTTCGGGTTTTAGGCCTATCACCGTAAAGTTTTGCATCACAATTTTATGTTGGAAATTATCTTTATCATTGGCATAGAAATGATCGATATAAGGCTTGGCCGGTGAGAATTTATCATTATTATCGCTGGCCTTACCTAACAATTTCCCCGCTGAGAAAATCTGATAATCAACTATTTTTCGGGTATCTTCCGGCGCTTTCCATACCAGAACAATACTGCTCTCATCATAGGCGAGAGTGGGAACTTGTAGCTGCTGAGGAGCATCGAGACTACTTGATTTTGCTGCCATTGCCATCGGAGTACCCACCATCAGACTGGCCATGATCACCAGCATGCCTGTAGTTCGTGGGCGTTGAAGCTGTGCTTGCATTGTTATCCCTTTCCAATAAAGAAACAGTGTTTTATAAAAATACATACAATGTTTCTTTTTTAAACTGAGGGTGATCACAATCTGATAGTTTTATGGGGATTTACAGCAAGAATATAAGCGAGGGGAAGGCGACCGAGGCCGCCAACAACAAAGAATTTAGTCAAATTCTTCAGACTGCTGACAAACCTCGACGACTCAATCTTGCAAGGTGAAGACAGGTAGAAGAGTAAAGCGTCCGCGCCACGGACGGCGCGGCTCGAGCCCCCAGGGAGGGGTTTACGGCGTCTTTACGATCTGCCTGTTTTCACCACTACAGGCACTTTGTCATTAACCTCAAGAAGTTAGTTAAATTCTTCTAATAGTAGTGGCCACTGAACATAACTCTGCCAATGACTTTCTTGCTCTAATGCCTCTGCGCGGTAAGGATGTTGCTGCAACCAGCCATGAGGCAATAGCACATAAAGTGTTTCACCATTGGCCCGTAGACGGACGGCTGGCAGAGTGTCATCGCGGCGACGGCTGGAGAATATAATGGCCAGACGCAATAAACGGCATAGGTGCTGAGCCATATCTACTGGCAATGCATTCTGTTGATTCAACAGCGAGAGATCGAGAGTATCACTCTGATTTTGCAATAAAGCTGCAAGTAAGAGCTTTTGAGCGGGGGTAAAACCGGGAAGATCCAGATTGCGTATCAGGTAAGCGGCATGTTGCGGAGCACGTTTAAAATCGATGCTTAGGCCAATTTCGTGAATCAAGCAGGCATTTTGCAATAACTCGCGACATCGGCTGTCGAGACGCCACTCTTTTTCTACCTGAAGCAAAAAGTTATCAGCCAATTTACTGACGCGCTTGGCTTGCTCAGTATCCAGTAAGTAGCGGCGCTGTATATTTCGTACCGTTCGGCTACGAATATCCTGTTCAACCGGCAAATGAAGCATGCCATAGACCAGCCCTTCACGTAGCGCACCGCCTGCCAGCGTCATACTTTCAATCGCCAGCTCCTGGAATATGGCAATCAGGATAGACAGGCCGCTAGGGAAGACCAGTGCTCGTTCCAGTGTTAAACCGGGGATTTCCAGCTCTTCCAACTTGCCGCATTGAATCGCTCGCTGTTTGAGCTGCTGCAATTTTGCCAGCGTGATCAGTTCGTCCATACCCTGAGCGACCATAATCTCTTGCAGCGCCTGAACTGTACCCGAGGCACCGACACAGATTTGCCAGCCATGTTCACGAAAACGTTGCGCGACAGGTTTTAGCATTTCACGGGCAGCCGATTCCGCGCGATCAAAATTGTCTTTTGCCAGATTGCGGTCACTAAAGTAACGCTCCAGCCAGGTGACACAACCCATTGGTAAACTAACCAGAATATTTGCCTGAGCGCCATTGCCAGTCACCAGCTCTGTGCTGCCACCACCAATATCGACGACTAAACGCTGCTCTGGCCCACCGGTAGTATGTGCAACGCCGTGATAAATCAGACGTGCTTCTTCTTCACCACTGATGACCTGAATCGGGCAACCGAGGATTTCGGTCGCAGTTTGCAGGAATTCTTCAGCATTTGAAGCCAGACGCAGGGTTGCAGTTGCCACCACGCGGATCTGATCCAAAGGAATGTCCTGCAAACGCTCAGAAAAAAGCTTTAGACATTGCCAACCGCGTTCCATCGCTTCTTGCGATAGGTGGTTTTGGGTATCCAGACCCGCAGCCAGGCGGACTTTCCGCTTGATCCGGGCCAGCGTTTGGATACTGCCAGCCACCTCACGTACTACCAACATATGAAAACTGTTGGAGCCAAGATCGATGGCAGCATAAAGTGAGGTGGAACTTAGCATCATTTATCAGCTCGGTCGCTTACGGTTATTCCGTGGTGCACCACTGCGACGTGGGGCAGAGTTACGACGTGGGCCATTCCCGGTGCGGGTACGGGCCAGACGTTTTGGCGCCGGCAAATCAGTTAATAGTGCATCGCTATTATATTTACTCACCGGAATGCTATGACCGGTATAGGTCTCGATAGCCGGTAAGTTTAATGCGTATTCTTCACAGGCCAGGCTGATGGAATGACCACTTTCGCCAGCACGACCGGTACGGCCAATGCGGTGAACATAGTCTTCACAATCATCAGGCAGGTCATAGTTAAAGACGTGGGTTACCAGTGGAATATGCAAACCACGAGCAGCAACATCAGTTGCAACCAGGATATCCAAATCACCTTTGGTGAAATCTTCTAAAATCCGCAGGCGTTTTTTCTGTGCGACATCACCGGTCAATAGACCGACACGATGACCATCGGCAGCCAGGTGGCCCCAGATTTCTTCACAACGATGTTTGGTATTGGCAAAAATAATGCAGCGATCTGGCCACTCTTCTTCAATCAACGTCTGAAGCAGACGCATTTTTTCTTCATTTGAAGGGTAGAACAGCTCTTCCTGAATGCGGTGGCCGGTTTTTTGTAACGGTTCCACTTCAACATATTCGGCGTTGTTCATTTGTTCGAAAGCCAATTCACGTACGCGGTACGAAAGTGTGGCAGAGAACAGCATGTTTAAACGCTTATCAACGGAAGGCATACGGCGGAACAGCCAGCGGATATCTTTAATAAAGCCTAAATCGTACATCCGATCAGCTTCATCCAATACCACAACCTGAATCGCACCGAGATTAATATAATTTTGTTTTGCGTAATCGATTAAACGGCCAGTAGTCCCGATAAGAATATCTACGCCACTTTCCAGCACTTTAAGCTGTTTGTCGTAGCCGTCACCACCATAAGCCAAACCTAATTTCAGGCCGGTTACCTGGGAAAGTGACTCTGCATCGGAGTGAATTTGCACAGCTAATTCACGCGTTGGTGCCATAATCAATGCGCGCGGTTGATTAGTCTGACGACCCTCTTCTGCGGGGTGAGAAAGCAAATAATGGAAAGTAGACGCTAAGAATGCCAGCGTCTTGCCGGTTCCTGTTTGCGCCTGACCCGCTACATCACGCCCAGAGAGGGTGAGTGGCAATGCTAACGCCTGGATCGGCGTGCAATACTGAAACCCTTTGTTTTCAAGGGCTTCAATAACTAGCGGGTGCAGGGCGAAGTCGGAAAACTTCTGTTCGGTCAAGTGTGTTTTGCTCATAGTGTGGTAGAATATCAGCTAACTATTGCTTTACGAAAGCGTATCCGGTGAAATAAAGTCATCCTATTGTTGGTTAATGCTACACCAACGAGGTAGACACAATCCTTTGGAGTAGAACATGAGCGATAAAATTATTCACCTGAGTGACGACAGCTTCGACACTGACGTGCTGAAAGCCAGCGGCCTGGTTCTGGTCGATTTCTGGGCTGAATGGTGTGGTCCGTGCAAGATGATTGCTCCGATTTTGGATGAAATTGCTGAAGAGTATGAAGGCAGACTTACCATCACTAAATTGAATATTGATGACAACCAGGGCACGGCACCCAAATATGGTATCCGTGGCATCCCTACGCTGTTGTTATTCCGTGATGGTGAAGTTGTGGCAACCAAGGTTGGTGCCTTGTCTAAGGGTCAGCTTAAAGAATTCTTGGATGCGAATCTGTAAGCGGCGCGTTTGCCGTCACAATACCCAACGTCATTGAAGTTGCAGCAAGGCAGCAAACGCGTGACAAATTGGTCGGGAACCGATTTGAACAGCATTTATGCTAGCCCGCAGGGTGAGCCTCAAGGATGAGGCTCATTAATCCCGGTGAGCTGACTCAGGTCAGTGATTCGGGTGAGTAAGAGTCGCTAACACCGCTGTGGCTTCAAGGCCGTAGGGTATGTTTAGCGGCAGTTGTGATTTCTCACACTGACCGCTAGACGCCTGCAAAGAAGCGTGTTAAGTTTACTCCACTGCATATAGAACATTCCTGTGTATTGAGACCGGGTTTGTAGCATCTAGCTTAATTCTTTAGTACCTAATAAATAGTCTGTAGCATCTAAATAGTTTGAATCTAAAGCTTTACTCTATGTCGAAATAATTTGTGTTGAGAATATGTATGAACTCAATCGGTTTTTGACAGTCTAGTGTTTTACTAAATCAGTCTAAGGCACCTTCAATCTTTACACCGTTGTGTCGCGCAACCTCGCGTAAGTCATTGCTTGCGTAGTTTGGCCAAGGCCGGTGATTGAATGTCCCATTAAACAGGCACGGATGACGCTGCCATACCATTCACGACCATAGTTCGAGACATACCCCGAGTTTAAGAACCCACCATTATGAATCTTACCGAATTAAAGAACACGCCGGTTTCTGATCTGATAACACTTGGCGAAAATATGGGGCTGGAAAACCTGGCCCGGATGCGTAAACAAGATATTATTTTCTCTATCCTTAAGCAGCACGCGAAAAGTGGAGAAGATATCTTCGGTGACGGTGTGTTGGAGATATTGCAGGATGGATTTGGTTTCCTCCGTTCTGCAGACAGCTCCTACCTCGCCGGTCCCGACGACATCTACGTATCCCCAAGCCAAATTCGCCGTTTCAACCTCCGTACTGGTGACACCGTCGCCGGTAAGATTCGTCCACCTAAAGAAGGTGAGCGTTACTTTGCCTTGTTGAAAGTTAACGAAGTTAACTATGACAAACCGGAAAATGCCCGTAACAAAATCCTGTTCGAAAACTTAACCCCATTACATGCCAACTCTCGTCTGCGCATGGAACGTGGTAACGGTTCGACTGAAGATTTAACTGCTCGCGTCCTTGATTTGGCATCGCCAATCGGTCGTGGTCAGCGTGGGCTGATTGTTGCTCCGCCAAAAGCGGGTAAAACCATGCTGTTGCAGAATATTGCGACCAGCATTGCTTACAATCACCCTGATTGCGTATTGATGGTACTGCTGATTGACGAGCGCCCGGAAGAAGTGACCGAGATGCAACGTCTGGTTAAAGGTGAAGTTATTGCTTCCACTTTCGACGAGCCAGCATCTCGCCACGTTCAAGTTGCTGAAATGGTTATCGAGAAAGCTAAGCGTCTGGTTGAGCATAAAAAAGACGTTATCATCTTACTGGATTCCATTACCCGTTTGGCCCGCGCATACAACACCGTGGTACCTGCTTCAGGTAAAGTGCTGACCGGTGGTGTGGATGCTAACGCCTTGCATCGTCCAAAACGCTTCTTTGGTGCCGCACGTAATGTTGAAGAGGGCGGTAGCCTGACTATCATTGCCACCGCGTTGGTTGATACCGGTTCTAAAATGGATGAAGTTATCTATGAAGAATTTAAAGGTACCGGCAACATGGAACTGCACTTGTCGCGCAAAATTGCAGAGAAGCGTGTGTTCCCAGCCATTGATTTCAACCGCTCTGGTACACGTAAAGAAGAGCTGCTGACAACCACAGAAGAGTTGCAAAAAATGTGGATCTTACGTCGTATCCTTCATCCAATGGGTGAAATCGATGCAATGGAGTTCCTCATCAGCAAATTGGCAACAGCGAAAACTAACGATCAGTTCTTCGATAACATGAGACGTTCGTAGTTTTAGCAAGATCAATCAAAACGCCACGCTCAGTCGTGGCGTTTTTTGCTTTTGGAATATACGATAGTCGGGTTTGTTATCCATTAAGTTGATATAAATCTCTAACCTATGCCTTTTTGGGTATATATTCTCATTACCAATAAGAAAATAGCGAAAATAGAGTTGGGAATAACGAACAAGACTGTCATCATATTCAGAAATAACTGAAAGCGTGGGGAAGGTATAGTTTATGCCATGTCACATGCTAAGCTGTTGTATCTTTTTGCAGAGAGCGGTTAAACGTGAATTTACTCACCATGAGTACCGAAATATTCGTTATATTCATGTTTTCTTTGGCATTTTTATTTGTTGCTCGCAAAGTTGCCAAGAAAATTGGATTAGTTGATAAACCTAATTATCGCAAACGTCATCAAGGGTTGATCCCATTAGTGGGCGGAATATCCGTGTTTGCGGGTATTTGTTTTACCTTTCTGATTACCAACCAGCATATTCCCCATTTTCGTTTATACCTCGGTTGCGCTGGTTTATTGGTGTTCGTTGGTGCTTTAGATGATCGTTTCGATATCAGTGTGAAAATCCGAGCCTTTGTACAAGCATTAGTCGGTATTGCCATGATGGCGGTCGCCGGGCTTTATTTGCGCAGCTTGGGGCACGCTTTTGGCCCGTGGGAAATGATATTAGGGCCGTTTGGTTATGTCGTCACATTATTCGCAGTATGGGCGGCGATAAATGCTTTCAATATGGTGGATGGCATTGATGGCTTACTGGGGGGGTTATCTTGTGTCTCTTTCGGTGCCATGGGGATTTTGCTCTACCAAAGTGGACAAATGGCATTAGCACTGTGGTGTTTTGCGATGATTGCCGCCATCTTGCCTTATATCTTGCTAAACCTCGGGTTATTAGGCCGCCGCTATAAAGTTTTTATGGGTGACGCGGGCAGTACGCTAATCGGTTTCACCGCAATTTGGATACTGCTACAAACCACCCAAGGCAACGCTCATCCGATTAACCCGGTTACCGCGTTGTGGATTATTGCCATTCCTTTGATGGATATGATCGCCATCATGTACCGGCGTTTACGTAAAGGGATGAGCCCTTTCTCACCTGACCGCCAGCACATCCATCATTTGATCATGCGTGCCGGTTTTACATCACGCCAAGCTTTTGTTCTGATCACTCTGGCTGCGGCTTTGTTAGCTGCAGTGGGTGTTATCGGCGAACGACTGACATTTGTACCCGAATGGGTTATGTTGGCACTATTCTTGCTTGCATTTATATTGTATGGCTATTGCATTAAACGAGCATGGCGAGTGGCACGTTTTATCAAGCGTACCAAGCGTCGGATGCGCCGTGCATCGCAAAATAAGCATGAATCTTAACCAGAGGCTTTTAGGCAGTGATGAAACCAGAATCTATGTCGACTGATAAAACAGGGTCTACCCATAATGAGCCTTCTGTGGATAACGAGTTAGATATCCGCAGCCTGTGCCGTACTCTTTGGCGCGGTAAAGTGTGGATTATCGGTATGGCAATTCTTTTTGCTGCTATTGCGCTGGGTGTTTCCTATCTGGTGAAGCAACAGTGGAGTGCTACAGCTATTACAGACCGGCCAACCGTCAATAACTTGGGTGGCTATTATTCCCAGCAGCAATTCTTGCGTAACCTGGATAATCGAATCAATAGCGCTGCAAGCAGTGAGCAGCCCAGTATTTCCGACGAAGCTTATGGTGAGTTCATCACTCAATTAGCTGCTTACGATACCCGTCGTGATTTTTGGCTACAAACCGATTACTACAAACAGCGGGTAGAAGGTGATGCTAAGGCTGATGCCGCATTACTCGACGAGCTGGTGAATAATATTGTTTTCACGCCGCGTGATGATAAAAAAATGCTGAATGACAGCATCAAATTGACGGCAGAAACGGCCTCTGATTCAAATAAATTACTGCGCAGTTACATTGATTTTGCTAGTCAACGTGCGGCTAGTCATTTGAATGATGAGATTGAAGGTGCCTGGGCTGCCAGAACTCAATCAATGAAAGCGCAGGTCAAGCGGCAGGAAGCGGTAGCTAAAGCCGTATTCGACCGTGAAGTTACAGCCGTGACTCAAGCATTGAAAGTGGCTAGCCAGCAGGGGATTAACCGTAATCAAACGGACACTCCAGCTGAGCAATTGCCTGACTCAAAAATGTTTATGTTGGGTAAGCCGATGCTTGAAGCCCGTTTAGAAACATTACAGGCTACCGGCCCAAGTTTTGATATTGATTACGATCAGAACCGCGCCATGCTGGCAACTTTGAACGTCGGCCCGACACTAGATAAAACATTCCAAACTTACCGCTACTTACGTACGCCAGAAGACCCCGTTACCCGTGATAGCCCACGTCGTGTATTCCTGCTGATTATGTGGGGTGCTATTGGAGCATTGGTGGGTGCCGGTGTGGTGTTGGTTCGTCGCACCAGTCGCACTGAGTAGTAGACTTAAAGTAATGGGCGCATTGTGCGTCCAACTTGCAGGCATTGTCTGCGGCTAACTGACCTTAAAGAGATTCACTGTGAAAGTGTTAACTGTTTTTGGCACCCGGCCTGAAGCCATTAAAATGGCTCCTCTGGTGCATGCCTTGGCTCAGGATGAAGCCTTTGAATCAAGAGTCTGCGTCACTGCCCAACATCGTGAGATGTTGGATCAGGTATTGCGTTTATTTGAGATTCAACCGGATTATGATTTGAATATCATGAAGCCGGGACAGGGATTAACGGAAATAACCTGTCGTATTCTGGAAGGGCTAAAGCCTGTGCTGGCTGAGTTTAAGCCGGACGTTATCCTGGTACATGGTGATACCACCACGACGTTATCGACCAGTCTTGCTGCATTCTATCATCGCATCCCTGTCGGCCATGTCGAGGCGGGTTTGCGCACTGGGAACCTCTATTCTCCGTGGCCAGAAGAAGCCAACCGTCAACTGACTGGGCATCTGGCCATGTATCACTTTGCACCTACGGAAAATTCGCGACAAAATCTGTTACGTGAAATGGTGCCGGACAACCGCATCTTTGTGACCGGTAATACCGTGATTGATGCGCTGTTCTGGGTGCGGGATCGGGTGATGAATAATCCGCAGTTACGTGCCAGTCTGGCGGAGCGCTATCCCTTCATCGATACCAATAAGAAGATGATTCTGGTCACCGGCCATCGCCGTGAGAGTTTTGGTGGTGGTTTTGAGCGGATTTGCAGCGCATTAGCTGAAATTGCACTTAAACATCCTGAGGTGCAAGTGGTTTATCCGGTGCATCTCAACCCGAATGTCAGCGAGCCGGTCAACCGTATTTTGAAAGGGATTGATAATATCATCCTGATCGATCCGCAAGATTATCTGCCGTTTGTTTATCTCATGAACCATGCTTATCTGATCCTGACGGACTCCGGCGGTATTCAGGAGGAAGCGCCTTCATTAGGTAAACCGGTACTGGTGATGCGTGATACCACCGAGCGCCCGGAAGCCGTCGATTCCGGTACGGTTTTGTTGGTTGGCACTAATATTAATAAAATTGTCGATGCAGTGACCCGTTTGCTGACTGATGAAACTGCCTATCATCAAATGACACGGGCGCATAATCCTTACGGTGACGGGCATGCCTGTCAACGCATCCTTGAAGCTTTAAAGAATCATCAGGTGACGCTATGAGTTTTGAAACTATTTCTGTTATCGGTCTTGGGTATATTGGCCTGCCAACTGCTGCTGCTTTTGCGTCGCGCAAGAAGAAAGTGATTGGTGTGGACGTCAACGCCCATGCAGTTGAAACCATTAATCGCGGTGCTATCCATATCGTGGAGCCGGATTTAGATAAAGTGGTGAAGATTGCTGTCGAAGGCGGTTACCTGCGAGCCGTAACCAAACCACTGGCAGCTGATGCGTTTCTTATTGCCGTACCGACACCGTTTAAAGGCGATCATGAACCGGATATGGTTTATGTCGAATCAGCCGCTAAATCTATCGCTCCGGTGCTGAAAAAAGGTGACTTAGTTATTCTTGAATCCACCTCTCCGGTCGGCGCGACTGAGCAAATGGCACAATGGCTGGCTGAAGCTCGCCCTGATTTAAGCTTCCCACAGAATGTCGGTGAAGAGGCTGATATTAACATTGCTTATTGCCCTGAGCGCGTATTGCCAGGTCAGGTGATGGTAGAACTGATTCAAAATGACCGCGTTATTGGCGGTATGACACCGAAGTGTTCTGCCCGCGCTAGTGAATTGTACAAAATCTTCCTGGAAGGCGAATGTGTGGTGACTAATTCCCGCACCGCAGAAATGTGCAAGCTGACCGAGAATAGCTTCCGTGACGTTAACATTGCCTTTGCCAACGAGCTGTCGCTGATTTGTGATGAGCAGGGAATCAATGTATGGGAGCTGATTCGCCTGGCTAACCGTCATCCACGCGTTAATATCTTGCAGCCTGGCCCTGGTGTCGGCGGCCACTGTATCGCAGTTGACCCTTGGTTTATCGTTTCGCAAAATCCACAACTGGCCCGCCTGATTCACACCGCTCGTTTGGTGAATGATGGTAAACCGCTGTGGGTTGTTGATCGTGTTAAAGCGGCAGTTGCTGATTGTTTGGCAGCCACTGATAAACGTGCTTCTGAAGTGAAAATTGCCTGTTTCGGCCTGGCATTTAAGCCCAATATCGATGACCTGCGTGAAAGCCCGGCGGTTGAAATCGCCCATCTGATCGCACAATGGCACACCGGTGAAACGCTGGTAGTTGAGCCGAATGTTGAGCAATTACCGAAATCGCTGGTGGGCCACGTAACCTTGAAAGACACCGCAACTGCCTTGCAGCAAGCGGATGTGCTGGTGATGCTGGTAGACCACAGCCAATTCAAAGCAATCAAACCTGAAGATGTGAAGCAATCCTGGATTGTTGACACTAAAGGAGTATGGCGTTGAGACGTATTCTGGTCACCGGCGGAGCCGGTTTTATCGGCTCCGCAGTGGTAAGACATATTATCGATGGCACCTCAGATAGCGTGGTGGTGGTGGATAAACTCACCTATGCTGGCAATTTGGAGTCATTGGCGGTTGTCGCTCACAGTGAGCGCTACGCTTTTGAACAGGTTGATATCTGCGATCGTGCTGAGTTGGATCGTGTTTTTGCGCAATATCAGCCAGATGTAGTAATGCATCTGGCAGCAGAAAGTCATGTTGACCGCTCTATAGATGGCCCAGCGGCTTTTATCGAGACCAATGTCTTAGGCACTTACCAGATGTTAGAGGCGGCGCGTCATTACTGGCAACCGCTGGATGCTGAGAAAAAATTGGCGTTTCGCTTCCATCATATCTCAACTGATGAAGTGTATGGCGACCTGCACGGAACCGATGATTTATTCACCGAAACAACACCTTATGCGCCAAGTAGCCCATATTCAGCATCCAAGGCATCCAGCGACCATTTAGTTCGTGCCTGGTTGCGGACCTACGGTTTACCGACTTTGGTGACCAATTGTTCTAATAACTACGGCCCGTATCATTTCCCTGAGAAATTGATCCCGCTGGTTATTTTGAATGCGCTGGCGGGCAAACCGCTGCCAGTCTATGGCAATGGTGCGCAGGTTCGCGATTGGCTATTTGTTGAAGATCACGCCCGCGCCTTGTACCAAGTGGTTACCGAAGGTGTGGTGGGCGAAACCTACAATATTGGCGGCCATAACGAGCGCAAGAATATTGAAGTGGTGGAAACCATCTGCGCGTTATTGGATGAATTAGTTCCGGAAAAACCGGCAGGCATTGCTCACTACCGTGACTTGATTACCTTTGTCAAAGACCGGCCAGGCCATGATATGCGTTATGCCATTGATGCCAGCAAAATTGAGCGAGAGCTGGGCTGGCGGCCACAGGAAACCTTCGAAAGTGGCATCCGCAAGACTGTATTATGGTATTTGAATAATAAATCTTGGTGGCAGCGTGTTCAGGATGGTTCTTACGCCGGTGAGCGTTTGGGCTCGGGTGATTGACGATAGGTTCGAAGTTTATTAATCATTGGGATGGCATCATTCAATATTTTGCATGATGTTTTCAAGACATTGTATGTCTTAGGAGATCGAATGAAAGGCATAATTCTGGCAGGTGGCTCCGGTACGAGGCTGCACCCCATCACCCGTGGCGTCTCTAAGCAACTGCTTCCCGTGTATGATAAACCGATGATTTACTATCCGCTGTCAGTGCTGATGCTGGCCGGAATCCGTGACATTCTGATTATCTCTACTCCTGAAGATTTGCCGTCTTTCCAGCGCTTGCTGGGCAATGGTGATGAGTTTGGTATCAATCTGAGCTATGCCGCACAACCAAGCCCAGATGGGCTGGCACAAGCATTTATTATCGGTGAAGAATTTATCGGCAATGAACCTTGCTGCTTGGTGTTGGGCGATAATATCTACTTTGGTCAAGGCTTTAGCCCAAAATTGAAAACCGTCGCAGCGCGTGAGCATGGTGCGACTGTCTTCGGCTATCAAGTCATGGACCCTGAGCGTTTTGGCGTAGTGGAGTTTGATGACGATTTCCGTGCGCTATCTATCGAAGAAAAACCGACTCAGCCAAAGTCTAATTGGGCAGTCACAGGTCTTTATTTTTATGATAACCAAGTGGTTGATTTTGCTAAAAAAGTAAAACCATCTTCCCGTGGTGAGCTGGAAATAACCAGCATCAATCAGATGTATTTGGATCGCGGTGAACTGACGGTTGAATTATTGGGCCGCGGTTTTGCCTGGCTGGATACCGGCACCCATGACAGCTTGATTGAAGCCAGTACTTTTGTGCAAACCGTTGAAAAACGGCAAGGTTTCAAAATTGCCTGCTTGGAGGAAATCTCCTGGCGCAATGGCTGGTTAGACGACGACGGTGTAAGACGCGCGGCCACGGCTTTAGCGAAAACCGGTTATGGCAAATATCTGTTGGACTTGCTCCATGCCCGTCCACGCCAGTATTGAGTCGCTGGACTGGGAAAGTGAATTTTTCCAGCGCCAAAGTGCAAAACTTAACTTCTCCGACTCAGCCCCGCAACTTAACCCGGCTGAGTTGGATGCTTTTACCCTGACCCAAGCCAAAGTACCTACCCATCGCCTTGACCTCATTGACTCCCTCGGCCAGCTTGGTTTCAAGTTAGTTGAAGGTGAAGTTGATCTGGTGCTGTTAGTTGAGGAAAAAGATAGGGTTGGCACGGAAAATGCTTCATCTGCGATAGATACTGGAACTTATCAACAGCGGCTGGCAACAACCGCCGATATCCCGCTATTGCGCAGTGTTGCAGCCCAAGCTTTTGCATTGAGCCGTTTTCGCGCTCCTTGGTATGACCCACAGGATAGCGGGCGATTTTATGCATTATGGGCTGAAAAGGCCGTACTTGGCACTTTTGACCATCAATGTTTGTTGGTGATGGATACATTTGGTCAGCCTGCGGGTTTTGTGACATTACGCGATTTGCAAGATGGCAGTGCGCGTATTGGCCTGTTAGCGGTATTTCCAGATGCGCAGGGTAAAGGTATAGGTTCATTATTAATGTCGGCGGCAAAGCAGTGGTGCCAGAGCCATGGGTTACACCGGTTACGGGTAGCCACACAAATGAGTAATGTTGCTGCTTTACGTCTTTATATTCGCAGTGGTGCCTCGATTGAGAGCACCGCGTATTGGTTATGCAGGGGATGAAATGATTCCATTTAACGCTCCACCGGTAGTCGGCACTGAACTGGGCTATATGCAGGCAGCAATCACCAGCGGCAAATTATGTGGTGATGGTGGCTTTACCCGTCGCTGCCAGCAGTGGATGGAGAAACGCTTTGATTGCCCGAAAGTCTTGCTAACGCCTTCTTGTACCGCCTCACTGGAAATGGCTGCGTTGCTGCTGGATATCAAACCCGGCGATGAAGTTATCATGCCAAGTTTCACTTTCGTGTCTACCGCCAATGCCTTTGTGCTGCGCGGCGCGAAGATGGTGTTTGTCGATATTCGTCCAGATACCATGAATATCGATGAAACTAAGATTGAAGCCGCCATCACCGACAAAACCAAGGTTATCGTGCCGGTTCATTATGCAGGCGTAGCTTGTGAGATGGACACCATCATGGCACTGGCAAAAAAACATAATTTATTTGTGGTAGAAGATGCCGCACAGGGCGTGATGTCGACTTACAAAGGCAAAGCTCTGGGCACAATCGGCCATATTGGTTGCTTTAGCTTCCATGAAACCAAAAACTACACCGCGGGTGGTGAAGGTGGTGCGACGCTTATCAATGACCCGTCACTGATTGATCGTGCAGAAATTATCCGCGAGAAAGGCACTAACCGCAGCCAGTTCTTCCGTGGTCAGGTCGACAAATATACCTGGCGTGATATTGGTTCCAGCTATTTGATGTCTGACTTACAAGCCGCCTATCTATGGGGTCAGTTGGAAGCAGCAGATCAAATCAACCAACGTCGTCTGGCACTGTGGCACACTTACTATGATGCTTTCAAACCATTAGCTGATGCCGGGCGCATTGATTTGCCGGTTATTCCTGGCAATCTGGCACAAAATGCGCACATGTTTTATATCAAACTGCGTGATATCGAAGATCGCTCTAAATTTATCAGCTTCCTAAAAGAAGCTGAGATCATGGCGGTCTTCCACTACATTCCATTGCATGCCTGCCCGGCAGGTGAAGAGTTTGGTCGTATGGACGGTGAAGACCGCTTCACCACCAAAGAAAGTGAACGCCTGGTGCGCTTGCCTATCTTCTATAACCTGACTGATGTGAATCAGAGCACGGTCATTAATACTGTTCTGAGTTTCTTCGCCTGATATGTCTCTGGCAAAAGCATCGATTTGGACTGCTGGCTCTACGCTGATTAAGATCGGCGTAGGGTTGTTAGTGGTTAAACTGCTGGCGGTGACCTTTGGCCCTAGCGGTGTTGGGCAGGCGGGTAACTTCCGCCAGCTAATTACGGTATTAGGCGTGTTGTCTGGCGCGGGTATCTTTAACGGCATTACTAAATATGTTGCTGAATACCATCAGCAACCTGAACGTTTGCGAGCCGTGCTGGGGACTTCATCGGCGATTGTGCTGGGTTTCTCAACCCTGCTGGCACTGATCTTCCTGCTGGCGGCCAAGCCGGTCAGCATCGCATTATTTGGCCATGCTGATTATCAGAATGTGGTGCGGGCGGTGGCGTTTATCCAAATGGGGATTGCTTACGCCAATCTGTTCCTGGCTATTCTCAAAGGTTATCGCGATGCGATGGGGAATGCGCTGGCGGTGATTGGTGGCAGCCTGATTGGTGTGGTTGCGTACTATATTTGTTTCCGCATAGGGGGTTATCCCGGCGCGCTGGTGGGTCTGGCATTAGTTCCTGCGCTGGTGGTTATCCCTGCGGCAGCGATGTTAATTCGGCGCAAAACTATTCCGTTAAGCTATCTTAAACTAAGCTGGGACAAAGCATTAGCGAGCCATTTGGGTAAATTTACCATCATGGCGTTGATTACCTCAGTGACCTTACCGGTTGCATATGTGATGATGCGTAACTTGCTGGCTGACCGCTATGGTTGGGATGCTGTCGGGATTTGGCAAGGGGTAAGCAGTATTTCAGATGCTTATCTACAATTTATCACAGCGTCATTTACGGTTTATTTACTGCCGACACTCTCAAGGCTCAAAGCCAAAGCAGATATTTCGCGTGAAATTCTGCGTTCCCTGAAGTTTGTGTTACCGGCAGTCGCGACCGCCAGTTTGATAGTCTGGTTATTACGGGATTTTGCTATCTGGCTGCTCTTTTCTCACCAATTTACGGCAATGCGCGACTTGTTCGCCTGGCAGTTGGTCGGTGATGTATTGAAGGTCGGTTCTTACGTATTTGGCTACCTGGTGATTGCCAAAGCTTCTTTACGCTTTTACATTTTGACGGAAGTCAGCCAGTTCTTACTGTTGACCGGGTTTGCCCATTGGTTAATCCCAATGAATGGCTCTTTGGGCGCGGCACAGGCTTATATGGCGACTTATATCGTCTATTTTGCGCTCTGTAGCTGCGTGTTCCTTATGTATCGTAGACATTCATCACCGTAAACACTCTTTACAGTAGAAAAAAATGACAACCCTGATTCATGTACTGGGATCTGACATCCCGCACCATAATCTGACTGTATTGCGCTTCTTTAATGATGTGCTGACCACTCGTGTGCCCGCCGAGCAGGCTCGGCATTTTATGGTGGCGGCAAAAGAGACGGCCCCTTTCTCATCATTCCCGCAATTGGATATTGAGACGCACAGCAACAAGAAAACTCTGGCTGAGGCGGTGATTGCCCGCGCGCAAGCTTCCCGCGATACGCGCTTTTTCTGGCATGGGCAGTTTAATGCCACTTTGTGGCTGGCATTGCTGAGTGGAAAAATCAAACCGCGCCAGGTTTATTGGCATATTTGGGGCGCGGATCTGTATGAAGATGCCAAAAGCTTGAAATTCCGTCTATTTTACCTGTTGCGCCGCATTGCACAGGGGCGGGTAGGGCATGTTTTTGCGACGCGCGGTGATTTAATTTATTTCCAACAGCGTCACCCGCGTGTGCCAGCGTCACTGCTCTATTTCCCGACCCGCATGGACCCGGCGTTAACCGGTATTAACATTGATAAACCCCTGGCGGGGCCAATGACCATTCTGGTGGGGAATTCGGGTGATAGCACTAACCGCCATATTGAGGCGCTGAAGGCCATTCATCAGCAATTTGGCCCTGATGCCCGGGTTATTCTGCCAATGGGGTATCCGGCTAATAATGAGCTGTATATTGAGCAGGTTAGGCAGGCGGGTCTGGCACTGTTTGCGGCGGATAATCTGCGCATTTTGACCGAGCAGATCCCATTTGATGATTATCTGAATATCCTGCGTGAATGTGATTTAGGCTATTTTATTTTTAATCGCCAGCAAGGTATTGGCACTCTGTGTTTGCTAACCCAGTTTGGCGTGCCTTTTGTGTTGAGCCGCAAAAATCCATTCTGGCAAGATTTGGCTGAGCAGCACATACCGGTGCTTTTCTATGGCGATTCATTGGATGAGCCGCTGATTCGCGAGGCGCAGCGCCAGTTAGCGGGGCTGGATAAGCACGCGATCGCCTTCTTTAATCCTAATTATATTGAAGGTTGGCAACAGGCGCTGGCGCTTGCCGCAGGAGAACATCCATGACGCTGGGGCAATTTGGCGGTCTTTTCAGCGTCTATCTGCTAGCCGTTATTTTTATCCTGACATTGACGTATCAGGAGTTTCGGCGGGTGCGCTTTAACTTCAACGTCCTGTTTTCAATGCTCTATTTGCTGACATTCTATTTTGGCTTCCCGCTGACGTGTATGTTGGTATTCCAGTTTGGTGTGGCGGTAGTGCCAGTTGAGTATTTATTGTATGCCATGCTGTCCGCTACGGCATTTTATGGCATTTACTATGTGAGCTATAAAACACGCCTGCACAAGCCGCGCAGCCAGCCACGGGCACCGATATTCACCATGAATCGGGTAGAAACCAACCTCACCTGGATACTGCTGGCACTGGTGGCGATTGGCACGGTCGGCATCTTCTTTATGCAGAATGGTTTCCTGCTATTTAAGCTAGATTCTTACAGTAAAATCTTCTCCAGCGATGTCTCCGGTGTGGCATTGAAGCGCTTTTTCTACTTCTTTATCCCGGCGATGTTGGTGGTTTATTTCCTCAAGCAGGATATGCGCGCCTGGTTTTTCTTCCTGGTAAGCACCGTGGCATTTGGCATCCTGACCTATGTGATTGTCGGCGGCACCCGCGCGAATATCATTATTGCATTCTCATTATTCCTGTTTATCGGTATTGTTCGCGGCTGGATAACGCTGTGGATGCTGGCAGCGGCTGGCGTCTTTGGCATTGTCGGCATGTTCTGGTTGGCCCTGAAGCGCTACGGTTTAGATGTGAACGGCGCAGAGGCGTTTTATACTTTCCTTTATCTGACGCGCGATACTTTCTCGCCGTGGGAAAATCTTGGGTTGTTACTCCAGAATTACGACAAAATAGATTTTCAAGGATTGGCACCGATTATCCGTGATTTTTATGTGTTTATTCCGAGTTCCCTGTGGCCAGCGCGCCCTGATTTGGTGTTGAATACCGCCAATTACTTTACCTGGGATGTGCTCGATAACCACTCAGGGCTGGCAATCTCCCCAACGTTGATAGGCTCCTTGGTGGTGATGGGGGGGGTGCTGTTTATCCCGCTGGGTGCCATTGTGGTGGGATTAATCATTAAATGGTTCGACTGGTTGTATGAACAAGGTAAGGCCGAGAAGAATCGCTACAAAGCCGCCATTCTGCAAAGCTTCTGTTTTGGCGCGGTGTTTAACATCATCGTGTTAGCGCGGGAAGGGTTAGATTCCTTTGTCTCACGAGTGGTATTTTTCTGTGTGATTTTTGGTGCCTGTTTGATACTGGCGAAATTGTTGTATTGGTTGTTCGATACGGCGGGTTTAATCAAGCAACGGGTGCAGCACCATATTGGTAAGCCGAAGCCGTTATCCGTACCGCACGAGAGCAGCCAACTGTAAGGATTATGATGGAACAGAATACTGAGATTCCAAAATCTATTGATATTCCCAAATATAGTGTCCGTGGCTTCGACATCTGGGGTTTTCGAGACATGGAGCAGACGCTGGATCATTTGCTGAGCAGTGGCCCGGTGAAAACGGGCACGTTGGTAGCAATGAATGCAGAGAAACTGCTAAAAGCGGAAGATGATGCGGCATTACGTCAGTTGATCACTGAGGCTGAGTATCTTTACGCTGATGGTATCAGTATGGTGCGCGCTATCCGCCGTAAATATCCACAGGCGAAATTGTCACGAGTGGCAGGGGCTGACTTGTGGGAAGCACTGATGCAGCGCGCGGGTCAGCAAGGGATACCGGTGTTTTTAGTCGGTGGCAAACCTGACGTGTTGGCAGAAACTGAAGCTAAATTACGGGCGCAATGGAATGTGAATCTGGTCGGGAGTCAGGACGGCTATTTCACACCAGAACAACGCGAAGCGCTGTTTGCACGGATTGCTGCCAGTGGCGCGGCAATTGTCACTGTTGCCATGGGGTCGCCTAAACAGGAAATGTTTATGCGTGATTGTCGTAAAGTCTACCCTGACGCGCTCTATATGGGGGTTGGCGGGACTTACGACGTCTTTACCGGCCATGTTAAACGTGCGCCTAAGATATGGCAGAACATGGGGTTGGAGTGGCTCTATCGCCTTCTGGCTCAACCCAGCCGTATTCGCCGCCAATTCAAATTGCTGAAATTTGTTGGTTATTATTATAGCGGTCGCTTGTAATAACCTTCCTAGGATCGGGGTCGATAAGGCCCTGATGCTATGAAACCTTTCCTATCCATTCCCCTGATTAATATCCCCCTCTCTTAATTCCATTTTGGAATCAATTTAATAATATTTATTCCATAAAGTTTTAGTTTCTTGTTTGCTTATCTGACTCAGATACGGAACGATACCGGCCGGTTACGGTTCTGTGGTGAGCGCCGCGTTTTTCTATGGGCCGTTTTCCTATTCTTTAATCTGTATTAATAATTAAGCTAAATATTTCATTTGGTCGTTAATCTTATATTGAATAACAACAACCGGGACATCCGGAGCAGACACACCAGTCGGTTTATAGAGGATATATGGCAGACAACGAAGAGAAAAAAGGATTACACCGTGGGCTGGAAGCCCGGCATATCGAACTGATAGCGTTGGGTGGTACCATTGGTGTTGGGTTATTTATGGGCTCCGCCAGTACATTAAAATGGGCGGGGCCGTCGGTATTACTGGCTTATATCATTGCTGGTTTGTTTGTATTTTTCATTATGCGATCCATGGGTGAAATGCTCTATCTGGAGCCAGTTGCAGGCTCTTTTGCCGTTTATGCACATAAGTATCTTAGCCCCTATTTTGGCTACCTGACGGCTTGGGGTTATTGGTTTATGTGGATAGCGGTGGGGATATCTGAAATTACCGCGATTGGTGTATATGTCCAGTTTTGGTTCCCGGAAATCCCCCAATGGTTACCGGCTATTGCTGGGGTGGCGATAGTCGCACTCGCTAATCTCGCGGCGGTCAGGTTGTATGGCGAGCTGGAGTTTTGGTTTGCGATGATCAAAGTGACCACCATCATTGTGATGATTTTGGTGGGGTTAGGCGTTATTTTCTTCGGTTTTGGTAATCATGGCCAACCTATCGGATTTGATAACCTGACGGCCCACGGCGGTTTCTTTGCCGGGGGGTGGAAAGGCTTCATGTTTGCGTTGTGTATTGTGGTGGCGTCTTATCAGGGGGTCGAATTAGTCGGAATCACGGCTGGCGAAGCCAGAAATCCTCAGGTCACACTAAAACGTGCCATCAATAACATCCTCTGGCGCATCCTGATTTTCTATGTCGGGGCGATTTTCGTGATAGTTACTATTTTCCCGTGGGACGGTATTGGTACTGGAGGCAGCCCGTTTGTACTCACCTTTGCCAAGATAGGAATAGTTTCAGCCGCAGGGATTATCAACTTTGTGGTGCTCACGGCGGCACTGTCGGGGTGTAATAGTGGCATGTATAGCGGCGGGCGTATGCTATATGCCTTGGCGAAGAATCGCCAGTTACCTGCTTGCCTGACCAAACTGTCTGCCAGCGGTGTCCCGGTCTATTGTATTGCGGTCACTATTTTATGTCTGATGGTGGGTTCTAGCCTCAATTACATTATTCCCAATCCACAGCAGGTGTTTGTGTATGTTTACAGCGCCAGCGTGCTACCGGGTATGGTGCCATGGTTCGTGGTGTTAGTGAGCCAACTGCGTTTTCGTCAGGTACACCAAGAGGCATTGAAGCAACATCCGTTTAAGTCCATCATGTTCCCCTATGTGAACTATCTCACTATCGCCTTTCTGATTTGTGTATTGGTCGGTATGGGGATTAACCCAGATACCCAGCTATCTTTGCTGGTCGGAGTGATTTTCCTCGGATTGGTGACGCTATGCTATTTTGCTTTGGGAATGCATAAAAAGGCGTCAGTCGACCCATCTCTTGTGGTTTCAGGTCCAGAGGGGCTAAAGCGGCCATAAAACCAGCGAATAAGGCGGAGTGAGGGCTATCAATGGCTGACTTTTGCGGCAGAGTGTGCAAAGCGTAAGCAAACACACCATTTCTTCTAAAAAAGCACTAGACAGCCAAGTATTAAAACCGTAGTATCCTCACCCGCAACGGCGCTAAGCGCCCGTAGCTCAGCTGGATAGAGCGCTGCCCTCCGGAGGCAGAGGTCTCAGGTTCGAATCCTGTCGGGCGCACCATTAATTTTGTGTGCAAGAGCTGCGGTGGTAAGATTGCCGCGTACGACGAAGTCGAAGTAAGCTGTAAGTAGTAGGAAGTTATGGTGGCTATAGCTCAGTTGGTAGAGCCCTGGATTGTGATTCCAGTTGTCGTGGGTTCGAGCCCCATTAGCCACCCCAAATTTTGTGGAACATGCGATGGTGGCGGAATTGGTAGACGCGCTAGCTTCAGGTGTTAGTGTCCTTACGGACGTGAGGGTTCAAGTCCCTCCCTTCGCACCACACAAAACATGTAGATTTTATTAAGATTTACATGGACATAGGTCGAAAGGCCATGTAGAGTGAGCAGTACGAAATCGGCGAGTAGCGCAGCTTGGTAGCGCAACTGGTTTGGGACCAGTGGGTCGGAGGTTCGAATCCTCTCTCGCCGACCAATTTCAGAAGAAACCCCGCAATGCGGGGTTTTTTTTCGTCTGTACTTTGTCTCCGACTTGCTCGTATCAAATCGATTTCCATATTATTCCTCCTCCTGTTTTTCATTCTGCTATCCATCGTTGTATCCGTTCTACTTGCATAAAAAACCGCTGTTGGCGCTCTTTGATCAAATTTGCCTGATGGTAGGAGCCGATCTTCTTTTTATTAGATGAAGTGCAGGGTGTTGGTTTTTTGCGACAAAAGTCGAATGCTTTGTCTCTAAATGGAGACGTATAAAAGCATGATAAATATAAAGAAAAAAATTGATAGCTTATACCGTCGTTTTGTAGCGACAGATCACGTTGGTAGGATTAAACCCAGGATAGTGGAAGTGAGATTTTGTACTATGAGTTAGCAAGAAAATAAAATTATTAATTATCAGTTAATTATAAGTTTATTTAAGGATGGGTGAGTAAATAATTGGCCTGTTGTAAAACTTGGCATGCTAACTGCATTATCTCCTGTGTAGATGCTCATCCCACTTATTATGATAGCCTGGTTTTTATAGCCAATTTAGCTTCATAAACCCAGGGATGACGCAGAGCCGATTTTAGGGTGCCTATTGTCCATGTAAACGATGTTGAATATCTTCATCACATACCGGGCATAACGTTGAGTGAGGCACCGACATTGTTGTCTGTAGACCTGAAAATTTCAGACGCTTGCCCTTATCGGCAAGCGTTTTTTTTTTGCATACCCTTCGTACTTGAGGCTACAGGGGTGTTAGCTGTACGCACTTATCCGAATCAGGGGTAAAGAAAAGGCTCCCAAAGGAGCCTTTAGATGACGAATAAAGCTGAACCAAGGGGAAACGTGCCGTAGGGGCCACTTTTAGTTTCAAACACAAGTACGTAAGTCGCCGGAGCGCCCCTGGGTGCGGTCGGCCCTTGGCTCACAGATTGATTTGCGTACCATCAAAGTGACTCGCCATTCTGCCGCAGTGTGAGCAATAACCCCTCGCGGCGAGCCTGAGCGGCATCCTCAGGGCGGTGTAACTTATCCAGAGCATCAGCCAGCCATGCATAATCATAGCCGTCTGGGCGCTGTGCAAGTGCGGCTTTAAAGGCCTCACTGGCTTTCTCCCATTCGCCGTGTTTCAGCATCAACTGACCCAAAGTGCTATTGAGCAACGGTGTGGCTCCGTGCTGTTTGATGTGCTGGCGTAATGATTTCTCTATTGGCTCTGGGTTGCCCGACTTCAAGCGCGGGATCAACAACACCAGCCGTTCATCATACTGACGTTTCAGACCATCCAAAATGATCTGCTGGGCCACATCACTATCATCACATTCAATCAGATGCTCCGCCAAGGCTACTTGCAGTGGGATCTCATTGCGTACTTTGCGGCTTTGATCTTTCCACCAACGTTTCAGGCCATCACTTCCTTCTTCGGCCATACACTGATTCATCATGCCAATATAAGCTTGCTGTTCCAGCGCGGCGATTTCCTCGGCGATATGTACCTGCACTTTGCTCATTGCGGGTAAAATTTCCAGTAATGAACTGTAAGCACCGGAACGGAGGTAAGCCTGCTCAGCCAGACGCAGCACCTCCGGATGGCGTGGTGCTTGATCCAGGAGCCGATCAACACCATGACGTGCGGCATGAACATGCCCTTGTGCGAGTTGAATCCGTACCCGGGTAATATCGACCGGTAATTGGTCGGTGTCAGCCACTTCAGCCGCCCGTTCCAGATACTGATTGGTACGGAATTCATCACCGCGTTGTTGAGCGGCTTCTGCTGCCAGTAGGTAGTTCACCATTGGTTGTTCGGCGTGATCGGCATTGCGAGTCAATAACTTCTCAACTTGCTTGAAATCACCTTCTGCCAATTTGATAAGTGCCGCTTTGGTTTGCTTACGGGCGCGGGTGCGTTTACGGCCGAGGAACCAGCCACGGGTACGTGCACCAGTGCGGAAAATACGGCGCAATATCCATTCCACTATCAGGAACGCCACCAACACTAAGACCAACATAATGACTAAACCGGTCACACTGGTTTCGACGTTATAGTTGTCAGTTTGGATCAATACATAACCCTGATGACCGGCCAGCATGGGGCCAAGGACGATCCCGGCGGTCAGAATGAGGAATAACAGTAACACTCGCAGCATACTTATTCCCCCTGAGCGGCAACTGGCGCTTGTGCCAGTAAGTTACGAACCCGGGTTTGCATCAATTTTTCCAGCATCGGCTGGCTCTTCAATTGATCAGGCACGTCCATTGAAATTGACTGCTGACTCAGGCTCTCCAATTCATCCAGAAACGCCTTGGTATTCGGGTCATTCACATCAAAATAGGCGCGAACCCAGGTAGAAATCGTCTCTAGCGACTGTTTATACACTTCATCCTGATGGCGAGGCACGGCCTGAGCGGCGACCAGCAAGCGGGAACGGATATTTTCACGTAAATAAACGTCCTGATTGGGTGCTAACAGTGGCTCAGCGCTGCTATCGCGGCGGCGAATAGTAATAAAGTCAGACATAAAGCTATGCCAGCTTTTGGTCAGATTCTGACGCCACTCGGCTAATGAACTGGACAGCTCATCGCTATTGGCATCCATCGGGGAATCATCAATATTGTTATCGGCGAGACGCAGGTTATCGACCTGATTCGACAATTGATTCAATTTGAGAATAATACCGTCGAAATCGACTTGCGTGACTGCCGAAAGGGTACTGATATCTTCGGTTAAGGCCCGACGCACGTCGATAAGGCTTGGGTCATTCATATCGGCCAGACTGGCATCGGCACTTTTCAGTAATGTGGCGGCAGTGGTGACATCCTGATCACTCCAGAGTTTACGCCCTGCCATTTTCACCAGAAAATCAGCTTGTGCCAGTAACCAGGTTTTGGCATCACTTCCTGAAATAGTCGCGACTTTTTCTTGTAACTCGTTTAGTTGGCGCGTCAGCGAGGTTTGTTGGCGGTCAGCCGCCTCCAGCGCTTTGCCTTGTTGTTGCAACAATGACTCAAGCTGCTGTTTTTCCTGCAACTGACTCTGCTTTAATTCGGCTAACTGTTCTTGCAGCGCAATATTTGCCGCTTCTTGTAACTGAGCCTGCTGGTGTCCGTGATAATAAAGCCCGGCACCTAGCGCGATGGCCAGTGCAATAGCAATGGCGCCCAGAATTGGCCCGGATTTTTTCTCCCGGCGGATTTCTGGTTCTGGCTGTTGGTGCCTCTCAGCCGCGGTGGTTGTCTCTTCCACTGGTGCGGATGGGGTATTTTGTTCCGTCATATTGGGCATCCCATAGTCAGGTTTCAGGTTTATTAAAAATCTTGTAGTGCGCGGATCAGCGCATCATTATCAGCATTCTCTGCGACCCGGATATTGCTCCAGCCCATTTGGGCTGCTAAGGCCGCCAAACGATCGCTCACGACCACTAGCCGGCAGTGGAGCAACCAGGAAGAACGATAATAATCAGGAACTAAAGTATAGATCTGTTGTAGCATTTCGCCGCTGGTAACGACCAGAATATCGACTCCGGAACGCTGCCAGTGCGCACCTTGTTCACTGCCATCATAAAAAATAGGACTGCGTTGATAACACTCGCAAAAAGTCACCGTTGCACCCCGCTCCCTCAGGCTTTCACCAAGCAGCTCTCGCCCGCCATTACCGCGCAATAACAGTGCCTTCTTACCTGTCAGTTGTTGCAGGTCGGGCAATGATAATAGCATCTCGCTGGTTTCTCCCGTTGGGGGGAAGGTGATGTGCAAGCGGCTGGCAGTATGTAATGCTAATGCAGTGTTACGACCAATAGCATAATAAGATAACTGTGCAGGCCATGACAGGTTATTTCTTTTTAACAGAGAGTTAGCGTAGCGAACTGCGTTTTGTGATAAAGCAAAAACCAAATCACCCGCCTGCATATCTTGCAGTAATGCAGGCAGTTTGGGCAGGTCATCGCCGGGTGAGAAATCAATCAAGGGTGCATGCCAGGCAACCCGGCCCAGCGCACGCAGGCGGCTGACTAACTGCTCCCCGGCAGGGGATGGACGGGTGACCAGAATCGTCATAGCGGTGGATTATCCTGATAAACCTCAGCCAGTATCTCTCTGGCACCCCGTGATAGCAGCTCATCGGCCAGTTCAACACCCATTTGCTCTGCATTTTCAGCCGGCCCTCGGCGTTCACCGCGAATAATTTCACTGCCATCAGGGGCACCGACCAATGCGCGAAGCCACAGTGTATCACCGTCCAATTCGGCATAACTGCCGATAGGCACCTGGCAACCTCCTTCAAGGCGGGTATTCATGGCGCGTTCAGCGCACACGCGCAATTCAGTCTCGCGATGATTCAATGGTGCTAGTAATTGACGGGTAAAATTATCATCGAGACGGCATTCAATACCGACAGCACCTTGACCGACCGCAGGCAATGACTCCTCAGCAGGCATGGCATAACGAATTCGCGTTTCCAGCCCGAGGCGCTTGAGGCCAGCAACGGCTAAAATAATGGCGTGGTATTCACCTTTATCTAACTTGGCAAGACGCGTGCCGACGTTACCGCGCAGGTCACGGATAATCAGATCAGGGCGGCGCTCACGCAATTGACACTGACGGCGCAAGCTTGATGTGCCCACAATGCTGCCAGCGGGCAACTCATCCAAATGAGCATAATTTATTGATACGAAAGCATCGCGAGGGTCATCACGCTCACAAATGGTGACCAGACCCAATCCTTCAGGGAAGGCAATCGGGACATCTTTCATTGAATGAACGGCAATATCTGCTCGTCCTTCCAATAGCGCTAGCTCTAATTCTTTAACAAACAAACCTTTACCACCAACCTTTGCCAGTGGCGTGTCCAGAATGATGTCCCCACGGGTCACCATTGGCACCAATTCGACTTGCAGGCCTGGGTGATTGGCTTGCAGTAAATGTTGAACATAATGTGCTTGCCATAAGGCGAGCGGGCTTTGTCGCGTGGCAATTCGAATAATTTTGTCTAACATTGCTTGTTACCGTTTTTATATTTTACGGCCCATCCTACCATTGACCGATGAAGGCTGTCAGTGTGGTCGCTACGGCCTTAACGGTTTTTTGCCTGATACTGGACTATTACTGACCATGACTTTGGCAAGAGATAGGCATTATAATTGTAGGGATAGCTTTACTTTCTTTACGGTCAATCGGCAAGGTGTTAGATTGATCACGTTTCCAGCAATAATTCGTTAACTGTTATTCAAACAATATGTCTTCAAACAAAATGTTTTTTGGTCAGTTCAACAAAAACCATATTTTCGCTGAAAGTCAAAAAAAGCCATAAGCGAATCTGGAACACGGTTTTTTTTCTAAGCACCGGAACAATTCTAAGCACCGGAGCAATTTTAAACACCGGAACAATCAGGCGAGACGTCTTGTACCTCTACATCGAGACACTAAAACAGCGACTGGATGCGATCAACCAATTACGAGTCGATCGCGCCTTGGCGGCCATGGGGCCAGCCCTCCAAAAGGTCTACAGTCTGCTACCGACCCTATTACATTGTCATCATCCACTGATGCCGGGCTACCTTGATGGTAACGTTCCCCATGGCATCTGTCTTTTCACGCCCAATGAAACGCAACAGGATTATCTCTCTGAGGTTGAAGCCAAATGGGGCCAACCTTTGCAGCAGAGTGTGGGCGGTGAACTGCCGATTACCGGCGTCTACTCAATGGGAAGTACTTCATCTATTGGTCAGTGCCATACGTCCGATCTGGATATCTGGGTGTGTCACCAAGCCTGGCTTGATGCTGAAGAGCGCAACCGCCTGCAAAAGAAATGTAGTCTGCTGGAAAAATGGGCTGCATCAATGGGTGTTGAAGTCAGTTTCTTCCTGATAGATGAAAACCGTTTCCGCCATAACGCCAGTGGTAGTCTGGGGGGCGAGGATTGCGGCTCTACCCAACATATTTTATTGCTGGATGAATTTTACCGCAGTGCGGTTCGTCTGGCTGGGAAACGTATTCTGTGGAATATGGTCCCGGTTGAAGAAGAAAATAATTATGATGATTACGTGCTGTCGCTGTATGCGCAGGGCGTATTAACTCCGAATGAATGGCTGGATCTGGGCGGTTTGAGCACCCTGTCAGCGGAAGAGTATTTCGGGGCCAGTTTGTGGCAATTGTACAAGAGTATCGATTCGCCTTATAAAGCGGTGCTGAAAACGGTTCTGCTTGAAGCCTATTCTTGGGAATACCCTAATTCCCAACTGTTGGCGATGGAAATCAAGCAGCGTCTGCATGCCGGTGAAATTGTGGCATTTGGCCTTGATGCTTACTGCATGATGCTTGATCGCGTCACCCGCTACCTGACCCAAATTAATGACACCACCCGTTTGAACCTGGTGCGTCGTTGTTTCTATCTGAAAGTGTGTGAGAAATTATCCCGAACCCCTGCAAGTGTGGGCTGGCGTCGTGAAATTCTCAGCCAATTGGTCAGTGAATGGGGCTGGAGTGACGAGAGTCTGGCGGTGTTGGATAACCGCGCGAACTGGAAGATTGAACGGGTGCGTGAAGCACATAACGAGCTGTTAGATGCCATGATGCAAAGCTATCGTAATTTGATTCGCTTTGCGCGGCGCAACAACTTGAGTGTTAGCGCCAGCCCGCAGGATATCGGCGTTCTGACCCGCAAACTGTATGCGGCATTTGAAGCCCTACCGGGTAAAGTGACTCTGGTCAACCCACAAATTTCACCGGATCTTTCCGAAGAACACCTGACCTTTATTCATGTGCCAGCGGGCCGTGCTAACCGTCCGGGCTGGTATCTGTATAACCAAGCGCCGTCGATGGAGACGATTGTCAGCCATCAGCCGCTGGAATATAACCGTTATCTGAATAAATTGGTGTCATGGGCCTATTTCAACGGCTTATTAACCAGCAAAACGCACCTGCATATTAAAAGTGCCAATCTGTGCGATACCGTCAAACTGCAAGAGTTGGTGACAGATATCTCTCACCACTTCCCATTGCGTCTGCCAGCGCCGACACCTAAAGCGCTGTATAGCCCGTGCGAGATTCGCCATTTAGCGATTATCGTCAATCTGGAACATGACCCAACTGCGGCTTTCCGTAATCAAGTGGTGCATTTTGATTTCCGCAAACTGGATGTTTTCAGTTTTGGCGAGCAGCAGCAGTGCCTGGTTGGTAGTATCGATTTGTTGTATCGCAATTCATGGAATGAAGTGCGGACGCTGCATTTCAGCGGTGAACAGGCGGTATTGGAAGCGTTGAAAACAATTTTAGGCAAAATGCATCAGGATGCGGCTCCGCCAGAATCCGTGGATGTGTTCTGCTATAGCCAACACTTACGTGGCTTGATTCGTACCCGTATCCAGCAATTGGTTTCTGAATGTATTGAACTGCGCTTGTCCAGTACTCGCCAGGAACCGGGCCGTTTCAAAGCGGTGCGAGTTGCCGGTCAAACATGGGGCTTGTTCTTTGAGCGCCTGAGTGTCTCGGTGCAGAAATTGGAAAATGCCGTCGAATTCTATGGTGCGATATCCAATAACAAGTTGCATGGGTTATCGATTCAGGTCGAAACCGATCAAATTCATCTGCCGCCAGTTGTGGACGGTTTTGCCAGCGAAGGGATTATTCAGTTCTTCTTCGAAGGCACCGCAGATGAGAAAGGATTTAATATTTATATCCTGGATGAGACCAACCGCGTTGAGGTTTATCATCATTGCGAAGGCAGCAAAGAGGAGTTAGTGCGGGATGTTAGCCGTTTCTATTCATCTTCCCACGACCGCTTTACTTACGGCTCCAGCTTTATCAACTTCAACTTGCCGCAGTTCTACCAAATTGTGCAGTTAGATGGTCGAACTCAGGTGATTCCTTTCCGTAGCAATGCGTTGTCTCATCTGCATATTGCGGATAAAGAAACCTCCGCGCCGGCGCAGCAGTTTCAGCTACATTGATTTCCCCTGTGTCCTTGACGCCGCAGGGGTGTTAGCTGCGCGCGCTTACCCGAATCACTGACTTGAGTCAGCTCATCGGGATGCGTTTACTGGCTGCCTACCTGCAACTCCAATGACTTTGGGTAAACTAAATCTCGAGGCCTTGACGCCGCAGGAGTTAGCTTGAGCGACTAGCTAAAACTCACGACTTCGCCAGCTTGCGCGGTCGCTGCTTCGGATAGCTTGGTAAAGAACTCTTCGCCGTTGCGCGAGCAATACCAGTGCCCTTCGCGGTAATCAAAATGATAACCGCCCGCTTTAGTTGCCAACCATACCTGATGTAATGGCTCCTGGCGGTTGATAACAATCTTGCTGCCATTCTCAAAAGTCAGGGTCATCACCCCGCCATTGGTTTCATAATCGATATCGCTATCGCCACTAAAACCATCCAGTGTTTCTTCAATGCAAAGCATCAATTGATCGGCTAACTGATGAAACTCGCTGTCGTTCATATTCAATTCCTATTGCTTTTCATGATCCACCTGCGATTATAGAGGCCTTGGACGCGTGAATCACAGGCAATAACACATTTACCGGCGTCAAAACAATTTACAGGCGTTAAAAAATGAAAAAGAAACTATGTTGGTCACTGACTGCGATGATGGTGTTCGCGTTGAGCGGTTGTGGTCTGAAAGGCCCGTTATATTTCCCACCGTCAGATAAACCCAAGGTCGAAACGACCAAACAAGACAGCGGTCAGGTCGATAAAAATCAGCAGGGTTTACCGGGCGATTCAAAACCGACCCAAAGTATCGCTGGGCCACAGTGACAATCCTTTACGCCGCCAGATTGAGTCAGTACCGAATGTAGCCAGTACCGAAAATTTAGCCGGTCAATAAAAGTCAGCGGAGTATGAAATGCAGTTCTCCAAAATGCACGGTCTTGGCAACGACTTTATGGTTGTCGATGCAGTTACCCAAAATGTTTACTTTTCGCCGGAGTTGATCCGCCGATTAGCAGACCGGCACACTGGCGTGGGCTTTGATCAAATGTTGGTGGTTGAGCCACCTTATGATCCTGAGCTGGATTTTCACTACCGTATTTTTAATGCCGATGGCAGCGAAGTCTCTCAGTGTGGCAATGGCGCGCGCTGTTTTGCCCGTTTTGTCCGACTGAAAGGGCTGACCAATAAACGCGATATCAGTGTCAGCACTCAAACCGGTCGTATGATATTGAGTGTGACTGAAGACGAACTGGTGTGCGTCAATATGGGCGAACCCAATTTCGAACCGCAGAGTGTTCCTTTCCGTGCGGCTAAAGCTGAAAAAACCTACATTTTACGTGCCGCCGAGCACACCGTGTTATGTGGTGTCGTTTCGATGGGCAATCCTCATTGTGTGATGCAGGTTGATGATGTTTCGGTTGCCAATGTTGCCTTGCTAGGCCCAGTATTAGAAAGCCATGAGCGCTTTCCCGAACGGGCTAATATCGGCTTTATGCAGGTTGTGAGCCGTGAACATATCCGCTTGCGGGTGTATGAGCGTGGAGCCGGTGAAACTCAGGCTTGTGGTAGCGGGGCTTGTGCGGCCGTGGCGGTTGGTATTCAGCAAGAATTGTTGGGTGAAGAGGTGCATGTTGAATTGCCGGGTGGCAGTTTGCATATCAGTTGGAAAGGGCCGGGTCACCCGCTGTATATGACCGGGCCAGCCACCCATGTGTATGACGGATTTATTCATTTATAGTATACCCGTCATACTTCAAGCTGCATGTGTGTTGGCCGCCTTCGTTCACCCCAGTCACTTACTTATGTAAGCTCCTGGGGACTCGCTCAGTTGCCGCCTTCATGCAACTCGAATTATTTAGGGTATAAATGTTCATTACGATGGGTGTTAAATGAAAAGTTCTGAGGAGCAGGCGCTAGCGGGTATCGAGTTAGACGACGATGCCGTTATGCAGTATTTATTGCAAAATCCCGACTTCTTTATCCGCAATGCTCGTTTGGTTGAACAGATGCATATTCCCCATCCGGTTAGAGGCACAGTCTCGCTGGTGGAGTGGCAACTGGGGCGTCAGCGTAACCAGATAGGTCAGTTGGAAGAAGAGATTACGTTACTGATGGAGCAGGCGGGTCTGAATGAAGTGTTATTCAACCGGTTACTGCAACTGCAAGGTAATCTTGCCGCCGCCAGTAGCTTGCAAGATATGCTCAATCGTTTGCAGCGCTGGGCCAGAGATTTTGGGCTGGCTGGTGCAAATGTCAGATTGTTTACTGACCGTTGGCAAATCGGTGCGCCATCTGACTTCACCCATTTGGGTCTGTCTCGCCATGCTTTTGAGCCAATGCGCATTCAGCGGCTGGGGAATGCTCGCCATTATCTTGGCAGCCTGAATGGGCCGGAGCTGCTGCTATTATTGCCGCAAGCTAAGCAAGTCGGGTCTGTGGCATTGTCGTTGCTGGGCAAAGAGGGTGATCTGGGGGTTATCGTTTTCAGCAGTCGTGATATCCAGCATTATCAGCAAGGCATGGGCACTGTGATGCTGAATCAATTATCCATGTTATTGCCGAGCCTGCTGGAGCGCTGGATAGAGCCAGTATGACTGATTTCAGTACTTCACTTGCCCCGCAGGTAGAGGCTTTTCTGCGTTACCTCAAAGTTGAGCGCCAACTTAGCCCGCTAACTATCACCAGCTATCGACGTCAGTTGCAAGCGCTGATGGAAATGGGCGAACAGATGGGGTTGGCACACTGGCAAACACTGGATGCCGCGCAAGTGCGCTCGTTGGTTTCGCGTAGTAAACGCGCCGGTTTGCACTCATCCAGCCTGGCTTTGCGACTCTCGGCTTTGCGCAGTTTCCTCAACTGGCTGGTCAGTCAGGGCGTACTGCAAGCCAACCCGGCTAAAGGGGTCAGTACCCCGCGTTCTGGCCGTCATCTGCCGAAAAATATTGATGTCGATGAGGTCGATAAACTGCTGGATATCGACCTGAATGACCCACTGGCAGTGCGTGACCGGGCGATGCTGGAAGTCATGTATGGCGCGGGCTTGCGCTTATCTGAACTGGTCGGAATGAACTGCAAACATGTCGATCTGGCGAGTGGTGAAGTGTGGGTGATGGGTAAGGGTAGCAAAGAGCGCAAAGTCCCTATCGGCAAGACGGCAGTTAAGTGGCTGGAGCATTGGCTGGAACTGCGTGAATTGTTTGAACCGCAGGATGACGCCATCTTTTTAGCCAATACCGGGAAGCGGATTTCAGCGCGAAATGTGCAAAAACGCTTTGCCGAATGGGGGGTCAAGCAAGGGGTCAGTAGCCATATTCACCCGCATAAACTACGCCACTCTTTCGCCACCCACATGCTGGAATCCAGTGGCGACCTGCGTGCCGTGCAGGAGTTACTCGGCCACGCCAATCTGACCACCACACAAATTTATACTCATCTAGACTTTCAACATCTGGCAACAGTGTATGATGCTGCTCATCCACGGGCCAAACGAGGCAAATCCTGATGCATTTTTATCGTCCACTTGAACGTATTTCCGCCATTACCTTCGATTTGGATGACACCTTGTATGACAATCGGCCGGTGATATCCCGTACAGAACAAGAGTCTGTGGCATTTTTACAGCAGTACCACCCCAATTTGGCGCAGTTACAAGCCGCAGATTTACACCGCTTTCGCCGTGAATTACTGGAGCAAGACCCGGACATTTACCACGATGTCACTCAGTGGCGCTGGCATGCTATTGAGCTGGGGTTGATGCGTCATGGTTTGAGTAAGTCAGAAGCGCAATGTGGGGCTGATGCTGCTATGGAAAACTTTGCCCTATGGCGTAGCCGTATTTATGTGCCGCCGGCGACACACGATACCTTAAGCGCGCTGGCTGAGCATTATCCGCTGGTGGCTATCACCAATGGCAATGCGGACCCTAAAGCCTGTGGTCTGGATAATTATTTTCAGTTTGTCTTGCGCTCCGGCCCGCATGGCCGCGCCAAACCCTTCCGCGATATGTACCATAAAGCGGCTAATCATCTGGATATTCCGCTGAAAAACATCTTACATGTCGGTGATGACCTGACCACCGATGTGGCTGGCTCACTGCGTTGTGGTATGCAAGCATGCTGGATTAACGACCGCCAACAGAGCCTGATGACGGCCAGTGACAGCCGGTTATTGCCACATATTGAGATATCGCAGTTGGCTTCCCTGACAGCATTGCTATAATCCTCTGCAATAACTCTGTATAAATTCACAGTGAAATGATGTTAAAATCGCCGGATAACTGGCGATTTGGCTATTTTCCCTTACCCGATAAACGGTGCCTATGGACGTTTCTGATCTGTTCGACAGCCTGAATGAAAAACAACGTGAAGCCGTGGCCGCGCCACGCTGCAACCTGTTGGTACTGGCCGGTGCGGGCAGTGGCAAAACACGGGTGCTGGTTCATCGTATTGCCTGGCTGTTGTCGGTAGAAAATGCTTCCCCGTATTCGATTATCGCGGTGACCTTTACCAATAAAGCGGCAGCCGAAATGCGCCACCGTATTGAGCATTTGATTGGCACCAGTCAGGGCGGCATGTGGATTGGTACTTTCCACGGGTTGGCGCACCGGTTGTTGCGTGCTCACCATATGGATGCCAATCTGCCGCAAGATTTCCAAATCCTCGACAGTGACGACCAACTACGGTTATTGAAACGCTTGGTTAAAGCCTTGAATTTAGATGAAAAACAATGGCCTCCACGTCAGGCAATGTGGTACATCAACGGCAAAAAAGACGAAGGTCTACGTCCGCAGCATATTGAGAGCTACGGTAACCCGGTTGAAGCCACTTGGTTGCGTATTTATCAGGCCTATCAGGAAGCCTGTGACCGCGCGGGCCTGGTGGATTTTGCCGAGCTATTATTGCGTGCGCATGAGCTGTGGCTAAATAAGCCGCACATTCTGAATCACTATCGCGAGCGCTTTACCAACATTCTGGTGGATGAGTTCCAGGATACCAACAACATTCAATATGCCTGGATTCGCCTGCTGGCGGGGGATCGCTCCAATGTGATGATTGTCGGTGACGATGACCAGTCAATTTATGGTTGGCGCGGGGCGCAGGTGGAGAATATCCAGCGCTTCCTGAAAGATTTTCCCGGCGCTGAAACCATCCGATTGGAGCAGAATTATCGTTCGACCAGCAATATTCTGACGGCGGCAAACACCCTGATTGCTAATAATGATGGCCGCATGGGTAAGAACTTGTGGACTGATGGGGGGCAAGGCGAGCCTATCTCGCTCTATTGTGCCTTTAACGAGTTGGATGAAGCCCGGTTTGTGGTGAATCGCATTAAAGCCTGGCAAGACAACGGCGGTGCGCTGAATGATTGCGCCATCTTGTATCGTAGTAATGCCCAATCGCGTGTTTTGGAAGAGGCCTTGTTACAAACGGCGATGCCGTACCGTATTTATGGTGGTCAGCGCTTCTTCGAACGTCAGGAAATCAAAGACGCACTGGCTTATCTACGTCTGATTTCCAATCGTAACGATGATGCTGCTTTTGAGCGGGTGGTGAATACGCCGACTCGTGGGATTGGTGATCGCACATTAGATGTGATTCGCCAAACCGCGCGTGACCGTCAGTTAACCTTGTGGCAGTCAACCCGTGCCATGTTGCAGGAAAAAGTGCTGGCAGGCCGTGCGGCTTCTGCGCTGCAACGTTTTGTCGAACTGGTGGATTCACTGGCGCATGAAACAGCGGATATGCCGCTGCATGTCCAAACTGATCGAGTCATTCGCGATTCTGGCTTGTGGTCGATGTATGAGCAGGAAAAGGGCGAAAAAGGTCAGGCGCGTGTTGAAAACCTTGAAGAACTGGTCAATGCGACCCGCCAATACAGCTATCAGGATGAAGATCAGGATCTGATGCCACTACAGGCATTTCTTTCTCATGCGGCGCTGGAAGCCGGTGAGGGGCAAGCAGATGCCTATCAGGATGCAGTGCAACTGATGACTATCCATTCAGCAAAAGGGTTGGAGTTCCCGCAGGTATTTATCGTGGGTATGGAAGAGGGCATGTTCCCCAGTCAGATGTCACTGGATGAAGGTGGGCGTCTGGAAGAAGAACGGCGGCTGGCCTATGTTGGGGTCACGCGCGCGATGCAGAAACTGACACTCTGTTATGCCGAGAGCCGCCGTTTGTACGGCAAAGAAGTGAATCATCGGCCATCACGTTTTATCGGCGAATTGCCGCAAGAGTGCGTCGAAGAAGTGCGGCTACGCGCGACGGTCTCTCGCCCAGTAAGCCACCGTAGAATGGGGACGCCAATGAACGAAAATGACAGCGGTTTCTCACTGGGCCAGCGGGTGCGACATCCTAAGTTTGGTGAAGGCACTATCGTCAATTTGGAAGGCAGCGGTGAGCACAGTCGCTTGCAAGTAGCCTTCCCCGGTGAAGGGATTAAGTGGTTGGTGGCGGCTTATGCCAGACTAGAAGCCGTCTAAATTTACCCTGCGGCCTTGACGCCGCAGCGGCGTTAGCGGCACTCACTTACCCGAATCACTGACTAATGTCAGCTCATCGGGACGCGTTCATTTGCTGCCTTGCTGCAACGCCAATGACTTTGGGTAAATTCTGCGGCCTTGACGCCGCAGCGGCGTTAGCGGCACTCACTTACCCGAATCACTGACTAATGTCAGCTCATCGGGACGCGTTCATTTGCTGCCTTGCTGCAACGCCAATGACTTTGGGTAAATTCTGCGGCCTTGACGCCGCAGCGGCGTTAGCGGCATTCACTTACCCGAATCACTTATTCATGCGGCTCTCATCCTGAGCCGCCTGCTTTGCATCGGTTTCCGCTTGTAGCAGAATGGCTTTGCCCATCCACTGAGTAACATCCTGAATTCCGGCGTCATCCAAATGCCAAATATCTTTCAGCACCATAAACACTTCTGACCCATAAATTAACGAGAAAGCATGGATCACTCGTTGCAGTGCTTCTGGCGTTAACTTTCCTTCCAATGGCTCGACTGCCAGTTTTAACAACCGTTTACGGTTACCACGAATCAACTTTTCTTAATTATTTGGATTACTACGGTTGTCGGCCCATTGTTGTAACGATAAATGCAACGCAGCTCGCAGCACACCTTCGTGTTGCAACATCCGCGGATAAGCAAAAGACAATAATTCAGCAATTCGCTGACCGGCATCAGGTTGAGTCGGTTGCCACGCCAATATCGGCCCGAGGCTCTCATCAACCATGGCAGAAACCAAGGCACTTTGTGTTGGGAAATAGCGGTAAGCCGTGGCACGGGAAAGCTGGGCAGCGTTCGCCACTTCGGTTATTGATGGAAACGCGCCTTGTTCATACATCGACATCGCTGTATCGATAAGTAACCGCCGGGTTCTGGCCCTGATGGTGGTTAGTGATGGAGAGGCCTGTTCTGGTTTATCTTGATGGCTCACGGTCACTCCATAGTCTTGAGATCGTATTTGCGCCCACTATAACAAACCGCTCGCACAAATCGCCATGAATGCCCTTCACATTCAGATTGTTTTTGAGACGACAGTCTCACATTTAACCAATGCCCTTTGCGATAATGATACGGCAGTCTCAATATGATTCTATCTTAACCAACGCGCTTCATTTTTTGTGACATTCCGCATTCACAGAAGGATGTTCAGATGCCCCGTCATATTTTCATCGCGACTACGACAGATACCAAAGGCGACGAGCTGGCCTATGTCAGTGAATTGATTAAAGCAACCGGCCTGAAGACAGTCACGGTTGATTTGTCGACCAAAGAGGCTCGGCGCGCAGGTGGCGCTGATATCACGGCTGAAACGGTGGCAAGCCACCATCCCGATGGGCGTCAGGCGGTGTTCTGTGGTGATAGGGGGCGGGCGATAAGTGCGATGGCGGTAGCTTTTGAACGTTTTATTGCCAGCCGTGATGATGTGGCTGCACTGTTAGGTTTGGGAGGCTCCGGTGGTACGGCGCTGATAACACCCGCTATGCAAAGCTTACCTATCGGTATTCCTAAACTGATGGTGTCAACTATGGCTTCTGGTGATGTTTCCGGTTACATCGGTGCCAGTGATATTGCCATGATGTATTCAGTGACGGATATTGCCGGGCTTAATCGTATTTCCCGCCGGGTACTGAGTAATGCGGCTCATCAAATTGCTGGTGCGGTTTATTTTGCCAAAGAAGTATTTGCCCAAGCAGAGTTAGCCACCGATGACAAACCTGCGCTGGGTTTGACCATGTTTGGTGTGACGACCCCGTGTATTCAGGCTGTCAGTGCGGCGTTATCGGCAGAATATGATTGCCTGGTGTTCCACGCGACCGGCAGTGGCGGCAAAGCTATGGAAAAATTAGCGGAAAGTGGCTTGCTGGCAGGGGCGCTGGATCTGACCACTACCGAAGTCTGCGATCTATTATTTGATGGTGTCTTAGCCTGCGGGCCAGAGAGGTTCGATGCCATTGCTCACAGCCAAATCCCTTATGTTGGCTCTTGTGGTGCATTAGATATGGTCAATTTCGGTAGCCCTGCCACCATTCCGGTGAAATACGCTGACCGCTTATTCTATGAGCACAACGCGCAAGTCACGCTGATGCGTACCACCAAGCAAGAGAACATTGAGATGGCGCGCTGGATTGGCGAGAAGCTCAATCGCTGTGAAGGGGAAGTGCGTTTCTTGATTCCACAGGGCGGTTTCTCTGCGCTGGATGCTCCAGGCCAGCCCTTCTGGGACGAAAAAGCATTGCAAGCCTTTATCCATACGCTGCAAGAAACCGTGATTCAAACTGACAAACGCCGTCTGGTGCATTATCCGTTCAATATTAATGATCCACAGTTTGCCCAGGCAGCGGTCGAAAACTTTAAAGAAATAGCAAAAACCCCATCCCATTAGGGGCATAAAAATATCTGGAGAAGCATATGCCAAAATTTCAACGCCAGGCCATATTAGCTAAATTTCGGGAAATGATTGCCCGCCGTGAGCCGATTATCGGTGGCGGTTCGGGTACGGGTCTATCGGCCAAATGTGAAGAGGCGGGCGGTATCGATCTCATCGTTATCTATAACTCGGGCCGCTATCGCATGGCCGGTCGTGGTTCGCTGGCCGGTCTGTTGGCCTACGGCAATGCCAATGAAATTGTGGTTGATATGGCAAAAGAAGTGCTGCCAGTGGTCAAACATACACCGGTGCTGGCGGGGGTGAATGGCACAGATCCATTCTGTCAGTTTGACCAGTTCCTGGATCAACTGAAAGCATTGGGCTTTTCTGGCGTGCAGAACTTCCCAACAGTTGGGTTAATCGACGGGAACTTCCGCGCCAACCTTGAAGAAACCGGCATGGGTTATGGTTTGGAAGTAGACATGATCCGTCTTGCTCATGAGAAAGATTTACTCACCACACCTTATGTTTTCAGTGCCGAAGATGCTGTCGCCATGACTCAAGCGGGGGCTGATATTATTGTCCCTCATATGGGGCTGACCACCGGCGGTAATATTGGCGCTGACACTGCATTGAAGCTGGCGGATTGCGTTCCTCTGATTAATAAATGGGCCGCTGCCGCAAAAGCAGTACGCGAAGATGTGATTGTGTTGTGTCACGGTGGGCCGATTTCTACCCCACAAGATGCACAATACATCATGGATAATTGCCCGCAATGCGATGGTTTCTACGGTGCCAGCTCAATGGAAAGGCTGCCGACAGAAATTGCGCTAACGGACACGACTAAGCAGTTTAAAAATATAAAGCGTTGATTATTCTTGCCAATACCAAGGGAAAGCCTGTTTGTAAATTTTGCTGAGTCATCGGCTTAATCAGCATTCAGGATACACAAAACCGAAGTCGAAGCTGGCTTCGGTTTTTTACTTTTTACCGCTATTAACTCCGAGTGTTCTTGCCCGGTTTTGCTATTGGTGAGTTTATCGCCAGAAACTGAAATTTGTGCTCACCAATTAACATCTTTTAACCGGTTGACAGACTTTTTCTTCTCGGCGTAACATGCGCGCACTATTCTTGATGAGGACATTCGCCTTGGACACACCCAGTAGATACTGGCTCAATAACCTGTTCATATGGTGCAACTTCTAAGGCTATCCTCTTATTTGCTGATAGCCTTCGTGGTTGTCAGCGGCCCCGCTAAACCGTCGCTGTGAGTCAGATCTCCTAACGGTCTGAAACAAACGGTATTTCAATACTCACCTGTTTCTGTGCTTCAATGCGTTTTCCCTATCCATCACCGCAAGGGAGTTTTGGCACATGCTGAGCGCATTTAAATTAAGTAACAATCGCTTATCCCGTTTGGAGCTGGATGAATCAGATGACCTGACAACCTCACTTTGGGTCGATTTAGTCGAGCCAGAAGAGGGGGAGCGGGAACGCGTCCAGAATGAGTTAGGGCAAAGCCTGGCGACCCGGCCAGAATTGGACGACATCGAGGCTTCCGCACGATTCTTTGAAGATGAGGATGGCCTGCATATCCACTCCTTCTTCTATTATGAAGATGCTGAAGACCACGCAGGTAACTCAACGGTGGCATTCACTATTCGGGATGGTCGCCTGTATACCCTGCGCGAACGTGAATTACCGGCATTTCGTTTATATCGCATGCGCGCACGTAATCAGACACTGGTTGATGGTAATGCCTATGAGTTGCTGCTGGACTTGTTTGAAACCAAAATCGAACAGCTGGCAGATGAAATTGAGAATATTTACAGCGACTTAGAAGCCTTGAGCCGCGTTATCATGGAAGGCCAGCAGGGCGATGAATATGATGCTGCGCTCTCCACATTGGCGGAGCAGGAAGATATCGGCTGGAAAGTACGGTTATGTCTGATGGATACCCAGCGGGCGCTGAATTTCCTGGTGCGTAAAGCGCGTTTGCCAAGTGGCCAACTGGAACAAGCTCGTGAGGTGCTGCGCGATATCGAATCCCTACTACCGCACAATGAATCCTTGTTCCAGAAAGTTAACTTCCTGATGCAAGCAGCGATGGGTTTTATCAACATCGAACAGAACCGTATCATCAAGATCTTCTCGGTGGTCTCGGTTGTCTTCCTACCGCCTACGTTGGTCGCATCCAGCTACGGGATGAACTTTGAGTTTATGCCGGAGCTACGTTGGTCATTTGGTTATCCGGCGGCGATTGGTTTAATGATTATTGCCGGGTTAGCGCCATATCTTTATTTCAAACGCAAGAACTGGCTCTAACCTTCATACCCGTCATACTTCAAGCTGCATGTGCGTTGGCTGCTTTCGCGCACCCCAGTCACTTACTTGAGTAAGCTCCTGGGGATTTACTCAATTGCCGCCTTCCTGCAACTCGAATTATTTAGGGTATGGGTGAATAAAAAAGCCCGGTAACTCATGTTATCGAGCTTTTTTAGCATTTGAACTGTTAGCCGCGCAACTTGCGTTGGGTATAGAGCGCATCCAGTGTGAACAACAACAGTGCTGCCCAGATAAAGACGAAAGTGACCATCTTATCGTTGCCGATAGTCTCACCATAGAAAGTGACCGCCAGAATAAACATCAGCGTTGGCCCCAGATACTGGAAGAAGCCCAGCGTCGACAGCCGTAAACGTGTGGCAGCAGCGGTGAAGAACAGCAGTGGGATAGTAGTAATCACCCCTGCGGCGGCTAATAGAACATTCAGCGACCAGGCATTGGCACCCATGTGGCTGGTTGGGCTATCGGCAATAAAGAACAGATAAACTGCCGCGATCGGTAATAGCCACATTGTTTCAACCAACATGCCGGTTTGGGCATCAATCCCCAGCTTTTTGCGGATCAATCCGTATAACGCAAAGGTAATCGCTAGCCCCAAGCCAATCACCGGCAGTGAACCGAACTGCCACAGCTGAATTAATACCCCGCCGAACGCCAGTGCCACCGCCACCCATTGCATGCGGCGAAAACGTTCGCCGAGAAATAGCATGCCAAATAACACGTTAACCAACGGGTTAATAAAGTAGCCCAGACTGGCTTCCAGCATGTGGTTGTGGTTGACTGCCCAAATAAATAATAACCAGTTACTGGCAATTAACACCGCAGTTACCGCCAGTAATAGCAGGCGCTTGCGGTTTTTAATGGCGCTGCGGACCTGTGGCCAATTACGGCTAACAGTCAGCAAGATCAGCATAAAGAAAAATGACCAGATAATCCGATGAGTCAAAATTTCATCAGCCGGCACCTGTTGGATGAGCTTGAAATAAGCAGGGGCGATACCCCAAATAAAATAGGCAGCCAGAGCAAAGAAAATGCCCTGACGGGTTCGTTGTTTATCCATGGTGTGGCTCAGAACAAGAAAGGAGATGCGGTGAGTGTACTTAACTTCACGTTATTATTCATCACCGCAATAGGCCGCATCAGCCAACCAGATAGGTCGCAGTCGCGCTGGCGATATGCATTTGGTTTTCATTATGCAACTCAACTCTGGCAACAGATACCTTGTTACCACTGCGTAAAATGCAGCTGCTGGCAATAAAATGCTCGCCGCGGCCAGGGCGCAAATAGTCGACACGCAGGTCGATGGTTCCCATTTTGGCCAGCTTCATTTGCAGTTGTTCCTGAATCAGCGGTTCATGGCGAACCAAGCTGTTCCCAACACACACCAGACCCGCCGCAACATCCAGCACCGCAGCAATAACACCACCGTGTAAAATCCGCTGCGCAATATTACCGACCAGTTTGTCATTATTATCAAAAGTAATTTCGGCGAAATCTTGCTCGAAGCGAGTTAATTTTAATCCTAATTCGCGGTTAAATGGCATGTGGTAGACAAAGATTTCACCGATGAGGTTGCGGGCACTCTCCAGAGTTAAAGGTGTTACAGGCATTGGTTTTCTCTTAAAAGATAATTTTTCATGTTATTAGTTTGTTTATTTTATGCTCCTATTTTGTTGTTTTCCAGTCGTTAAATCATAAATATAAACAACACTAATCTCAGATAACATTTGTGTGTAGAATGAGCTGTTTTCATTACAAATAGAAATAATTCGTAAGGTGATGGGGGAATGATGGGTAGATTTTGGCAGATTTTAATCGCTTTATTACTGGTGCCGACTTTGGTGCATGCAGAAGAAGCAACGGTTGAGAAGATTCATGACGCACCGACAGTGCGTGGCAGTATTATTGCGGCAATGTTGCAAGATCACGATAATCCGTTCTTGCTTTATCCGTATGAAACCAACTACTTACTCTATACTTATACCAGCGATATCAATAAAGATGCGATAAGCTCTTATGATTGGGCGCAGAATGCCAATAAGGATGAAGTTAAATTCCAATTGAGCTTGGGCTTCCCTATCTGGCGCGGTATTGCCGGTGATAACTCGCTGCTGGGTGCTTCATATACTCAACGCTCCTGGTGGCAAGCATCGAACAAAGATGAATCCTCACCCTTCCGTGAAACCAACTACGAACCACAACTGTTCCTGGCCTGGGCTACCGATTATGAGCTGGCTGGCTGGACATTCCGCGAAGTAGAATTTGGTTATAATCACCAGTCTAACGGTAAAGCTGATCCTACCTCACGTAGCTGGGATCGCGTTTATACCCGCCTGATGGCGCAACGCGGCAACTTGGAAATCGACCTAAAGCCTTGGTATCGTCTCCCTGAAAGCGACAGCAAAGATGACAACCCGGATATCAATAAATACATGGGCTATTATCGGTTGAAAGTGGGCTATGCCTTGGGTGAAAGTGTGTTCAGTCTGGATGGCCGTTATAACTGGAATACCGGTTATGGTGGTGCTGAAATGGGCTGGAGCTACCCAATCACCAAGCATGTTCGTTTCTATACCCAAGTGTTCAGTGGTTATGGTGAGTCAATGATTGACTATAACTTTAGGCAAACACGGGTGGGTGTGGGTATCATGTTGAATGATGTCCTTTAACGTCATCCGGCGTTAGAAAAGTTTCAGACACAGGCCGGTTAACCGGCCTGTGCAGATCTCATAGTTGGGGAATAGTGTGTCAACCGCAGCAGTGATAAATAGGGAGTTACTGGCAGAGCAGGTATTGCGAGATACTTTCGGCTACCAGCAATTCCGGCCCGGACAACAAGAAATTATCAACGCCACTCTATCAGGGCAAGATTGTCTGGTAGTGATGCCAACGGGCGGCGGTAAATCCTTGTGTTATCAGATCCCGGCACTGGTGACGGATGGCTTAACGCTGGTGGTCTCCCCCTTAATTTCTTTGATGAAAGATCAGGTTGACCAACTGCTGGCCTATGGCGTGGGCGCGGGGTGCCTAAATTCATCACAAACACGCGAGCAGCAATTGGCGGTGATGGACGGCTGCCGCAGCGGTCAGATTAAGCTGCTATACATCGCGCCTGAACGGCTGGTGATGGAGAGCTTTCTTGATCAACTGCACCAGTGGCGTCCTGCGCTGTTGGCGGTGGATGAAGCACATTGTATCTCTCAATGGGGTCATGATTTTCGCCCGGAATACCGTGCCCTTGGTCAGTTAAAGCAGCGTTTCCCTAATTTACCGGTGATAGCACTGACCGCGACGGCTGATGAAGCCACGCGCGGCGATATCGTGCGGTTACTCAATCTGGATCAGCCATTAATTCAGGTCAGCAGCTTTGATCGCCCGAATATTCGTTACACCCTGGTTGAGAAGTTCAAACCGCTTGATCAACTGTGGCGTTTTGTTCAAGACCAGCGTGGCAAAAGTGGCATTATTTACTGCAATAGCCGGGCTAAGGTAGAAGACACCACCGCGCGCCTACAAAGCCGTGGCTTAAGTGTGGCGGCTTACCATGCCGGGCTGGACAATGAGCGCCGCGCACAGGTGCAGGAAGCTTTTCAGCGCGATGATTTGCAAGTGGTGGTCGCCACCGTGGCTTTCGGTATGGGGATTAACAAACCTAACGTTCGTTTTGTGGTGCATTTTGATATCCCGCGTACTATCGAATCTTACTATCAGGAAACTGGCCGTGCCGGCCGTGATGGTTTGCCCGCCGAGGCGATGTTGCTGTATGACCCAGCTGATATGGCGTGGTTGCGCCGTTGTCTGGAAGAGAAACCGGCTGGTGCGCAACAAGATATTGAGCGGCATAAACTTAATGCGATGGGGGCTTTTGCTGAAGCGCAAACCTGTCGCCGATTAGTCTTGCTGAACTATTTTGGTGAAGGCAAACAGCAGTCATGCGGTAACTGTGATATCTGCCTCGATCCACCCAAACGCTACGATGGGCTGGCCGATGCGCAAAAAGCGCTGTCATGTGTGTATCGCGTCGGGCAGCGGTTTGGTTTGGGGTATATCGTCGAGGTGCTGCGCGGGGCCAATAACCAGCGTATTCGTGAATTTGGCCATGACAAACTGTCAGTTTACGGCATTGGTCGTGAACAGAGTCATGAGCATTGGGTCAGTGTTCTACGCCAACTGATTCATCTCGGATTATTGAGTCAGAATATTGCCATGTTCTCCGCCTTGCAGTTGACCGAGGCTGCACGCCCGGTATTACGAGCTGAATTGCCACTACAACTGGCCGTACCGCGAATCCAGAGTTTGAAAGTGCGTAGCAGCGCGAATCAAAAATCCTATGGCGGCAATTACGATCGCAAATTGTTCGCCAAATTGCGTAAATTACGCAAATCTATCGCCGACGAAGGTAATATTCCGCCTTATGTGGTGTTTAACGATGCCACCTTGCTGGAGATGGCGGAGCAGATGCCAATTACTGCCAGTGAACTGTTGAGTGTCAATGGCGTCGGGCAACGTAAGCTGGAGCGCTTTGGCGCGCCGTTTATGGCGATGATCCGCGACCATGTTGATAACATTCATGTTGATAACAACGTTGATGATTAATACGCCGCTTATTTGTTAAAGACTTATTTATTAAAGACTTATTTATTAAAGAGAAATGCCTCATGCTAATGCTATTTTTGACTGTCGCGCTGGTGCACTTGGTTGCTTTGATGAGCCCAGGGCCTGATTTCTTTTTTGTGTCGCAAACAGCGGCCAGCCGCTCACGCCGCGAAGCGATGATGGGAGTGACCGGTATTTCTTTGGGGATCGTTGTCTGGGCTGGCGTCGCTCTGATGGGGCTAAATCTTATCTTGCATAAAATGGCGTGGTTGCATCAGATTATTATGGTCGGTGGTGGGTTATACCTGTGCTGGATGGGTTGGCAATTGCTGAAATCAGCCCGTTCCAAACGAGACACTTCAGAAGCTGAAGTGCAAGTTGCACTTCCTGCGCGTGGCCGGACTTTCTTGCGTGGCTTTCTAACTAATTTATCGAACCCCAAAGCGGTTATCTATTTCGGCAGCGTATTTTCATTGTTTGTTGGTGATAATGTGACTGCTGGCGCGCGCTGGGGGTTATTTGTGCTGATTGTGGCGGAAACTTTTGTCTGGTTTAGCATTGTGGCCTGTGTCTTTGCTTTGCCGGTGATGCGCCGTGGTTATCAACGATTATCCAAATGGATTGATGGGCTGGCTGGGGTACTCTTCGCTGGTTTTGGTATCCATCTGATATTGTCTCGCTAGCGAGTTCCCCAACCGGTGAGTTGCCCGGTCGGGGGTATACCAGTGTGTTTTATACTTTGCGCGCGGTGGCCAATAATGCGCCTACCAGCATGAATAAGCCGCCAAATATCCGATTCAATAATTTCATTTGCTGTGGTGATTTAATCCAGCCAGCAATTCGTGTGGCAAGAGTCGCGTAACCCATCATCACGATAATATCGACTATCACACTGGTGCTGCCGAGAATCAGATATTGCGCCACCTGCGGTTGATGCGGCAGAACAAATTGTGGGAACAATGCGGCCAGGAAAACAATGCTTTTCGGGTTGGTCAGATTAACAAACACCGCGCGTTTAAACAGTTTTCGCCGTGGCATACTGTTGGCCAATGCGTGCAGATCCAGCGCACCGGCCGCGCGCCATTGTTGAATACCAAGCCAGATTAAATAAGCGGCCCCGAGCCATTTTAATAGTTCAAATGCCAGTAGCGATTGTGAAATCAGTGCACCCAGGCCGACACCGACCAGTACAATGTGCACGGCCAGCCCTAATTGTAATCCGCAAATGGAGGCAATCACTCCGCGCGTACCGTGGCTGATGGCGGTGCTCATAGTATTAATAGCACCCGAACCGGGGGACAAACTGAGGATAAGTGTGGTCAGCAGATAAGTTAACCACCAGTCTAAGGTCATCGGCAAAGTTCCCTGAATGTGTAAATTTATGCCACAATACTCCATTGCTAATAGTTGTGCTATGGCTCACAGAATACCGAGTAATTCAGGCCAGAAGCTGCAATCAGCTCCGTTTTATAACACCATGATTTACAACGTCATGATTTACAACGTCATGATTTATAAGCTCATGATTTACAACTCACGTTATATCGAGCCACGCGATGCCGTTAGATAATCATATGAATAACTGGTTGACCCGCGAAGAGCAGTTTGCTGCTTTTGTTAACGGCCCATTGTTAGATTTCTGGCAGCAGCGGGATGAAGATGAGTTTATGGGGGTCGATAATATCCCCATTCGCTATGTTCGTTTTTGTTCACCGCAACATACCCGCGTGGTGGTGGTAGTGCCAGGCCGCATTGAAAGTTACGTTAAATATCCCGAAGTGGCTTATGATCTATTCCAGCAAGGCTATGATGTTATTGTGTTGGATCATCGTGGGCAGGGCCGATCCGGGCGAATACTTGATGATCGTAACCGCGGGCATGTGATCAAATTTGATGATTACATTGAAGATTTTGCGCAGCTGGTGCAGCGTGAGATAACCGGAAGCCATTATCAGCAGCGTTTTGCATTGGCCCACTCTATGGGGGGGGCGATACTGACCCGTTATCTGGCGCGAGAACCGACAGTGTTTAATGCTGTAGCGCTCTGCGCACCCATGTTTGGCATCCATTTGCCGATGCCGGGCTGGCTGGCTCATCGGATTGTCGATTGGACTGAGAAACATCAAAAGCTGCGGGATTACTATGCAATAGGCACCGGGCAGTGGCGGCCATTGCCCTATGTGGTCAATATGCTGACTCACAGCCGCGAGCGCTATCGCCGCTACTTGCGCCAATATGCTGACAGCCCAGAAATCCGCGTCGGCGGGCCAACCTATCATTGGGTTCGTGAAAGCCTGCTGGTGGGGGAGCAAATTATTGCTCAAGCAGACAAAATTACCACACCGGTTCTGTTACTACAGGCCAGTGAGGATCGGGTAGTACATAACCCGGCCCATAATGCATTTACTCAGGCAATGACTCTGGCGGGGCACCCTTGCGAAGGGGAGCAGCCGAAGTTAATTAAAGGCGCACGCCATGAGATCCTGTTCGAACGGGACACCCTGCGTGCCGAGGCGCTAAGCGCCATATTGCGCTTTTTTGCGCAACATCACTCTTCTTTACAACATAAAAAACCAGTCGGCCCTCAAGACTCCGACACCACCAGAGGTTAGAACATACCGCTATGTATCATGTTGTTGCTTCCGATTTAGATGGCACCCTGCTGTCACCTGACCACATACTGACGCCTTATACCAAAGAGACACTTAAGTTGCTGACGCAGCGTGATGTGCACTTTGTGTTTGCGACCGGCCGCCACCATATTGATGTGGCGCAAATCCGCGACAATCTGGAGATCAGTGCCTTTATGATAACCTCCAATGGCGCGCGCGTGCACAACACGGCTGGAGAGCTGATTTTCAGCCATAACCTCGATGCGGATATCGCCCGTGACTTGTACAATATCGAACACCACAATCCAGATATTCTGACCAACGTTTATTTGAATGACGAATGGTACATGAACCGCGAAAGCCCGGCGCAGGAAGAGTTCTTCCGCGAGTCGGTGTTCAAATATCAAGTGTTCGAACCGGCTTTACTGCCGACCGACGGGGTATGTAAGGTCTACTTTACCTGCGACGATCACGATAAGTTATTGATTTTGGAAGAGGCCATCAACGCGCGTTGGGGCGATCGGGTAAATGTCAGCTTCTCTTTCCCAACCTGTCTGGAAGTCATGGGCGGTGGTGTTTCCAAAGGCCACGCACTTGAGCAAGTCGCTAAAATCATTGGTTATTCATTGAAAGAATGTATCGCATTTGGCGATGGCATGAATGATTTGGAAATGCTCTCTATGTCGGGCAAGGGCTGCATTATGCGCGATGCTCATCAGCGCCTAAAAGATATGTTGCCGAATCTGGAAGTGATTGGTTCTAATGCTGATGACGCTGTGCCGCATTATTTGCGCAAGATGTTCTTAGGCTCTGATAAATAACGGGAAGTTATTGGCAAAGGGCTGATAGCTCAGTGAGTGAAGGGGTTACCGCACCCAGGGGCACTCCGGTGGCTTACACCACTACGACCCCAACGGCACGATTCCCCTTCATTTAACTTTGTAATCAGTCTGAGGGGGGACGATAACCCTTACCGTCCCCCCTTTTTGATTTCAGTTTTTAACTTCTGATTTTTAACTTCTGATTTTTAACTGACTGTAGCTAACTTACTGGTGCTGCCCCTGTTTTTGCAGGAATTGCACACCTTTATCTGGGAAATCGGTAAATACCCCGTCAACCCCAGCCTGATTGTAGATAATATCAAACAGCTGGTTCACGTCAGTGGCGTATTTAGGCAACTTGTCAGCACGGATGGTGAAAGGGTGAACCATCATATTGTTGGCATGTGCTTCTTTCACCATATTGGTCAGCTTGATGTTATTTGGCGTAGAAGTTTCAACCACCAGCATATGATAGTCAGGGCCGATACCGTCGGCATATTGCGCGACTTGCTTCATTGCTCCCGGCTTGAACATCCAGTCATAACTGTAATTAACCCACTTGCCATCAGGTTTCTGTTCGTAGGTCTCATTCCAGTCAGTATAAGCCACCAGTTGAACCAGTTTCAGGTTCATGCCCATCTTCGGTTCCAGCTCATTCTTGATACGTTTTAATTCATTGGCATCAAAGCATTGCAGATAGACTTTATCGGCTTTGGTGGTGTAACCATACTGTTTCAACACTTCCAACACCTTGGTGGAAATGTCTTTCCCTTCCTGTTTATGGAACCACGGCGCTTTGATTTCAGGATAGATGCCGATGTTCTTGCCGGTCGAATGATTCAGCCCCTGAACAAATTCAATCTCTTCCTGGAAGGTGTGCACACGGAAGTCAGCTTTGCCCATCGGGAAGCGGCCCGGATAGCTCTGTACTTTTTTACCCTCTTTATCAATATCAAAGCCTTCGGTAAATTTTAGTGACTTGATTTCCGGTAAAGTGAAGTCAATAGCGTAATAGCGGCCATCTTTACGTGCCCGATCAGGGAAGCGCTCAGCAACATCGGTCACGCGATCCAGATAATGGTCATGCAGAACCACCAACTCATTATCTTTAGTCATCACCAAGTCTTGTTCAAGATAATCAGCGCCTTGTGCATACGCCATGGCTTTGGCTGGCAGTGAGTGCTCAGGCAAATAGCCACTGGCTCCACGATGCGCGATAACCACTTTATCGGCTGATTTATCTTTGGCTACGGGGTCTGCCGCATGTGCCATGCTGGCGACTGAAGATGCCAGAATCATACTTGCTACCAGGGTTTTGATATGGGTTTTCATTGATATTGCTCCATTTATCAATTTCAGGGTATGAAAAAGGCTGTGTCGCTATTAATCCATAGATAACGGCACAGCCTGTAAGCTACTTAATCATTAGGATACAAATTTATTGATCCTATTTTTTATCCATCTCGGCCTGTCTTGCCAGTTCTTCGTGATGTTTTTTCTCGCTGAACATCACCACAATCAATAACAGAACCGCCAGGATACTACCGCCAATCATGACCATAAAGCCGCCGTCCCAACCGAAGTAGTCAACGGTGTAACCGACGATGGCACTGGCCGCGACCGAACCGCCCAGATAGCCGAACAAACCGGTGAAGCCTGCTGCGGTACCCGCTGCTTTTTTCGGTGCTAATTCAAGGGCATGTAAGCCAATTAACATCACCGGGCCGTAAATCAGGAAGCCGATGGTGATCATACAGGCCATATCGATGCCAGGATTACCCACTGGGTTTAGCCAGTAAACGATGGTTGCAATAGTCACCAGAGTCATAAAGAACACGCCGGTAGCACCACGGTTACCTTTAAACACTTTGTCAGACATCCAACCACACAGCAGCGTCCCTGGAATACCAGCGTATTCATACAGGAAATAAGCCCATGAGGATTTATCCAGCGCGAAGTGTTTTACTTCTTTCAGGTAGGTTGGTGACCAATCGAGGATGCCGTAACGCAGCAAATAAACAAAAACGTTAGCAATCGCGATATACCATAACAGCTTGTTTGGCAAAATGTATTGCATGAAGATTTGCTTCGCCGTCAGTTCTTCTTCTGCTTTATCGCTGTAGTCGTCCGGATAATCGTTTTTGTATTCTTCAATCGGAGGTAAGCCCACAGATTGTGGGGTGTCACGCATTAAACCAAAGACAATCAATGCCACCAAAATGGCACCGAACGCTGGCATATAGAGCGCGGCTTTCCAGTCGTTAAACCATGCCATACCTAGCAAGAACAGCAATGGCGGCAAGCCACCACCCACGTTATGGGCGCAGTTCCAGACAGAAACGATACTGCCGCGTTCTTTCTTCGACCACCAGTGCACCATGGTACGGCCACATGGCGGCCACCCCATACCCTGGAACCAGCCGCATAAGAACAACAGCACGAACATGACGGCGATACTGGATGTTGCCCAAGGCACAAAGCCCATAAACAGCATCACGGCTGCGGCGAGAATCAAACCGGCAGAGAGGAACACCCGTGGGTTAGACCGGTCAGAAACCGAACCCATGATGAATTTTGAGAAGCCGTAAGCAATAGAAATACCGGATAGCGCGAAGCCCAGATCCCCACGAGAGAACCCTTGTTCGATCAAATACGGCATGGCCAGAGTAAAGTTTTTACGCACCAAGTAGTAGGCTGCGTAACCGAAAAATATGCCCATGAAGATTTGCCAGCGTAAGCGGCGGTAAGTGGGGTCAACCTGGTCTGCGGGAAGCCGTGCCACATGTGGCGCGGGCTTAAAAATACTCAACATAAGTGCCTCCAATGGCTTTTTTGTAGTTTTTGACTCCGGTGTAGCCTGGTATCTACCCGTTTGTTAAGGGCTGCCGGTAGTTAAACGACTTACGTACTATCGTTTATACCCGTCATACTTCAAGCTGCATATGTGTTGGCTGCCTTCGTTCACCCCAGTCACTTACTTATGTAAGCTCCTCGAGACTCGCTCAGTTGCCGCCTTCATGTAGCTCGAATTATTTAGTGTATATGTTCCATAACGAGCGCCATGCTAGATAAATTCGCCAAACTTATCTGTGAGTAATGGCGCATTTGTTACAGTTATATGAAAGCGGTGGTAATTTTGAGCGATTGGTTAACATTTTGAAACTGGTAATGACAAATTACCTGTGACTTTGATCACAATCATGGTTTTTAAACACCATCTTGCTTTCGTTTTTCGTTCGTTTTTGTTCCTTATCAAACAATACCCATAAAGACTGTGGCTCAATAGACTCATAATTAGCCGCCAGGCGGCTGTCTGATAATGTGGGGTCTTTCATGACGAACAGTTCTCCTTACACAGAAACGGATGTCATCATCATTGGTGGTGGTGCGACCGGTGCCGGGATTGCCCGAGACTGCGCCCGACGGGGTTTGGCTTGTACGCTCTTGGAGCGGCACGATATTGCCACCGGCGCTACCGGCCGCAATCATGGCTTATTACACAGTGGCGCGCGTTATGCTGTGACTGATGGTGAGTCCGCGCGTGAATGTATTGAAGAAAACCGGATTCTCAAACGCATTGCCCGCCATTGTATTGAGCAAACCGATGGCCTGTTTATCACCTTGCCGGAAGACTCGCTGGAATATCAGCAGCAATTTATCGCGCGCTGTCAGGAAGCGGGGATCGAGGCTGAAGCCATTGATCCCAAACAAGCATTACGGCTCGAACCTGCCGCTAACCCCACGCTGATTGCGGCCGTGCGGGTACCTGATGGCACTGTTGACCCCTTCCGCTTAACTGCCGCCAATATGTTGGATGCCCGTGAGCACGGGGCTAATGTACTGACTTATCACGAAGTTATCGGCTTACTGCGCCACGGTGACCGGGTCAGTGGCGTGCGCGTTTTCGATCATAAAAATCAGCGACAATATGATATTCATGCGCAAATCGTCGTGAATGCGGCGGGGATCTGGGGGCAGCACATTGCCGAATACGCCGATCTTCGTATTCGCATGTTCCCCGCCAAAGGCGCACTGTTGATCCTGGGTCATCGGATCAACAACATGGTGATCAACCGCTGCCGTAAACCCGCAGATGCCGACATTCTGGTGCCGGGCGATACCATTTCACTGATTGGCACCACCTCCACTCATATTGAATACGATCAGATAGACAATATGGTTGTAACGGCACAAGAGGTGGATACCTTAATTCGCGAAGGCTCCAAGCTGTCGCCGCAACTGGCGCAAACGCGCATTTTGCGTGCTTATGCCGGGGTTCGACCGCTGGTTGCCAGTGATGATGATCCTTCAGGGCGTAATGTGAGTCGCGGCATTGTATTGCTCGATCACGCCAGCCGCGATGGGCTGGAAGGCTTTATCACCATCACCGGTGGCAAGTTGATGACCTACCGGCTGATGGCAGAATGGGCGACAGATAAAGTGTGTGAAAAGTTGGGCGTGACAGCGGCTTGCACCACGGCTCAAGAGCCACTGCCTGGTTCACAGCAATCAGCGGAGCAAACGCTCAGCAAAGTGATTTCTTTACCTGCCAGTATCCGTGGCTCGGCGGTTTATCGTCATGGTGACCGTGCGACACAGTTATTGGCAGGAAACCGTCTGGACAACAGTTTGGTGTGTGAATGTGAAGCGGTGACTGCTGGCGAAGTGCGCTATGCCATTGAATCATTGTCGGTTAATAACCTGCTGGATTTACGTCGTCGCACCCGGGTTGGCATGGGAACTTGTCAGGGTGAGCTTTGTGCTTGCCGCGCTGCGGGTTTACTCAGTCGCTTTAAAGTGACCACACCGCAGCAATCTCGTGAACAGCTTAGGCAGTTTTTGAATGAGCGCTGGAAAGGTGTGCGCCCGATAGCATGGGGTGACGCCTTGCGGGAAAGCGAGTTTACCCATTGGGTTTATCAAGGGCTTTGTGGCTTGGATGACAGCCCGAACACAGCCAATGTTCAGGAGAAACCAGATGAAATTTGATGTGATTATCATCGGTGGTGGATTAGCTGGGCTGGTGTGCGGTATCCGCCTCGCCGAACAAGGTAAATATTGCGCGATTGTCAGCGCCGGTCAAAATGCATTGCATTTCTCCTCTGGCTCTTTGGATCTATTGGCGAAATTACCTAATGGGCAGGCGGTCAGCCAGCCACTCTCAGCACTTGAAACGCTGGCGGAGTTAGCGCCGGAGCACCCTTACAGCAAGATGGGGCAAACAGGTCAGGTGGGTGAGTTGGCCCAACAAGCCGAGTCTCTGCTAAGCCGCTGCGGCCTGAGTCTGGTTGGCAGTGCGGCCAAAAATCACTTACGTCTGACACCGCTAGGCAACTGTCGACCTACATGGCTCAGCCCAGCGGATATTCCGGTTGCGCCATTAGAAGGCCCGTTACCCTGGCAAAAAGTGGCGGTGATTGGTATTGAAGGATTCCTCGATTTTCAGCCGCAGATGGTCGCCAGTGCCTTGCAGGAACAGGGTGTTGAAGTCACATCGGATTATCTGCATTTACCGGCGCTGGACCGTTTACGCGATAACCCTAGCGAATTTCGCGCGGTGAATATTGCGCGTGTATTGGACTTACCCGAAAACTTGCAACCGCTGGCCGATGAGCTGGCGCGTCTATCATCAACGGCGGAAATGATTCTACTGCCTGCCTGTATCGGTCTTGATGAGTCAGCCCCCTTAGAGGCACTACGCGCGGCGGTAGGTAAACCGATTCAATTGTTGCCCACACTACCGCCGTCATTACTCGGCATGCGCCTACATCAAGCTTTGCGCCACCGTTTCCAACAATTAGGCGGTATTGTCATGCCGGGGGATGCGGTATTGCGTGCTGAACTGGTGGGGAACCGAATTACCGGGCTGTATAGCCGTAATCATGGTGATATTCCACTGCGTGCGGCTCAGATGGTGCTGGCGAGTGGCAGTTTTTTCAGTAATGGGCTGGTAGCAACCTTTGAGCACGTCTACGAGCCAATACTGGATCTGGATATTTTATCGCTACCCAACCGCGCAGATTGGAGCAACAGCAATATGTTTGCGCCGCAACCTTATCTGCAATTTGGCGTCAACACCGATAACCGGCTACGGGCGCTGCGTGGGGGAGTAGCACTGGATAACCTGCATGTTATTGGCGCGGTGCTCGGAGGATATGATCCGCTGCAACAGGGCTGTGGCGCAGGCGTTTCTCTCACCAGTGCCTTGTTTGTGGCAGAGCAGATTGTCAGCGCTATGGAGGTGACATTATGACGTGGTTACCACAGCACGAAGACACTCAGGATACACATTTGGCACGGGATAAGAGTTTTGAAAGTTGTATCAAATGCACGGTATGCACCACTTATTGCCCGGTAGCGAAAGTTAACCCACTTTATCCGGGGCCAAAACAAGCTGGCCCTGATGGTGAGCGGCTGCGCCTAAAAGATCCGGCATTATATGATGACGCACTGAAGTATTGTACTAACTGTAAACGTTGCGAAGTGGCCTGCCCGTCAGATGTCAAAATTGGCGACATCATCCAACGCGCGAAAGCCAGTTACAGCAGTAATAAGCCTAAGCTGCGCGATGCTATCCTCAGTCACACCGATATCATGGGGACTCTATCAACGCCATTTGCTCCGGTCATCAATGCGGTCACGGGTTTAAAGCCGGTGCGGGTCTTGCTAGATAAAGCGCTGAAAATTGACCATCGACGTGAGTTACCAAAATACTCGTTTGGCACATTCCGCCGCTGGTATCGCAAACAAGCTGAGAAACAGCAGCAATATGCCGAGCAGGTGGCGTTTTTCCATGGTTGTTTTGTTAACTACAACCATCCGCAATTGGGCAAAGATTTAGTCAGTGTATTCAATGCGATGAATATCGGCGTTCAATTACTTAAACGCGAGAAATGCTGCGGTGTACCGCTGATTGCAAATGGATTTATCGAACAGGCGAAAAAACAGGCGCGGGTGAATCTGGAGTCACTGACTGATGCTGTGATTGATCGGGATATTCCGGTGGTCGCCACCTCATCAAGCTGTACTTTTACGTTGCGCGATGAATATCCACACTTGCTAGATGTCGATACCGCACCAGTGCGCGACAGAGTGGAATTGGCGACTCGCTACCTTTACCGATTATTGGATCAAGGGCGCGAATTACCGTTAAAACCGTTGCTCTCAAACCAAAATAAACCGCTGCGCATTGCCTATCACACACCTTGCCATATGGAAAAAATGGGCTGGACGGCTTATACCTTGGCGTTATTACAGCGCATTCCGGGTATTGAGCTGGTGGTATTGGACTCCCAATGTTGCGGGATTGCCGGAACATATGGTTTTAAATCAGAGAACTACGCGACATCACAAGGGATTGGCGCATCGTTATTCCAACAAATCGAAGAAAGCGGTGTTGATTTGGTGATTACCGACTGCGAAACCTGTAAATGGCAGATAGAAATGTCGACCAGCAAGAAGTGCGAGCATCCGATTACTTTATTGGCACAAGCACTAAATCCCCTTTGTCCTTGAAGCCACAGGGGTGTTAGCTGCGCGCACTCACCCGAATCACTGACTGGTGTCAGCTCATCGGGATTTGTTTGCTGGCTGCCTACCTGTGGTTTCAATGACCTTGTGGATTTTCTTTTGTCCTTGAAGGGGTTACCAATAACCTCCTTCAAGGAATTCTATTTCAGCTTCAAGGTGCTGATAATGGATTCAGCTTCTGTTTGTGCTTGCTGCTGATTGTCGGCTGGCAGAGTAATTTGTATTGTCATCAAATGGTTATCAACTTGACCCATCAACACGGATGAATAGGCTTTCTGACCACCGCTGGTAATAATACTATCCAATTGCTGGAAAGGATGCCCATCGACCTTAATCGCTTTATTTGTCACGACCTGTAGATTGGCATCGCGGGCACGCTGCTGCTCGGCCAGGCGGTCAGTCAACACATTCAAAGCTTCATTGGTATCATCACCTAAAATCACGATAACCGCTTTATCGCCAGTTTTGTTGGCATAAACGTGCATGTTGTTAGCCTGACTACCCATTTTCCCGCTTTGGTCAGATAAATCTGCTGGCAAACTAAATGCGACTTTACCTTCCAACAAGCTGACTGGCTGGCCCACATTGTTATCGCTGCCGCTATCGCAGGCACTTAATCCTACAACCAGTAGGCCAACAGCAAGAAACTTGGTTATTTTATGCATGGGAATCCCTTATCAATGATGAATAGCATTATCGCACCTTATTCAGACGCTAAAAGCAATCTATTGTTCAGCGGTGTTCGCCTGCATTAGCGTTTGCTGCTCGGTCTTCCGGGCAAAGTATTTCAGCAATACATTGAGCATCATACCATAAGCAGGCAAGAAAAATAGCATGCAAATCAGTAGCTTAAAGCTATAATCTACCAAGGCGATTTCCACCCAGTTTGCCGCCATAAAAGGATCAGAACTGCGATAGAAAGCAATAAAGAAGAACGCCATGGTGTCGCTGATATTGCCAAAGAACATGGCGGCGGTTGGGGCAACCCACCATGCACTGCGCTGACGAAGGCGGTTAAATACTTGAACATCAAGAATTTGACCCAGCACATAGGCCATAAAGCTGGCAGCGGCGATGCGCGCAACAAACAGATTAAAGCTGCTCAATGCCGGGAACCCTTGCCAGCTTCCCTGATAGAACAGGGCTGAAATCAGATACGAAATAAGTAAAGCAGGCACCATGACGGACAGAATAATCCGGCGCGCCAAGGGAGCACCAAAAATCCGCACGGTCAGGTCGGTAGCTAAAAAGATAAACGGAAAGGTAAAAGCCCCCCACGTAGTGTGAAAACCGAAGATAGATATCGGTAATTGCACCAGATAGTTGCTGGAGGTGATGATGACAATATGGAATAGCGACAGCCATACCAAAGCGGTCATCCGCTGTTGGGCAGTAAACGAAAACATAAATGTGACCTTTTTGGTTATTGGGGTGAGGGAACCCAAACATAATGTGCCGCAATTTCTGCGACGCGCGGCATAATACGCGTTTGCGCAACGAATGCAATGGTTAATTTTAGCGCAAACGATGGCCTTTTCACGAAAGCGATTGTGCCACTTGCACCTAAAAACCGGCGGAGTAAACTATCTCGCTTCGTAAGCCTGCTTACATTTTTGCTATTAGCCTGTTGACTGACACACAAGAGAACCGCAATGACCGATATTTTTGCCAATCCGGATAAAACACTCGATGCCCTGGGTTTGCGCTGCCCCGAGCCAGTGATGATGGTGCGTAAAACCGTCCGGCATATGGAGGACGGTCAAACTCTGCTTATTATTGCTGACGATCCCGCCACAACCCGTGACATTCCCGGTTTTTGCCGCTTTATGGACCATCAGTTGCTGGCACAAGATACCGGGCAGACGCCTTACCGCTATCTGGTCAAAAAAGGGGCAAAAGCGGAGTAGAAAACCGCTTTGCCCTTGTCGTCAAATATCCCGCTTGCGCAATAACCTCAGCGCGTTTGCTGTCACCAAGGCGGTTGCGCCAGAGTCGGCTAATACGGCTAGCCATAAACCGGTCAAACCCAGCAATGTGGTCACCAGGAAAATACCTTTTAGCCCTAATGCGATAGTAATATTTTGGCGAATATTGGCGTTGGCAGCTCGTGATAACAAAATGATTTCCGCCAGCCCGGTCAGTCGATTATGAGTCAATGCCGCATCGGCTGTTTCCAAGGCCACATCAGTGCCGCTGCCCATCGCAATGCCGATGCTAGCCGCTTTCATGGCGGGAGCATCATTAATGCCATCGCCAACCATCATTGTCGGGTGTGTTGCATTCAGTGTCATAACTGCCCGCACTTTATCAGCCGGTAACAACCCTGCGCGGTAATCAATTCCCAGTTCACCGGCAATGGCCGCCGCTGCACGAGGGTTATCACCCGTTAACATCACACCTTGAATCCCCAGCTTTTTCAGGGCATCAATGGCTTGTTTGGCATCGGTATGTAAAGTGTCTCGCAGCGCCACGACACCAATAAATTTCTCATTTTCCAGCACGGCGACAGCTGTTTTGCCACTACTTTCCAGCTCATCGAACTGCGCGAGCCATTCGGCGGTTAATAACTCTGGCGATATTTTACTGGGTGCGCTGACTCGAACTACTAACCCGTTAACTCTGCCTTCAACGCCAATGCCAGCCAGCGCACGCCGTTCTTCGGCGAGTGGCAGCATCGGGGTATTTTGCTGCGCTCGCTGCATGATCGCGACAGCCAGAGGATGGTGTGAACCTGCTTCGACCGCTGCGGCCAGTGACAACAGGCGAGTTTCACTCACACCAGAGATGGGCAGGATATCAGTGACTTGTGGCTTACCTTCAGTCAGCGTGCCGGTTTTATCAAATGCGACAGTTTGAATGCGGCCAAGCTGCTCAAGCGCCGCACCACCTTTAATCAATGCTCCGCGCCGCGTTGCCGCAGCCAGTGCCGAGGTGATGGCTGCCGGAGTGGAAATAACTAATGCGCATGGGCAGCCAATCAGCAGTAGTGTCAGGCCACGATAAATCCAGGTATCCCAAGGCTCGGCGAAAGCCAAAGGCGGAACCAGCATCACCAGTGCCGAGAGAAGCATAATGGCGGGTGTATAAATGCGACTGAAACGGTCAATAAAACGCTCAATAGGCGCTCGACGTTCTTCTGCTAATTCAATGAGTTGTAGAATACGGTCAATGGCGTTATTACCCGGTTCAGAGATAACGCGCATTTCGGTAGCACGGTCGACCGATAAACTCCCAGCCGCGACTTTTTCACCTTGCACGCGTTCAACAGGAACAGATTCGCCAGTGAGAGCACTTTCATCGAAACTGGCGAATGGAGTCATTAATTCAGCATCAGCGGGCAAGCGACCCCCTGGTGAGACTTCAATGATATCGCCAGGGCGCAAGCTGGCAACGGAAACCTGTCGCCGTTCACCCTCTTTGAGTAGTAAGGCTTCTTCAGGAACTAACGCCATTAGTGCTGTCACGCCACGGCGTGCGCGGTTTGCTGCATAGGATTCGAGTAACTCGCCGACCATAAACAGCAGCAATACCATTGCCGCTTCAGCGGTTGCGCCAATAAACATCGCGCCAATAGCCGCGACGCTCATCAAGGTTTCAATCGCAAATGGTGTGCCGGAGCGAATAAGTTTCCAGGCTTTAGTGACAATCGGAATCAACCCGACAATTGTAGTCACGGTAAAGGCTAATTCGCTCAGCTCTATACTGAATAAAGAGATTCCCCAACTGAGGAGCATCAGCGTGGTTAATAATGCAATTGGTAGATATTCGCGAAAACGTGACTCTGACTCAGTGTTTTTGCCCGCGCCAGGGGATTGAGTATCGATCAGACTGAACCCTGCCTGTATGACGGCCTGCTGAACTTGGAGACGAATGTCTGAACGGGCATCGACGACCAGTTTTTCTGTAGCAAACAGAACTTTTACATTTTCAATTCCGACCAGGTTACTGACTGCATTTTCAATTTTACGTGCGCAGCTTGGGCAATCCATCCCTTTCACTTGCCAACTAAAATGCTGGCTACCCGCGGGTGTTGCGTTAGCTAGCCTGTCGCTTTCCTCATCGCCGTCATCGGTATGGCTGCTCTGACTACAGCATCCCCCCTCCTGGTGTGAATGCTCACTCACTGAATTCGAGCTGTCATGACTTATATTGGCAGCGGGCTGGCTGCTGCAACCTGTTTGTTTTTTCGCATGATCATGACCACAGCCACAGTGACTTTGTGTCTCTGTTGAGTGTCGATGTTCGGAATGTGAATGCATGGTACCTCCTGGACAGAATGTAAAAGGTATACAGGATTTTGCCGGTATGGTTGCACTCTACACCTTGGAGTCAACTCCAGAGTCAAGAGGGTAAATGAGAATAATTACTAAGCGGGGTTGATGCCAAGATAAGGGTATAACGAAAAGGAACGCATGCTGCGTTTGATATTCAGGCTCCATCCTTGGAACCCTATGGTTGCATTACTATTGCAAAAGATAACTTGGCAAAATAGCATTTCGAAAAAGAGAAATTAAAAAATTATGTTGTACAGTAATAGGTTAGTTACAAGTATAGCGACCTGACAATTAGAAAGTGCCCGACAAAATAGCATCCAGCGACGATGGCATCTGAAGCCCGGAAAGAAAAACGATAGCGGTTTAGCAGCCAGATGGTGTGGGATACCAACAATAGCACCGTCCCGGTCAGCAATGAGAAGCTCATGTCTGTGCTACGCGCAAAGTATTGTTCGCCTGCCATCCATACCATAAGCAATGTCATTCCGACGAAAGCAACCACAGGCCAGCGCATTTCATCCAGCCGAGTCCAGATTGTGGCTAACAGCAATGCACCCACAATAATGAGTACCAAGGGAAGCGGCCAGAATAGGGTGAATGTCATCTGGCTGGCAAAACTGATGGTATACAGTAAATGAGAGAGGAAGAATGCACCCAGAGCATAAAGTAAGCGCTCACTGGGTAGCAGCAATAAGGCGTCAGCAACCAGTGTTGCCAATAGGCCTAAAACAATCAGATAGCCCGCAGGGCCAAGAATAGGTGCTTGCCATGCAAGTAACAGCAACAGTAACAGAGTGACGGGTTTGAATACCCAGCGTTGCCAGCGTGGGCCTCGGTAAGTTGCATCAACAAACAACCAACCAGAAAAGAATACAGCAAGGAATGGCCAGCTCATTATTTATCCTTTTTTCTATACAGGTTTCAGTGAAAATACCTGTGTTGTAATGATAATCCGCAATGCCAACAACTCTGATAATACATTAATTAAGTGTAAGGGATGGAACACAAGAGTGATAGCAACACTACAGTGAATTGCATGATTTGTGCCACTTAATGCGTAGTAGTGCGCATAATCAGGTTTAGTGGAGAGGTCGGCCAGTTGAAGTCTTGGTCTTGTCCGGCCCACATGTTATGTTAACGCCGATTTCCGTTCGCTAAATCAAGGGATAGAGGCAATAGCACATGGCCAATGAACAGTTGCTTTATCGCATTCAGTTTATAAATAACGGCAAGAATTATCAGCTCTATGTCCGAGAAGTCGGCCCAAGTGCTTTGTTTGGGTTTATTGAAATTGCTGATTTTGTCTTTGATAGTCAATCGACCTTGCTGGTTGACCCCTCCACAGAAAAATTGAAGACAGAATTTTCCGGTGTTAACCGTAGCTATATCCCCCTTCATTCAGTGATTCGCATTGACGCAGTAACTGAAAAGGGCAGCGCCCGAATCTCCGAACTGGGCAGTAACGTGATGAGCTTCCCTTATCTGCCGGGTAATAAACCTTAAATCCCTCTTCAGAGTGAGATTTAGTGGGTAAGATTATGATGAATAAACCTCCATTATTATTTATTGCCGTGGTGGTATTGATTGTGGTGCTGGCAACACGTCAGTACTGGCAGAAGAAACGGCAAGATGCGGAAAATGACCGCTCACCTGTACGTAGTTTACAAGTTGAAGTTATCGATAAACGTGAGGTTTTAGCCCCCAATCGTCGTTCACGGCAGCGTGAAGAGATTGTGGCAGAAGAAAAACGCTATGAAGTTTATTTTCAACCGTTGCTGAGCGGGGTGGAAGTAAAAAAGAGCAATGAAATCAAAATAGTACTTCCACAGCAGGAATATAATCGTATCGAGCAAGGCGCAAAGGGCACTCTACGCCTTCAAGGGACTCGCTATATTAGCTTTGCCCCAAATTCAGTCGCTAAATAACCTGTCGCCGTAACAGAAATATATGTAGCGACAGTGGGTATTATTTTTTAGGTAGTGGCGGTTGTTTCTTTTGCCAGGCCAACAGCTCGAAAACCCCGAATACAAAAATTTTAAATTGTTGTAATCCACTGATTGGCTGGTCTTTGGGCTGCGTGGATTTAAGTAATATCAGTTGTAATCCATGCATCAAGACCATGAAGATCATAGCGACATCAATAAAATATCTCAAAGGCTTAGGGAACGGCTGGAATAGATTCAGTAGTAGGAAAAACCATACCCCTAACATCAATAACCGGCCGATATTAATCCACATGATGTTGCTCCTGTTCTTCAACTGATACCCGGTCTTGGGGAACATCTTTGTTACGAATATAGAGGCGGTAGGCAACCTGCCCGGCAATTTTCTCTCGATGTAACTGCCAACTGGCAGGGACATCTGCGGCGGCACTTTCGGCCTCTGCTTCAACATAAATCCAGGCATCAGCTGTCAACCAGTTGAATTGCTCTAATAAATTGACTGTTTCCGCCAGCAAACCTTTACGAAAAGGGGGATCAAGGAAAACCAGATCAAAAGGCTGCCCTGGCTGGGCTAACCATTGTAAAGAGTTGGTATTGACCACTTGGCCATTGTCGGCACTCAATAACGCCAGGTTATTGCTCAATTGCTTAGCGACATGTCTGTCAGCTTCTAACAGAACGGTAAAGCCGGCATAGCGGGATAGTGCCTCCAGCCCTAAGGCACCGCTGCCCGCAAAGCAATCCAGGCATCGGGCACCTTGAATCATGGGGGCGAGCCAGTTGAATAGGGTTTCTCTGACACGGTCGGTGGTAGGGCGTAGCCCAGGGCTAACCGGCACCGGTAATTTGCGCCCACGCCATTTACCGCCGATGATGCGGATTTGGCCTGCCGACTGTTGTGGCGCTTGTTTTGCCGTTGTTATAGATCGCTCGGTAGTAGATCGCTTTGCTAAAGGTCGCTTTGCCATAGATTGCTTTGCTTGAAAATTGGCCAGTATTGCAGCACTGAATATAAAAGTTAACCCTCATTCTACCTATGTGTGCAGTGTGGGGGAAACGTTAAACCTTTGTTGATTGAATTCACAATAGAAAGCAGCATCGTGTGCGTGTTGCTGTTCAGGGGAAAGTGATAGACTTGCGAACTATTATCTTATTTATGCAAACCCAAAGTAATTAGAGTCCAAAAATGGCAAAAGAAAAAAAACGTGGATTTTTTTCCTGGCTGGGCTTAGGCCGTCAGAATGAAGAACACACCGCAGAGCCATTGGCTACTGAGAAAGAAGAGACGGCTGAGCAAGTTGTTGAAAATCCAGCTATTGAAGAGCAGGTTCTCAGCGAAAAACAGGCTGAAATAGCGCCCGATAACACCTCTGTCGAGGCAGAAGCACGCGAGTCTGTGGCTGAGCATTCTACACTGGCGCCAGGTGAATGGGATAGCACCGCGATCAGTGAAGTCGCGGCTGAAACCTTGCCGGAAGTCGGGGCGGAACCGGCTGCGCAATCAGTTGAAGAGCCTATAAATTTCGCTGAAGATCCGCAGTATTTACAGCATCATTTCTCACAAAATCACGATGATAAAGACAAGGTTGACTCATGGGATGAAGGCACCGTCAGTGCGCCAGAATTACCGTTGACGGAACACCATGTCGTTATTGATACACCAGCACCGCAAGCTATTGTGGAAGAGTCTCAGGCTGAGGTTATTGAAGAACCGGTTGTTCTTGAAGAAGAAATTGAAGCTGAAGAGGAAGTCGTAGCGGTTGTGGCTCAAGAACAAGAGCGGCCAACCAAAGAAGGCTTTTTTGCCCGTTTAAAACGCAGCTTAATCAAAACCAAGCAGAATCTTGGCTCCGGTTTTATGGGGTTGTTCAGCGGTAAGAAAATCGACGACGATCTGTTTGAAGAACTGGAAGAACAGCTCCTGATCGCCGACGTTGGCGTCGAAACAACCCGTAAAATTATTACCTCTCTGACAGAACATGCCAGCCGTAAGCAACTAAAAGATGCTGAAGCTCTGTATGGCAAGCTCAAAGAGGAAATGTCTGAAATTTTGTCCAAAGTAGATAAGCCATTGGATGTCAGTGGTAAAAATCCGTTTGTCATCTTAATGGTTGGCGTCAATGGGGTGGGTAAAACAACCACCATCGGTAAGTTGGCACGCCAATTCCAAGCTGAAGGGAAATCCGTCATGCTGGCTGCGGGTGATACTTTCCGTGCAGCGGCAGTAGAGCAGCTACAAGTCTGGGGTGATCGCAACAAGATTGCTGTCGTCGCACAGCATACTGGTGCAGACTCAGCGTCAGTTATTTTCGATGCTATTCAGGCTGCTAAAGCGCGTGGTATCGACGTGTTGTTGGCTGATACTGCCGGGCGTTTGCAAAATAAAGCCCATTTGATGGAAGAGCTGAAGAAGATTGTCCGAGTGATGAAAAAGCTGGACGGCGATGCCCCTCATGAGGTTATGCTGACGTTGGATGCCAGTACCGGACAAAATGCGGTTAGTCAGGCAAAACTGTTTAATGAAGCAGTAGGTCTGACCGGAATCACTCTGACTAAACTTGATGGTACCGCTAAGGGCGGGGTGATTTTTGCCATCGCAGATCAGTTCGGTATCCCAATCCGTTATATCGGTGTTGGGGAAGGTATAGAGGATTTACGGCCATTTAAGGCTGACGATTTTATTGAGGCTCTTTTTGCCCGAGAGGATTAATACGGATGATTCGCTTTGAACAGGTCAGTAAAGCTTATCTGGGCGGACGACAGGCGCTGCAAGGGGTAGATTTTCATCTGCGTCCGGCGGAAATGGCGTTTTTGACCGGCCATTCCGGTGCAGGGAAAAGTACTCTGCTGAAACTGATTTGTGGCATTGAGCGCCCCAGTGCCGGCCATATCTGGTTTGGTGGTCATGACATCAGCCGCCTGAAAAACCGCGAAGTGCCTTTTTTGCGCCGCCAGATCGGGATGATCTTCCAAGATCACCATTTGCTGTTGGACAGAACGGTATATGACAATGTCGCTATGCCATTGATTATTGCTGGTGCCAGTACCGAAGATATTCGCCGCAGGGTGTCAGCTGCGCTGGATAAAGTCGGGTTATTGGATAAAGCAAAGAATTTCCCAATTCAGCTTTCTGGTGGTGAGCAACAGCGTGTCGGTATTGCTCGCGCGGTGGTAAACAAGCCGGCGGTATTACTGGCAGATGAACCGACTGGTAACCTGGATGATGCATTATCAGAAGGTATTTTGCGTTTGTTTGAAGAATTTAACCGTGTGGGCGTTACTGTATTAATGGCAACCCACGACACGTCGTTAATTGCCCGGCGTCGCTACCCGATTCTGACATTAAGTCAGGGGCGGATGTCAGGAGCGCATCATGGCGAATAATAGTGCTGCGCAGAAAGCAAAAACCAAGGCACTGAAAGGCGGCTGGCGCGAGCAGTGGCGCTATTCGTGGGTCAATGCTATTGCCGATATGATGCGCCAACCATTGGCGACATTGTTAACCGTGATGGTGATTGCCATCTCACTGACCTTGCCAAGCGTGTGTTATATCGTGTGGAAAAACGTCAGTCAGGCGGCGGATCAATGGTATCCAACCCCGCAATTGACGGTCTATCTGGATAAAGCGCTGGATGATAACGCGGCTGAAAATGTCGTGACTACGCTGAAAACAGAAGCCGGAGTGGAGAAAGTTAATTATCTGTCGCGGGAAGAAGCGATGGGTGAGTTCCGCAACTGGTCTGGTTTTGGCGGTGCTCTGGATATGTTGGAAGAAAACCCGTTGCCCGCCGTGGCCATCATCACGCCTAAGCTGGATTTCCAAAGCTCTGGTACCCTCGATACTCTGCGCGACCGGGTGAGTAAGGTTGAAGGGGTAGCGGAAGTTCGTATGGATGACAGCTGGTTTGCTCGTTTAGCGGCATTAACCGGCTTGGTTGGACAAGTTGCGGCCATGATTGGTGTATTGATGGTGGTTGCCGTATTCCTGGTTATTGGTAACAGTGTACGTCTGAGTATCTTTAGCCGCCGTGATACAATCAATGTCATGAAGCTGATCGGTGCAACCGATGGGTTTATTCTGCGGCCATTCCTGAATGGTGGCGCGATGCTGGGCTTTGGTGGTGCGGTGTTATCACTGATTCTCTCAGAAGCGCTGGTATGGAAGCTAGGCTCCGTTGTGACGCAGGTAGCAACGGTGTTTGGCACCAGCTTTACCCTACATGGTTTGAGCTGGGATGAATGCCTGTTGTTGGTATTAATCTCGGCGATGATCGGCTGGATCGCCGCCTGGCTGGCAACGGTTCAACATTTACGCCGATTTACACCGCAGTAAAAAATGTTTGTTATACTCTTTCCCTGCGGTGTTCATTTGAGGCAGGGAAAGAGGTATTGTGGGCCGCTTAATCCCATTGAATCTGCCTGAAACGCACAACAGGTGATCTGCTAAGATCAGCGGTAGAAAATGTGATCCAGTTTGAACTTTTATGGCAATAATCGGTCGAACAACACAGTGAAATGATAAGGTGCCCAGCGCTTGAATCTGCTTAAGCAGATGCTAAAATATCGGCGTTGAGAGAAATCTGCACTATTTAATATGCCCAATAGACTTCAAGTAGCAGGAAGGCGGCAAGTAAGAAAATCACGATGAATTTACATCAGTAAGTGATTCGGGTGAACGCAAGCAGCCAACAAACCTGCGGTTTGAAATATGACGGGTATAAACATGCAATGAGAGGGTTTCGAATGACCAAAGAAATGCAAACTTTAGCCTTAGTACCCCAAGGTAGTCTGGAAGCCTATATTCGGGCTGCCAATGCCTATCCAATGCTGACAGCAGAGGAAGAGCGGGAACTGGCTGAACGGCTGCATTACCAGGGCGATCTGGAGGCGGCTAAACAGCTAATCCTGTCTCACCTGCGCTTTGTTGCTCATGTTGCCCGTAACTATTCCGGTTATGGTTTGCCACAGGCTGACCTTATTCAGGAAGGTAATATTGGCTTGATGAAAGCAGTTCGCCGTTTTAACCCTGAAGTTGGGGTGCGTCTGGTGTCCTTCGCGGTACACTGGATCAAAGCAGAAATTCATGAATATGTTCTGCGTAACTGGCGGATTGTTAAAGTTGCGACCACTAAAGCTCAGCGTAAATTGTTCTTTAACCTGCGGAAAACTAAGCAGCGTCTGGGCTGGTTCAATCAGGATGAAGTCGAGCTGGTTGCCAAAGAACTGGGTGTGACCAGTAAAGATGTTCGCGAGATGGAGTCACGCATGTCTGCGCAAGACATGACTTTTGATCCAACTCCAGATGATGAAGTACGTGATGGTCAATCTATGGCTCCTGTCCTGTATTTGCAGGATAAAACCTCAGACTTTGCCGATGGCATCGAAGAGGATAACTGGGATAACCATGCGGCAGACAAATTGACATATGCCTTGGAAGGGCTGGACGAGCGGAGTCAGCATATTATCCGTGCTCGTTGGCTGGACGATGACAACAAGTCAACGCTGCAGGAGCTGGCTGATCAGTACGGCGTATCTGCTGAGCGTGTTCGTCAGCTTGAAAAGAATGCGATGAAAAAATTACGTATGGCGATTGAAGCCTAATACAGCGAGATAACGCTGTGTGATCCGAAGAAAGGGCGATACTCATATCGCCCTTTTGCTTTTTTGATGTTTACTGCCAAAAAGCCTACCAAAACCTACCGTTGCCAGCCTTGTTTATTGCGGCTAAAACCACAGGCCAGCATAAAGCTACCCATTGCTTCGTAGTTTGCGGCTACCACTTGCTTATCACTCAGATACCACTGTTGAATGGTGGGTAACTGCCGCAACGTTTCTTCAATAAGATAAAGCCCTACCCCACGCCGGCGCGTCACTTCCCTGACATATAAATCCTCAAGCTCGGCCTGTTGGCCATCCACCATGACTTTCACTGCGCCGAGTAAACGCTCATTGAATCGCGCTGCAAAGAGTGGTTTGCCGTCATTAATCCATTGCAGCCAAGTGGTTTGTTGCTGTTCGGGCCAAATTTTAGCTAAATCGATAAGATCCTGATGAGTAAGGTTTGTTAAACGTTCAATAGTCAGTTTCATCGTCAATAGACCACAAAGAAGCAAGGGTTATAGGGCTGTGGTTTATTGTACTAGATCACAGGTCAGAGCGTTGTGTAAGTTTTTCTGTACGTTCATGGGGGAAAATGTTTTTTCGTTACTGCATTTTCCGAGTTTTAACAGAGTAAACGATCACATAACCAGCACAACTCACTAGCATTTGCGCAAAACCCATTCAATTTAATCCTAATTTTATGCTGTTTACACCGCTTGTTTCTGCTTGTCTCAGTTGATTTGCAGCATAAAAATCCTGTTTAATGGCATGAAAAATAAAGTCTTATTAGAAAAAAGCATCACTTTTGAGACTAAATCATTATTACTTATGAATAAAACGTTACGGCGCTATAAAACGTTAAGACCAACACAACAAGCACGTTCACAACGACAGATGGGGAATTCGCGGATGAAATTAACAAAAGGTAAAGTGTTGCTGGCGGGGTGTATAGCAATGGCGATGAGCCATTCTGTGCTGGCGAAAGACATTAAAGTTGCCATTGTTGGCGCGATGTCCGGCCCGGTTGCCCAATATGGTGACATGGAATTTACCGGTGCACGTCAGGCTATTGCTGATATCAATGCCAAAGGCGGAATTAAAGGCGATAAACTGGTCGGCGTGGAATACGATGATGCCTGCGACCCGAAACAAGCCGTAGCTGTTGCTAACAAAGTAATTAACGATGGTATTCGTTACGTTATCGGCCACCTGTGCTCCTCTTCAACTCAGCCTGCTTCAGATATTTATGAAGATGAAGGCGTGATTATGATCACCCCTGCTGCGACCAATGCTGATCTAACCACTCGTGGTTACAAAATGATTATGCGAACCACTGGTCTGGACTCGGATCAAGGCCCAACTGCGGCTAAATATATTCTTGAAACCATCAAACCAAAACGCATTGCTGTGGTACATGATAAGCAGCAATACGGTGAAGGTTTGGCGCGCTCGGTGCGTGATAGTTTGAAAAAACAAGGCACAGAACCTGTGTTGTTTGAAGGTGTAACCGCAGGTGATAAAGATTTCTCTACCTTGGTGGCTCGTCTCAAGAAAGAGAACGTCGATTTTGTTTATTTCGGCGGTTACTACCCAGAGATGGGGCAAATCCTACGTCAGGCTAAGCAGGCTGGCTTGACAGCACGCTTTATGGGCCCAGAGGGCGTTGGTAACTCCTCACTGTCTAATATCGCTGGTGATGCTTCTGAAGGCATGCTGGTGACTTTGCCAAAACGTTATGATCAGGTTCCTGCTAACCAACCTATCGTTGATGCGCTGAAAGCGAAGAAACTGGACCCAACTGGCCCGTTCGTTTGGACAACCTATGCCGCACTGCAATCGCTGACCACCGCGATGGAACGTAGTGGCAGTCAGGAACCTGCTGATTTGGTCAAAGATCTGAAAACTGGTAAGCCGGTGGAAACAGTGATGGGGCCATTGAGCTGGGATGAAAAAGGCGATCTGAAAGGGTTTGAATTCGGTATTTTTGAATGGCATGCGGATGGGTCATCAACCGCAGTCAAATAATATTAGAATCAATAAGTTATAGGGTTGTTGTTGCAGCAATTCGGCCCCTTTTACCAACTGCATCCCCCCACGTTCCGGGGGGATTTTTCCTTACTGCACACAGTAGATTAGGTGTAGTTGGCTAGGGCAGCCAGGCAAGTGAATCAAAGGGTTAGGGTATGTCAGAGCAGTTTCTTTATTTCCTGCAACAGATGTTCAACGGAGTGACGTTGGGCAGCACTTATGCGCTGATCGCCATCGGTTACACCATGGTGTACGGCATTATCGGCATGATCAACTTCGCTCACGGCGAAGTGTATATGATCAGCAGCTATGTCTCCTTTATCGTGATCGCCGCATTGATGATGGTGGGGATTGATGCCAGTTGGTTATTGATAGGCTCTGCTTTTCTCGTCTCAATTGTCATTGCCAGTACTTATGGTTGGAGTATTGAGCGAGTTGCGTATAAACCGGTTCGCAGCTCTAAACGCTTGATCGCGCTGATCTCGGCGATCGGGATGTCTATCTTTCTGCAAAACTACGTTAGCCTTAACCAAGGTTCGCGGGATCTGGCGTTACCAAGTTTGGTGACCGGCCAGTGGACACTAGCAGAAACGAATGGCTTTGCCGCAACCATTAGCACCATGCAGTTGACCATTTGGATAGTGACCTTCCTGGCAATGTTGGCGCTGACACTCTTTATCCGTTATTCCCGTATGGGGCGCGCTTGCCGTGCCTGTGCTGAAGATTTAAAAATGGCCAGTTTGCTGGGCATTAATACTGACCGTGTTATCTCGCTGACTTTCGTAATCGGTGCGCTGATGGCCGCTGTCGCTGGGGTCTTGTTGGGGCAGTTTTATGGTGTCATTAACCCATACATTGGCTTTATGGCCGGCATGAAAGCGTTCACCGCCGCTGTACTTGGTGGTATCGGCAGCATTCCGGGCGCGATGATCGGTGGCTTGATTCTGGGGATCGCGGAAGCATTAACTTCTGCTTATCTCAGCACAGAATACAAAGATGCAGTTTCATTCGCACTGTTGATTGTTGTGCTATTAGTGATGCCTACCGGGATTTTAGGCCGTCCGGAGGTTGAAAAAGTATGAAACAACTCAATTTCCTTAACGCCATTATTTCCAGTTTTGTTTTGCTCGTCCTCGCCTCGTTTGTGATGGGATTGCAGTTGCAATTAGACGGCACCAAACTCATTGTACAAGGAGCCTCAGAAGTGCGCTGGTTGTGGATTGGCGCGGCGTGTATTGTGGTGTTTTTCTTCCAATTGGTGCGCCCACTCATCCAGCAAGGGATTAAAAAAGTCTCTGGCCCGGCATGGGTTTTGCCCAGCTTTGACGGCACTACCCCGCGCCAGAAGTTATTAGCAGCTGCGATTATTATCGCCGCAATAGCCTGGCCATTCTTGGTCTCCCGAGGTTCCGTGGATATCGCGACTCTGACACTGATTTACGTCATGTTGGGCTTGGGATTAAACGTCGTGGTTGGGCTATCAGGCCTGTTGGTACTGGGTTACGGTGGTTTTTATGCTATTGGCGCTTATACCTATGCGCTGCTAAATCACTATTACGGTCTGGGTTTCTGGGAGAGTTTACCTCTGGCGGGGATTGTCGCAGCACTGTCGGGCTTCCTGTTGGGCTTCCCGGTTTTACGTCTGCGCGGGGACTATTTAGCCATTGTGACACTCGGTTTCGGTGAGATTGTGCGTATTTTGCTGCTCAACAATACGGAGATTACCGGCGGGCCGAATGGGATTAGCCAAATTCCTAAACCGACACTGTTTGGTTTGGAATTCAGCCGCACCGCAAAAGACGGGGGCTGGGACACTTTCCATAATTTCTTTGGCCTGACTTATGATCCAAGTGACCGCATCATCTTCCTGTATATGGTGGCACTGCTGCTGGTGATCCTGACCCTGTTTGTGATTAACCGATTGCTGCGTATGCCGCTGGGACGGGCTTGGGAAGCACTGCGCGAAGATGAAATCGCCTGTCGCTCCTTGGGTTTAAGCCCAACTAAAATCAAATTGACTGCGTTTACCATCAGTGCTGCTTTTGCTGGCTTTGCCGGCACATTGTTTGCAGCTCGACAAGGTTTTGTCAGCCCAGAGTCCTTCACTTTCGTGGAATCGGCGTTTGTATTAGCGATTGTGGTATTAGGTGGGATGGGGTCGCAGTTCGCTGTTATCTTAGCGGCGGTATTGCTGGTGGTGTCACGCGAATTAATGCGTGATCTCAATGCGTACAGTATGTTGCTATTGGGTGCATTGATGGTATTGATGATGATTTGGCGTCCACAGGGCTTATTACCGATGAAAAGGCCGCAGTTGAAGCTGAAAGTTGCTGATATCAAAGCTAAACAGGGGGAACAAGCATGAGTACGCAACCTTTGTTAGCGGTCGAAGGGCTGTCGATGCGCTTTGGTGGGTTATTGGCGGTGAATAATGTCGGCCTGAATCTCAATCAAGGGGAGATTGTCTCGCTGATTGGCCCCAATGGCGCGGGTAAAACCACAATCTTTAACTGCCTGACCGGTTTCTATCGCCCGACGGGCGGCACAATTAAATTACGTGATCGCCATATCGAAGGGCTTCCTGGGCAAGTTATTGCGCGTATGGGGGTGATTCGTACTTTCCAGCATGTGCGTTTGTTCCGCGAGATGACGGTGGTAGAGAACCTACTGGTGGCACAGCATCAGCATCTTAAAAGTGGTGTGTTTGCCGGTTTGCTGAAAACGCCGGGCTTTCGGCGGGCAGAGGCTGATGCATTGGAACGAGCGGCAACCTGGCTAGAGCGGGTCGGATTATTGGAACTGGCCAACCGTCAGGCGGGGAATCTGGCTTACGGTCAGCAACGGCGTTTGGAAATTGCTCGCTGTATGGTGACTCGCCCTGAGCTATTGATGCTGGATGAACCGGCTGCTGGCCTGAACCCGAAAGAAACTGATGAACTGAATCAGTTGATTATGGAATTGCGCGACCAACACCAAGTCTCGGTCTTGTTAATTGAGCATGATATGAAGCTGGTGATGGGGATTTCTGATCGTATTTATGTGGTGAATCAGGGAACGCCGTTGGCACAAGGCTCACCAATAGAAATTCGTAATAATCCAGATGTGATCCGAGCCTATTTGGGTGAATAACTTATTATCAGGCCAATAAAAAACGGGCGAGGCATTAACCTAACATGTTGTCATTTAATCAAGTTTCAGCCCATTACGGCAAAATTCAGGCATTGCATCAGGTTAGTTTGCACATCCAACAAGGTGAAATTGTCACATTGATTGGTGCTAATGGTGCGGGTAAAACAACTCTGTTGGGCACATTGTGTGGCGAACCGCGAGCCACCGAAGGTAGTATTATTTTCGGCGAGCAGGATATTACCAGCTGGCAGACGGCACGCATCATGCGCGAGGCAATTGCCATTGTGCCGGAAGGGCGCAGGGTATTTTCCCGCATGACGGTGGAAGAGAACCTGGCGATGGGCGGATTTTTTGCCGATCGCCAGCAATATCAGCAACGTATCGAGCGGGTTTACGATTTATTCCCACGGCTGTTTGAACGCCGGGCCCAGCGCGCTGGCACTATGTCTGGTGGTGAACAGCAAATGTTGGCGATTGGGCGTGCTTTAATGAGCCAACCTAAACTTTTGCTGTTGGATGAACCGTCTCTCGGATTGGCTCCGATTATTATTCTGCAAATATTTGATACTATTCAACAATTAAGGGAAGAGGGGATGACCATCTTCCTGGTTGAGCAGAACGCGAATCAGGCACTGAAGTTGGCCGACCGAGGTTATGTGCTGGAAAATGGCCGTATTGTACTGGAGGATACGGGAGCTGCATTACTGGCAAATGAAGCCGTGCGATCGGCTTATTTAGGTGGTTAGGTATTCAACTCTTTCAACTTATTATTTTCTAAGGCCCAACTCTGGGCCTTATTAATTTCTTTATGCTAAAGGTGTGATAGTAAAATTTAGCGTATCACTATAACTGCCTTTATCAGTGGTATTGGTGCTGAAAAGCTTTATTTTTGGTGTCCAGCACATTTTTTCTGCATCTTTTTTTAAGTAATTAATATAATTATCTTCTGGTAAGAAAAAAGCATAATTAATTCCTTCAGTCATTAATATTACCTGGTAATTAATGATCTTATCTTTATCTTTTAATTGGAAATGATTACGATCCGCAGATAATCCATTCAGGTTGTTAGCTTGAATTCTATGTAAAACAGGTCTTACCCCCATCGATTGATAATGAATACAAAAACGATTGTTTTCTGCATTCTCTAATGAGGCATCTAAACCAGCACCATTAGCTGTGTTATCGAGTAATAAGTCTAAGTCGAGAGGCTTTAATTGCCATCTTGCAGAGGATAAACGAAATTTAGGATCTATTTTGACGGCTTCTGGTGCTACTCCTGCCTGAGGATCAAAAATTTCGCATTGTTTTCCTGTTGAACCAAAAGAGAGACCTTTAGATGAAAGCAAAGAGTATTGTTGTTCTCCTCTATTGAGCACACCACCTACTGTTGCCCCGATTCTGATATTTTTAAGTGTATTAGCAGCAATCGTGAATGACACATCATAGTGTGTATGACTAAATGTACCTGGACTGCTATCAAACTTTATCTCTTTAATGTTATTACTCGCATGGCTAGAATTAGCGCCATCGAGAAAAATATTACTAATATTCCTAATGTTAATACTATGATTTTCTTCACCATTATAGTTATAAAAATAAAGTGAAAGTATGGCGTGGTGTGGGATTAATTTAATGGATTCATCATCGGGAATTTTAATTAACTGCTTCCACTGTTCAATATGTGGGTTTACATCAGAAAATAGATCGTTAACCAAATGGGCACGAAAAGAAACCGCTATGCTACTGTCTTCTAATACTGTCACTGAGCAATTAGAATAGTTTTTGATATAGGGATAAAAAGAGGGATTGGCCATCGCTATGGGTTGCATTATGAACAACATGAGAATTAATAGTAACTTTTTGCTTTTAATATTCATTTGATAGTCTCTCCATGACTCATCAGATATTTATCTCAACTGTTTTTTTCAACTAATTATCTCAGCTATTTGTTTCAAACAATAATGTTAGCTGACCATAATATTTACCGGTTATATCCAGCCCACTGGGGGCTTGTGCGGAGATCTGCAATAGATAATCTGTAGTGCTCTGACTCGATGTGCTTTTTGCTACGGTAAAAGTCTGTGGATTATCAGACAGTAACTTTAGGCTGGCATGATCCGTACCCCAGCTTATATTAGCAGGGGAGAACTCCTTAACTGGAGAGTAGACACCCCCTGAGCGGCGGGTGAGTACCAGCGGTTTTTTCACCGAAATACGATATCCTTCCAGCCTGCGCAGTTTTACTGTTATTGGCACTTCGGCCTGATAAAGCGAAGGATTCTCTGGGGTACTTGTTAGTGTGATGCTGTGGTACCAGCCGCCTTGTGGCTTTTCGATCTCGATTCTGGGTTGCGCAGTCACTTCTAGCGTAACGTCAATATCCCCCAGAGGAATGGTATCTGCTCTGGCCTGTAAGGGGAGTAACAGTAATATCAGTGCAATTTTTAGTGTATTCATAGCGTTCCTTATTTTTTGCCAGCAGGGCAGCGCAAGTTGAAAGTCTCACTCTCGACCATTCCCCTTACATCGCGGACAGCCAGTTGCCGTTGCTTACCGGGATAAAGATTAAAATCATCAATAACTCGGCCCTGAGCTTCTAATTGATACCATTGCAAGCGAGTATTGCCGGTATTGTGTAATTTCACTGATCCGTTAATACAGTGGTGTGTCCATTGGTGTTGCTGTGAGGCAGGCAAGTGCCTGATCAAACCCATATAGCTGAGTTGCACTCCCAATACGGCACCATTCCCGCTGACACTGCGGTTATTCACCGGTGTAACCGCTAATCGATAAACTTGCTCTTTATCCGGCGAACTCAGTGCGTTAAGCAATATCTTCCCACTCTGTTGCGGCCCCAAAGTCATTTTGGCCGGGGCAGCAAACAGTGCGGGTTGTACTTGTTCGCTGACTGGGGTCAGTGACTCCTGCTCAGGTAATTCACCAGGGTTATTAAGCTGATACAGTTGCACTGTGATGTATTCAGTTTCAGTACCATGATTGGTGACTGTAACCACTGCACTTTTCTGCTGCACTTCCAGCACATGTGGCTGGATATCTATTGCGGCAAAAGTACCAACAGGCAGGAAACTAGCCACAACGAATAGAAAAGGTTTCATTATCTACCTCACCCATAAGTTGTTGGGCTGATAAGGTGACAGGTGTGCCGGGATACAGATTAAGACTGTCGGTCAGCGCGGAGTTATCAGCTGATTTTAATTGCTTAAATTTGCTATGGATGGTGCCAGTGGAGGTCAGCATGAGGTTTCCCCCAGACAGGCATTGATGCTGCCAATGACGAATTTGTTCTGCGTGAGGCGGCAGATGATGAACTAACACGCCGTAACCAATACTGACTGTCATCGGGGCGTGTATTTTGCTTTTATCTTCACTGTTCCCAATCGCTTTGATATCGACTATCGGGTTGATATATAGGCGATAAAGTGTTTCTTGAGCGGGTGCCTTCAAAGGCAATAGCTTAATGTCGCGTTTTTGCTTCGGCCCTAAGGTAATGCGGTTGGGATTAAAAATCATTTCAGGTTGAGTGATATCACTGATCAATGTCTTTTGTTCTGGGTTGATTCCAGGGTTATCAACGCGCTGTAATGTAATATCCAGATAAAGTGGTTTATCACCGCTGTTATAAACCTGCACAGTGCGATGTTGATCCAAAGCTTCTACCGTGGTGCGGGCCGGGATTGCCACTAACTGAGCATAAGTTGTGGCAATAGGGGCTGCCAATAAAGCAATTGTGGATAATAAGTAAACGTATTTCATAACCATTCCTGTCGAAATTAATTCAAGTGGCAAAGATAAATGTGATCGCGTTGCTGGCGCATATCGCAGCGGTAGCGGGCCGAAGTGCTTTGAACCGTGATGTTTTTTAGTATCACGTCAGATTGAATAGAGAACAGGCCATTAGGATGAACCGTGTCGCCAGTCTCATCAATCACTCCACTAACCGGTTGCCCCTGGGGGCCTTTGAGAAAACCGTGGTAAAGCAGATTTAAGGTGATATTGGCCTGACTTGAAAACACCTGTCCCGGATGAGCGCGCGTAATATTGACTGGCAATTGAATATTCATCTCCACATCACTGTGGTTACTGTGGGTGCGAACAAAGAAACGATCCTGATAGCGTGGAATGGGAATGGCATAGACACCGCTGCCACTGATCGGTTGACCTTCTGCAGTGAAGCTATAGGGAGTGCCTGCCAGATCCGGTGTTTCTATCAGTAATGCAGTTCCACTGTAGCTGCTGCGACCTAATGCAATCCCTTGTGGGCTGATAGCCAACATGCCGTTATAGCTGATACCGCCATTGGCTATCTTGTTGTCTACCCCTGCTCGTGCCGATACATCACCGCGGCTGCCACTGCGATGAGCAAAGCTGCCGACACTATTGCTTTTCCCGCTGGTGCTGCCATCAATACCGAAAGTGCTGGTGCCGTAGTTATCACTAAACTCTTTTTGATAGCTGGCACTGGTCGTTAGCTGTTGTCGGGCATAAGCACTGTTGATGCTGGCGCTGTTTTTGAGGAAAGACAGAGTGGTATTAAGAAATACGCCGTAATTATTTTGGCTGTTCCATTGCCCACCTTTTTGTACTCCGAGCGACAGAGCCATGCCATATTGCGGTCGCCGCCAGTCCCAACGACTTTGAATGCGGTGTTGGCGATTATTTTTATATTGATTAAATTGATAACTAAGCTGAGTTGGCCCAAAACGGCGGCTATAAGAAGCTGAGGTACTACCAGCATTAGGTGCGTATATCGACACATCAGGCGTTTGGTAGCGGGCAAGCGAGGCATATCCCAGACCAGAATTCCCACCGGTTAAACGCAAATATCCCCCACTGCGTTTTTCACCCGACATCAGCCCCAAAGTGGGGGTAATATTCAGATCATAAATGCCCAGTGGGTGTGAGGCATTCCCTTCGGCGGTCCAGTGGCTGGCGGTGTCTTTAAGTAGTGTGATATTGGTTTGCAGGCTTTTCAGGTTCATGCTGCGGCCAAATTGCATCAGATGAGGGGCGTTATTACTACGCACTGCACCTTTGCCCAAGGTCAGGAACCAGCCATTATTAGTCTGAGTACCTATATTGCTGATAGTTTGGCTTTCCTGATTAATGACTTTTCCGGTGCGATCCACTAAACGAATCTCAACGGTGTAATAGCCGCCGGGGAGTTGGCTGTAATCAATTTCGTTACGGCCTAGTTGGGCTGGAATACGGCGGATGAGTTGGTTATCACGGTAAATTTCAAAATCGCCATCACTGGTGGCGTACAGCACCAAGCTCCCTGCCGAGGGTTTATCAATGGCTAAATAGCTCTGACTGCCTAGTGTTACGAATTGGTCTAAGGCCGGATTGACCAGGGTATGAATACTGCCTGCGCTATTATCCAGATTGTTTTGCCGGCCAGCGCGCAAATAGTGCGCCTGAAAATTCTTTTGCAGATACCAACTGCCAACGCCTATTTGGGTCTGTTGCTGGTATCCTGATTGATGGGCGTATGAGTTATTGTTCTTTATCCGCGCAGCATTATAAAACCAATGGGCAAAGGCAAAAGATTGATAGGGTAGCCCAAGGTAGCCTTGCCCACGAGCAGAAACAGCCCGATACTGTTCTGTAGCCAACCGCAGATCAAAAGATTGGTTATGTACTAATCCCCAAGTGGTGACCGGCATGAGATAACGGTTATTGTTATTAGTCATTGTGACCACATGATTAACTTTATCTACGGTAATTCGATGGTTCGATAAGATATAGTCGCAGCCATTTTGGCACTGTAAATAAGGTATTTGCGGTAAGATACTCGCTAATAAAGTAATGGATGATTCATCAATATGATTATCACGATATTGTTGTTGATCAAAGCTTAATTGTTGTTTTTCTTCTGAGAAGAACAGCGGGCTGGGCAGGGTCTTCCCGTTTAATATACCTAGTAATTGCAGTGTATTATGTTCCTCGGCAGCAGAAAAACCCGCCGGAACTAAGTGCTCAATAGTAATATCTTCGGAACCAACTGAGTTAAATGAAGTGAGTAATAGAGCAACTAAAACAGCCTTGTCAATTATTGACGGGGTTTTCATAGGATTCCATTCCATTTTATTTTATTTCTTACTGCATATATATGGCAGCATGCTTTTTCGATAAATAAACCTTTATATTAATGGTGTTAGTAACATTAATTTAATACGAGTATTTAGTTGAAAATAGCATGCAGCCAAGAGTTCACCCCTGACTGCATGTATTATCTATAAGGAAATTATAATGTTTTACTTAATTAAATTTAAGCTTCAGCTTCAATGGAGAGTTTAAGGACACCGGTATATATTTCTCCATCAACAGCATCTATGGGTTGTTTAGCTGAGATGTTTAAACTCCCCGAAAAATCAGTATTAGTCAGGTCAAAAACTTCGGCAGCACTGCCATTTTTCAATTCTTTACCCTCTATATTTACTTTGTAATCAGTAAATGTCTTGTTGTTGCTATTCAGCATGGCGAATGCTTCTCTCAGAGAGACTTTTATTTTAGTCCCACCTAGAGAAGTGAACTTAATCTGTTCAGTATGAGTAAAGTGACCATCATTCTTCACAGGGTCGTATGTCATCTTGATGGCGTCAAGCGCTCGGCCACTATTCTTGGTCAGTTTTATTGCAGAAACAATTTTTGCTTCAATCGCAATATCTTTTTCTACAGGGGCAGCATTAGCACTGCTGCTAGCCAATATAGCGATAGTAACAATTGAAAGTAGTGTCTTTTTCATTGTAAATATCCGATAGTCCATTATGTGTTATATGAGATCCCTATCCATAAATGGATAAGGAGTTAATAATACGAGTGGCTTATATGTGTATATAGCAATGATAACGAGGGCGTTAAATAGTTACGTTAATACACCATCAGTAAGCCGGAAAGAACACTAACATTTTAAATGGCATTATTTCAAGCAAGAGTTAGTCCTATTTTTTTTGGTTTCAATTATTTTATTATTCAATATGATAAATAATCTATGATTATACTTAATGAATGTTATTAATGATTGGTTGATATTTAAGTTAAATTAACTTTGCGATTATTTTTATGATAAGTTTGTTTTTTAAGGAAATAAATAGTCATTATTGACTAATAAGAGTTATTTAAAAGATTAACCTGTCTGACACCTATTTGACCCGCTATTTTCATTGTTTTGTCACTTTTCTGTCATGTGGAAGTTATATTTCTGTCATGAAAAGGTGTCATGTTTGCTTCCGAACAAAAACTGATTTATTTCGCTCATCCGCAAAATTCATTGAGATGGGCCATACGGATTTATTCAGGGGCCAGATATGTTTAACAATGCTATTCGTAAAACGTCGATTTGTGTTGCGCTGACTTTGGCATTCAGTGCCAATGCGATGGCGGTAACTGAAATTCCTTTCTGGCACTCGATGGAAGGGGAGTTAGGCGTAGAAGTTAACTCGTTAGCTGATCGCTTTAACCAGTCGCATAGCGATTATAAAATTGTGCCGGTCTATAAAGGCAACTACGAACAAAGTCTGGCGGCGGGCATTGCTGCTTTCCGTTCAGGGAAAGCGCCTGCTATTTTGCAGGTTTATGAAGTTGGCACCGCCACCATGATGGCGAGTAAGGCGATTAAGCCGGTATTCCAGGTATTTAAAGACGCCAATATTAATTTTGATGAATCCGTTTTCGTCCCGACGGTTGCGGGTTATTACACTGATGCGAAAACGGGCCACTTATTATCTCAGCCATTTAACAGCTCTACGCCGGTGTTGTATTACAACAAAGATGCCTTCAAAAAAGCGGGTTTGAATCCAGATCAACCGCCTAAAACCTGGCAAGAATTGGCCGAAGATACCGCTAAATTACGTGCCGCAGGATCAAGTTGTGGTTATGCCAGCGGCTGGCAGGGGTGGATTCAAATTGAAAACTTCAGTGCCTGGCATGGTCAGCCAATTGCCAGCCGTAATAATGGTTTTGATGGCACCGATGCGGTATTGGAATTCAATAAGCCTTTGCAAGTTAAACATATTCAATTGCTGTCTGATATGAACAAGAAAGGTGATTTCACCTATTTTGGTCGTAAAGATGAATCGACTGCCAAGTTCTATAACGGTGATTGCGCTATTACCACTGCCTCTTCCGGATCACTTGCGGATATTCGCCATTACGCCAAATTTAATTACGGTGTGGGCATGATGCCTTACGATGCTGATGCCAAGGATGCCCCACAAAACGCCATTATTGGTGGGGCCAGCCTGTGGGTGATGGATGGGAAAGACAAAGATACTTATAAGGGCGTAGCTGAATTCCTACAATTCCTGACCCAGTCGGAAATTGCTGCTGAATGGCATCAGAAAACCGGCTACTTGCCTATCACCACCGCTGCGTATGAGCTGACCAAGCAACAGGGCTTCTATGACAAGAATCCAGGTGCTGATGTCGCCACTCGCCAAATGCTGAACAAACCGCCATTGCCATATACCAAAGGCTTGCGTCTGGGCAATATGCCACAGATTCGCACGGTGGTAGATGAAGAGCTGGAAGGTGTTTGGACGGGCAAGAAAACACCACAGCAAGCATTAGATACCGCTGTGTCTCGAGGTGATGTGTTGCTGCGTCGTTTCGAGCAAACCAACAAATAAGGTTATTTGCCAGTTTGGGTGAGCAGCTTTAGCACTCAAACTGGCGATATTCATCAGGCCAATAACTCTGTGTAGCAACTAGCACCCTGTTCGATAAATGGTTAACTTTATGTCATCTTCCCGTCCCGGTTTTTCCTGTAGTTGGTTACCTTACCTGCTGGTATTACCGCAACTGGCTATTACTGCTGTTTTCTTCCTGTGGCCTGCCGGTGAAGCGCTGTGGTATTCGGTACAAATGCTCGACCCATTCGGCCTCTCCAGCGAATTTGTTGGGCTGAGTAACTTTATTGCGCTGTTTCACGATGAATATTATTTAGCTTCATTTTACACCACACTGATTTTCAGCTCGCTGGTGGCGGGGATCGGCTTGGTGGTGTCGCTATTTCTGGCGGCGATGGTGGATTACGTGTTGCGCGGCAGCCGTATTTATCAAACTTTAATGATTTTACCTTATGCCGTAGCCCCTGCCGTGGCGGCAGTGTTGTGGATCTTTTTGTTCAATCCCGGTCTGGGGTTGATCACTCATTTTTTGGCCTCACTCGGCTACAACTGGAATCACGCCCAAAATAGTGGGCAGGCGATGTTTCTGGTGGTATTGGCGTCGGTGTGGAAGCAAATCAGTTATAACTTCTTATTTTTCCTTGCTGCGCTGCAATCTATCCCGCGTTCATTAGTTGAAGCCGCAGCCATTGACGGAGCCGGGCCAGTGCGCCGCTTCTTCAATTTGGTGTTGCCGTTGATTTCGCCGGTGAGCTTCTTCCTACTGGTGGTGAATCTGGTCTATGCCTTCTTCGATACTTTCCCGGTAATTGATGCCGCAACAGGCGGTGGCCCGATGCAGGCGACCACCACCCTGATTTATAAAATTTACCGCGAAGGTTTTGCCGGGTTGGATTTATCCAGTTCAGCGGCTCAGTCAGTTGTGCTGATGTTGCTGGTGATTGGTTTGACGGTTATCCAGTTCCGCTTTGTTGAGCGTAAGGTGCGTTACCAATGATTGAGAATCGCCGTGGGCTGGATATCTTTTGCCACGTCATGCTGATTATCGGCGTGCTGTTGATTCTGTTCCCGCTGTATGTGGCTTTTGTCGCGGCATCTCTGGATGACACCCAAGTGTTCCAGGTGCCAATGACGCTGATTCCTGGCCCGCATTTATGGCAGAACATCAGCCATATTTGGCATGCTGGTGTGGGCAATAATAGCGCACCTTTTGGCTTGATGCTGTTTAATAGCTTTGTGATGGCATTTGCGATTACCGTCGGCAAAATCACGGTATCGATGCTGTCTGCCTATGCCATCGTCTATTTCCGCTTCCCGCTACGTAACCTGTTCTTCTGGCTAATTTTCCTCACCCTAATGCTGCCGGTTGAAGTGCGAATTTTCCCGACGATTCAGGTGATTGCCAACCTGAATATGCTAGATAGCTATACCGGTCTGACTCTGCCGCTGATGGCATCCGCTACTGCCACTTTCTTATTCCGCCAGTTCTTTATGACCTTGCCAGATGAGCTATTGGAAGCGGCGCGCATTGATGGGGCGGGCGCTATGCGCTTTTTCTGGGATATCGTTTTGCCGCTATCGAAAACCAATTTGGCAGCGCTGTTTGTTATCACTTTTATCTATGGTTGGAACCAATATCTCTGGCCAATCCTGATTACCAGCGATGCTTCTATGGGTACGGCGGTAGCGGGAATCAGAAGCATGATTTCCAGCTCAGGCGCTCCAACCCAGTGGAATCAGGTGATGGCAGCAATGATTTTGACTTTAATTCCACCGGTCGCGGTGGTCCTTCTGATGCAGCGTTGGTTTGTACGCGGTCTGGTAGACAGTGAGAAGTAATCTGATATGGCATGTTTAAAGCTTCAAGCAGTAACCAAATCTTATGACGGCGTGACGCCAGTGATAAAGCAGATTGATTTAGATGTCACTGATGGTGAATTCATCGTGATGGTCGGCCCGTCCGGTTGCGGTAAATCGACACTGCTGCGTATGGTCGCAGGGCTGGAACGCACCACCAGCGGAGATATCTATATCGATAATCTGCGGGTGACGGATATGGAACCCAAAGATCGTGGCATCGCCATGGTATTTCAGAACTATGCGCTATATCCCCATATGAGCGTGTTTGACAATATGGCTTATGGCTTGAAAATCCGTGGTTTTGGCAAAGAGCAGATTCGCCAACGCGTGGATGAAGCCGCTCGTATTTTGGAACTAGAACCACTGCTCAAACGCAAACCGCGCGAGCTATCTGGCGGCCAGCGGCAGCGGGTGGCAATGGGGCGGGCCATTGTGCGTGAACCGGCGGTTTTCTTGTTTGATGAGCCTCTTTCTAATCTCGATGCCAAGTTACGAGTGCAGATGCGCCTTGAGCTGCAACAGTTACATCGCCGGTTAAAAACCACCAGTTTGTATGTCACTCATGATCAGGTTGAAGCCATGACATTGGCCCAGCGGGTGATTGTGATGAACAAAGGCGTGGCGGAGCAAATTGGCACGCCAAGTGAAGTGTATCAACGACCTGCGACTCTATTTGTTGCCAGCTTTATCGGCTCACCGGCGATGAACCTGTTAGCCGGCACCGTCAGCCCGGATGGGCGAGCCTTTATTTTGGCGGATGGAATGACTTTGCCGCTGGAAGTGCCGCGACCACAATGGGCAGATCGGCGCTTGACCCTGGGTATCCGTCCGGAGCATATTCAGCAAAGGGTATCTCAGCAAAAAACCTCAGCGCAGGGGGTGCCTATGACGTTATTAACGCTCGAATTGTTGGGGGCGGATAATTTGGCGCATGGACAGTGGGGTGGGCAGAGTGTTATTGCCCGTTTATCCCATGAAGAAATGCCCACGGCGGGTAGTGTGTTGTATTTGTATCTACCACCTGCGGCGCTGCACTTTTTTGATTCAGAAAGCGGATTACGGATGGAATCATGAGTAAAAACTGGCCTTATCCAACTATTGTTGCTCATCGCGGTGGCGGTTCATTAGCGCCAGAAAATACTCTGGCGGCGATTGATGTCGGCGCGCGTCACGGCCACAAGATGATTGAGTTTGATGCCAAGTTATCGCAAGACGGCCAGATATTTCTACTGCATGACGACACTCTGGATCGCACCAGCAATGGCTGGGGTGTGGCCGGGGAATTGCCCTGGGAAAAGCTGATTCAGCTGGATGCCGGTGATTGGTATAGCACTGCATTTCGTGGTGAACGCCTGCCATTGCTCTCTGAGGTGGCGGCCCGTTGTGCCCAGTATGGTATGGCGGCAAATATTGAAATTAAACCGACCACCGGGACTGAAACCCCGACCGGCCGGGCCATTGCTTTGGCTGCTCGCTTATTATGGCAAGGTCAGGCGATTCCACCGTTATTATCCTCTTTTTCGTATGAGGCATTAGTGGCAGCGCAGCAGGCAGCACCTGAGTTGCCGCGCGGCTTATTGCTGGATAAATGGGATGATAATTGGCAGGCGATGACTCGCGAGTTGGATTGCGTTTCTTTGCATATCAACCACAAACAACTGACAGCCGAGCGGGTGACGTTACTCAAAGCCGCTGGGCTGCGTATTATGGTTTATACCGTCAACCAACCGGCGCGGGCGCAGGAATTGTTAAATTGGGGCGTTGACTGTGTCTGTACTGACCGTATAGATTTGATATATCCTCGCCCTTGAAGCTACAGGGGCGTTAGCTGTGCTCACTAACCCAAATCACATACTTGAGTATGCTCATTGGGATTAGCTCGTTTGCTGCCTACCTGTAACTCCAATGACTTTGATATAAACAGAACAGGAAACAGAGCGGTCGGCCATTCTTACATTTACGGGCTGACCTGGCCCGGCTTGACAGGAAGTGAATCATGCCCGCCTTTGTTATTTCGCTTTGGCACCAGATTGTTTTGTCTTCACCGCTGTTTGTTCTACTCGCACTGGGCTACGGTTTGGTTCGATTTGGTCAATGGCCATCTACCATCACCGATGGCTTGACCCGTTTTGTCTTCTCCCTCGCGTTACCTGCCATGCTGTTTCGTATGATGTGCGATTTCTCTGAGCGCCCGGCGGTAGATGCCCGCTTGTTGATTGCCTTTTTTGGCAGCTGTCTGGTGGTCTTTGTTATCGGGCGAATCATCGCCAGCCGGGTATTTCATCTGGATGGTGTATCCGGCTCGGTATTTGCCCTCGGGGGGATTTTTTCCAATAATGTGATGCTGGGGCTACCCATTGCCACCATTATGCTGGGGGAAAAATCTATTCCCGCAGTGGCGTTGGTATTGGTGTTTAACGGATTGATCTTGTGGACATTAGTCACTATCTCGGTGGAGTGGGCGCGCAATGGCTCACCAACGTTGGCTGGGTTTGCGAAAACCGCCCGCAGTGTACTGACTAATCCACTGATTATCGGAATTATATCCGGTACTTTATTTAGCCTGACCGGTTTGCAATTGCCGCAATTTATCGACCAACCGGTCACTATGCTGGGGCAGGTGGCTCCGCCGCTGTCATTGATTGTGCTGGGCATGGGGTTGGCGGAATACCGCGTGAGTGAGGGCTGGCAAATCAGCAGTGCTATCTGCTTTCTGAAACTGATAGTGCAGCCGATGGTGATATGGGCGCTGGCGTGGGCAATGAATTTACCCGCGCTAGAAACACAGGTGGTGGTATTGCTCGGGTCAATGGCAACGGGTGTAAATGTCTATCTGATGTCGCGCCAATTTAATGTGCTGACCGGCCCCGCCGCCGCGAGTTTAGTGATGTCCACGGTGCTCGCGGCGGTGACGACCCCACTGATTCTGACCATTATTGGTGTCGGGATGTCTTAACAGCAGAAAATGAGTTTTCTCCAACTAATGGTATTCCTGATAGTGGATATCATTCGTTTGGTTTATTATTGCTCAAATGTAAACCTACTTTGCTAATGATTAGTGTCCAACATCCGTTACAATTGCGCTTTATCACCTCAAAGAGCCAATTATTGTGTTGTTACTGATTATTACCACTATCTTGTGGGCGTTCTCTTTTAGCCTGATTGGCGAATATTTGGCCGGTCAGGTGGACAGCTGGTTCTCTGTGCTAATGCGCGTCGGGCTGGCGGCGCTGGTCTTTCTGCCTTTCCTGCGTTGGCGCAATATCAATTGGCGGGTGATTGTGCTGTATATGACGGTGGGCGCAATCCAACTGGGTATCATGTACTTGTTCAGCTTCCGCGCGTATCTCTATTTGACGGTACCGGAGTTTCTGCTGTTCACCGTGATGACGCCGCTGTATGTCACGTTAATCTATGATTTGCTACGCCGTCAGCGGCTGCGGTGGGGCTATGCCCTCAGCGCTTTGTTGGCTGTGGCTGGGGCGGCAATCATCCGTTATGACCATCTCAGTGAACATTTTTGGTGGGGATTGGTTCTGGTTCAGGCGGCAAACATCTGTTTTGCCATCGGGCAGGTGGGCTACAAACGGTTGATGGAAGTCCATCCTATCCCGCAGCATGTGGCCTTTTCATGGTTCTATGTTGGTGCTTTGATTGTCGCTGTCATTGCCTGGTTTGCTTTCGGCAATCCACAAAAACTGCCCACCACGCCGTTGCAGTGGGGGGTGCTGGTTTGGCTGGGTGTCGGGGCTTCGGCCTTGGGCTACTTCATGTGGAACTATGGTGCGACACAAGTTGATGCCGGCACTCTGGGTATCATGAATAACGTGCATGTTCCGGCTGGGTTACTGGTGAATCTGGCCATTTGGCAAGAAAAACCCCATTGGCCCAGCTTTATCATTGGGGCAATGGTGATAATGGCCTCGCTATGGGTACACCGGCGTTGGGTCGCTCCGCATTCTTTACAAACGGCAGACTCTCGCAAGCGTGTTGCCGGGCCGAACGAATAAAAGCTTCAGTGACCGGTTGGCGCTGTTCTCCATCTCGGACGGCAGCGTATAACCGGCTCCACAAACCATTTCCCAGTGTTTTAGTCACCACCAGTCCCTGACGTTCGAAGCTCTCTACCACCCAGTGTGGCAGGGCGGCGATCCCCATTCGTGCTGAGACCATTTGAATCAGCAGTAAGGTGTTATCAACATTTTTCAATGCGGGATTGATCCCCGCCGGTTGCAGAAAATGCCGCCAGATATCCAACCGTTGGCGCTGCACTGGGTAAATCATCAACACTTCTTGTGCCAAATCTTCCGGCTCGATGCGAGCTTTATTGGCTAATGGATGGTCAGGTGCCAATACCAAACGCACCTCAAAATCGAACATCGGCGAATAGTGCAGCCCACTGCGCGGCAAAATATCCGATGTCAGCACCAGATCCAACTCCCCTTGCTGCAAGGCTGGTTGTGGATCGAAAGTCACGCCTGATTTGAAGTCCATCGCTACTTGCGGCCAGCTTTTGTGGAAATTATCCAGCGCGGGTGTCAGCCATTGAATACAGCTATGGCATTCGATGGCGATACGCAGCGCAGTTTGGTGTGGTTCGTTGCAGGTTTGCAGCGCTTGCTTGATTTGCGGCAGCACTTGTTCCGCCAACTGCAACAGGATCTCACCTTGCGTTGTGAAACGTAACGGCTGGCTTTTACGCACAAACAGACGAAAACCCAGGCGCTGTTCCAGATCACTGAATTGATGGGACAACGCCGATTGAGTCTGATGAAGTTGTGTTGCTGCTGCAGCCAGTGAGCCGGTATTACGCAGAGCTTGCAGGGTGCGTAAGTGTTTCAGTTCGATCATGAGAGTCCTTCACAGTGACAGTGAGCAAATTGCGCTTGTGATTAATACAGTACCTGCTGATCATGGATGTGTAAACATCTGGATGGCTAAATGGGAAATAAGACGATGACAATTTTAAATCACACACTGGGTTTTCCGCGTGTAGGTCTGAAACGTGAACTGAAAAAAGCACAAGAAAGTTACTGGGCAGGCAACTCCACGCAAGAAGAATTGCTCAATGTGGGTCGTGAATTGCGCGCCCGCCATTGGCAACAGCAACAGCAAGCTGGCGTTGATTTAGTGCCCGTCGGTGATTTCGCATGGTATGACCATGTCCTGACAACCAGTTTGCTGTTGGGTAACGTCCCAGAGCGCCATCAGAATGCCGATGGTTCGATTGATTTGGATACGCTCTTCCGTATTGGCCGTGGCCGTGCACCAACCGGTACACCGGCAGCTGCGGCAGAAATGACCAAATGGTTTAATACCAATTATCACTACATGGTGCCAGAGTTCCAACAAGGCCAGCAGTTCAAACTAGGCTGGACTCAGCTGTTGGATGAAGTGGATGAAGCATTAGCATTAGGTCACAAAATCAAGCCGGTACTACTTGGCCCGGTAACGTATCTGTGGTTGGGTAAAGTGAAAGGTGAGCAGTTTGATCGCTTGTCATTATTGAAAGACATTCTGCCGGTTTACCAGCAAGTGTTGGGCGAATTGGCAAAACGCGGCATCGAGTGGGTGCAAATTGACGAACCGGCATTGGTGCTGGAGTTGCCACCAGAGTGGCTGGATGCTTACCAACCGGCTTATCAGGCGCTGCAAGGTCAGGTTAAATTGTTGCTGACCACCTATTTCGACAGTATCGGTCATAACCTCGACACCATCCGCGCTCTGCCAGTACAAGGCCTGCATGTTGATGTGGTTGCCGGTCAGGATGATATTGCTAAGCTGAATGCAAAATTGCCGCAAGAGTGGTTGCTATCACTGGGCGTTATCAATGGTCGTAACGTATGGCGTGCCGATCTGAGTCACTGGTTTGAGCGCTTGCAACCGCTGGTGAATAGCCGCCCGCTGTGGCTGGGGAGTTCTTGTTCCTTATTGCATAGCCCAATTGATTTAAGTGAAGAAACGCGTCTTGATGCCGAAGTGAAGAGCTGGTTTGCTTTCGCCCTGCAAAAATGTGCCGAACTGGCGCTGTTGACCCAAGCATTGAATGCACCAAGTGAAGCCAAACTGGCTGAATTAGCGGCTTATAGTGCACCAATCCGTGCTCGTCGTGCTTCCAGCCGTGTACATAATCCACAAGTAGAACAGCGTTTGGCGGCGATCACCGCGCAAGATATTGAACGCCAACAACCTTACGAAGCACGTGCAGCTGCCCAACGTAAGCGCTTTAACTTGCCGGCCTGGCCGACCACGACTATCGGCTCATTCCCACAAACGACCGAGATCCGTGGCTTGCGTTTGGACTTCAAGCAAGGCCGCCTGGATGGTAAAAACTACCGCACTGGTATTAGCGAACACATCAAACAAGCTATTGCTGAACAGGAACGTTTGGGGCTGGATGTGTTGGTTCATGGTGAAGCTGAACGTAATGACATGGTGGAATATTTCGGCGAGCATCTGGACGGTTTTGTCTTTACACAAAATGGTTGGGTACAGAGCTACGGTTCACGTTGCGTTAAGCCACCAGTGATTATTGGTGATATCAGCCGCCCTGAAGCCATCACCGTTGAATGGGCGAAATATGCTCAATCACTGACCGATAAACCGGTAAAAGGCATGTTGACTGGGCCGGTGACTATTCTGTGTTGGTCATTCCCACGCGAAGATGTCAGCCGCGAAACCATCGCGAAGCAAATTGCGTTGGCACTGCGTGATGAAGTGGAAGATCTGGAAAAAGCCGGTATCGGTATCATCCAGATTGATGAACCAGCGCTGCGTGAAGGCCTGCCTCTGCGCCGTGCTGACTGGCAAGCTTATTTACAGTGGGCGGTTGATGCTTTTAAATTGAATGCTGCGGTTGCGCAAAACGATACTCAGATTCACACCCATATGTGTTATTGCGAATTCAATGACATCATGGATTCCATTGCTGCGCTGGATGCTGACGTGATTACCATCGAAACCTCCCGCTCAGATATGGAACTGTTGGAATCATTTGAAGATTTCGCGTATCCGAATGAAATTGGTCCCGGTGTTTATGATATTCACTCGCCGAATGTGCCAAGTGTGGAATGGATTGAAGCTTTACTGCGTAAAGCGGCCCAGCGTATCCCGGCGGAACGTCTGTGGGTTAACCCAGACTGTGGCCTGAAAACCCGTGGTTGGCCGGAAACCCGCCAGGCTCTGGCAAACATGGTGCTGGCGGCACAGCGTCTGCGTGAAGAACAAGTCTGATTAATAACGGTTTACTCTGTGTTGTGAAACTTTGGGCGCATATTTTGCGCCCTTTTTTTATGGCTGTTATTTATCATCTTCGTTAATAGGATTAGCTGCGACTCCGTGCTGCACAAACCAATCAAGCATGCGCTGCCAGCCATCCAGTGCCGATTCTTCGTGGTAGCTTGGGCGGTAATCAGCGTTAAAGGCATGCCCTGCATCTGGATAAACAATGATTTCGGCATCAGCATTTGCTGCTCGCAATGCCTGACGCATGGTATCGATATGCTCTTGCGTGATACTACCGTCTTTACCGCCATACAGCCCCAGCACTGGGGCGCAGAGATCGACGGCAACATCAACCGGATATCTTGGTAACAGTAAAGTTTTTTCTCCTACCAGTTTGCCATACCAGGCCACTGCGGCTTTTAATTGTGGATTATGGGCGGCATATAGCCATGCAATACGCCCACCCCAGCAAAAACCAGTAATGGCTAATTTGCTGGTGTCGCCACCGTGGCGCGATGCCCAGTGGGCAGTATGATCAAGATCCACCATGACCTGTCGATCGGGTACCTTACTAACCAAATTTTTAACTAACGCATTGATATCATCATATTCTTTGGCATCACCTTGGCGGAAAAACAGCTCAGGAGCAATGGCCAGATAACCCTGCTTTGCCAATCTGCGGCAGATATCTTGAATGTGCTCATGCACACCAAAAATTTCCTGCACAACAATCACCACAGGATATGGCCCCGAGTGTTGGGCCGGTCTGGCAATATAAGCTGGCAACTCATCGCCTTGAGATGGGATGGTAGTTTCTGTGCAGTGAATACCCTGTTGATCGGTATGGCGGATCGTCGAGGCCAGAGGATCTACTGCGGGTGTGAATCCGCTTGTCGCCTGCCTGAGAGTCATAGATTGATCAGTTTTCATGGTGGTCTCCTTATGAAATGAGGAAAGTATGACTCGGTAAAATCTTATTGGGTTGAGCTATCCATCGCCCTTGGTATTTACTGTTGACGACTTTAACTATAGGTAATCTTTGGGATTAATGAGATGAGGTTTACAGTAATTAAGTATTTTATTGCGGCATGAGTACGGTAGATAAGTCAGTTGCTGATAAGAAGATATTCATCCAACATTGCTCAATGAGTCCTACTATTGATATTCATATATAAATCATTACTGTGGTGGGTGGTGTTTGTATAAATTTCAGGCTAGATAGTCTTAATGTGTGATTTAAATCACATTTTTAATGTATTTGTATTTATCATTTCTTTTGTCAAAGTGATTGTCGTCACGAAATTATGTGATGATTTTGAGTAAAGTATTCCTTTGTACCTCCCTATATCCCTAAATAATTCGAGTTGCAGGAAGGCGGCAAGTGAACGACAACTCGGTGAAAACCGATTTGAACAGCATTTATGCTAGCCCGTAGGGTGAGCCTCTTTGAGGCTCATTAATCCTGATGATTTTACATAAGTAACTGATTACTGTGGTTAATAATAGCCAACGCATATGCAACTTGAATTATGACGGACATAACATCTCTCATGAAAGAGGAGTCTCACACATGGCTAAATCCGACGTTTTTCACTTGGGCCTGACTAAAAATGATTTGCAAGGGGCGACTCTGGCGATCGTTCCGGGTGATCCACAGCGTGTTGAGAAAATCGCTAAATTGATGGATAACCCAGTGCATTTGGCTTCACATCGTGAATTTACTTCGTGGCGTGCCGAACTTGATGGCAAGGCTGTGATTGTCTGCTCAACCGGTATTGGTGGCCCATCAACTTCTATTGCGGTTGAAGAGTTGGCACAACTTGGTGTGCGGACGTTCCTACGTATTGGTACTACAGGTGCTATTCAGCCACATATTAATGTTGGTGATGTATTGGTCACCACCGCAGCGGTACGTTTAGACGGTGCCAGCTTGCACTTTGCACCAATGGAATTCCCGGCGGTGGCTGATTTTGATTGCACCACGGCATTAGTTAACGCGGCTAAATCAGTCGGTGCGACGACTCATATTGGCGTTACCGCGTCTTCAGATACTTTCTATCCAGGGCAGGAACGTTACGATACTTACTCTGGACGTGTTGTTCGCCGCTTTAAAGGTTCTATGGAAGAATGGCAATCTATGGGCGTGATGAATTATGAAATGGAATCTGCCACTCTGCTGACAATGTGTGCTAGCCAAGGCTTGCGTGCCGGTATGGTCGCAGGTGTGATTGTTAACCGCACCCAGCAAGAGATCCCGAACGAAGAAACCATGAAAACGACTGAAAGCCACGCAGTAAAAATCGTCGTTGAGGCGGCTCGTCACCTGCTGTAATACAAACGGCTTATGGGTAAACCCGCAATAAGCGAATCAATGAATACCAAATGAGCGGGTCAGTTTACTGGCCCGTGAGGTTAATGACAAAGTGCCCGTGTCGGTGAAAACAGGCAGATCGTAAAGACGCCGTAAACCCCTCCCTGGGGGCTCGAGCCGCGCCGTCCCTGGCGCGGACGCTTTACTCTTCTACCTGCCTTCACCTTGCAAGATAGAGTTATCGAGGTTTGTCAGCAGTCTGAACGGGTCAGTTTACTGGCCCGTTCTTTTTTTCGGCTGATTATCTGTTAATGTCATAGTTCTTATAATGGACAGTAAAATAAGAGGAAAACATGACGACATCTGCTCTATCTCATCCTTCCCTATTGCCACTGGATGGTGGTATTAACTTCCGTGATCTCGGTGGTAACGTCGTTGCAGATGGCCGGCGTATTAAGCGCGGGTTATTGTTTCGTTCAGGATCACTTGACCGTTTGAGCACCAAAGATTGTGTTGTTCTTAGCAGCGGCTCTGTCGCTCAAATCCTTGATTACCGCGATGCGGATGAAGTTCAGGCTAAGCCCGATATTGTGTGGCAAGGTGCCAGTTATCACAATATTCCAGCCAACCCACTCAGCAGTGAAGTTAACGCTAATCTGGAAAAACTGACTAACGAGACGTTAGCAACATTTGATGCCAGAGCTTTCATGTTAGAGCTGTACCGTCGCCTGCCATTTAATAATCAAGCTTATAAACAGTTAGTCAGTTTGCTACAAAATAGTGCCTCACCAGAGCATGCCGCTGCTGGCGTGGTACAGCATTGTGCAGTCGGGAAAGACCGTACTGGAGTGGGTTCGGCTTTGGTGTTGTTTGCTTTAGGTGCTGATGAATCGACGGTATTGGAAGATTACCTGTTGACTGAAACAACACTGGCACCTTTCCGTGAACACATGCTGGCGGAATTGGCACTAAAACTAAATTCTCAGGCGCTAGGGCAGTTTGCATTTGTGTTGTCGGCTCGAGAAGAGTTTATTCAAACCGCACTGCGATGTATTCAAGAGCGTTACGGGAGCCGCGAGCAATGGCTACAGCAGGAATTTGGTCTTGGCAGCATTGAGCGCGAAAAGTTGCAGTCATATTTCCTGGAGTAATCGTTTACCAATAGATTGATCTTCTTATTCCTCCTGTATTGAGCCACCACTAAGTGGCTGAAGTTAATGACAAAGTACCCGTAACGGTGAAAACAAGCAGTTCGTAAAGACGCCGTAGACCCTTCCCTGGGGGCTCGAGACGCGCCGCCCCTGGCGCGGATGCTTTACTCTTCTACCTGCCTTCGCCTTGCAAGATCGAGTTATCGAAGTTTGTCAGCAGTCTGCGCCACTAAGTGGCTCTTTTTAACCGCTTAATGATGCAAACTACCGCTTAACCAGTTCGCTGATATTTCTCTTGGGGAGCAGGCGTATGTTAACGCCTGACAAATTCCCTGGAGAGAATGCTCATGCAACATGCGATTACCTTTGTTATCGCCTCCGCGTGTGTCCTTGTGATCTGCTACCGTTTATACGGTATCTTTTTTGTTCGTAAGGTTCTGCGCGTCGATGACAGTGAAGTAACACCTTCCCACACCTTTGAAGATGGCAAAGATTACGTTCCAACTAAAAAATGGGTGAACTTTGGTAGCCACTTTGCAGCCATTGCTGCAGCTGGCCCTTTAGTTGGTCCTGTATTGGCGGCCCAGTATGGTTATTTACCCGGCTTCCTGTGGTTATTGATTGGTTGTGTTATCGGCGGTGCCGTTCACGATACCGTTGTGCTGTTCGCTTCGATGAAACATCAGGGTAAATCTCTATCTGAAGTGGCTAAATCAGAACTCGGGCCAGTCGCGGGCTGGTGTACCGGTCTGGCAATGCTATTTATCATTACTATTACTATGGCTGGGTTATCAATGGTTGTAGTACATGCGCTGGAACGTAACCCTTGGGGTACTTTCGCGGTGTTCATGACGATCCCTATCGCGATTTGTGTTGGCTTATGGGAACGCATGACCGGCAGCATGAAAGGGGCTTCTTATGTTGGTATCGCCGCCATTATGGTGTGCGTGTTCGTCGGCCCTTATATTGAACATACATGGCTTGGCGAATGGCTCATGCTGAAAGCAGATACCGTCAGTATCATTCTTCCAATGTATGCTTTCTTCGCTACGGCTCTACCTGTCTGGATGTTATTGACCCCTCGTGGTTATCTCTCCAGCTTTATGAAAATCGGCGTATTCGGTGCACTGATTGTTGGCGTTGTATTTATTAACCCTGAAATTCAATTCCCAGCAGTAACACAGTTTATCCACGGCGGTGGCCCTGTTCTGGCTGGCCCAGTTTGGCCATTTATCTCTATTACCATTGCCTGTGGCGCTATTTCTGGTTTCCACGCCTTTATTGGTTCAGGTACTACACCAAAACAAATCGATAAATGGAGTGACATTTTACCCGTTGGTTTTGGTGCGATGCTGGCCGAGTGTATGGTCGGGGTAATGGCCTTGATCGCTGCAACATCTTTACATCCTGCTGACTACTTCGCGATTAACTCTTCAGCCGAAGCCTGGAGTGTACTGGGCATGGAAGTGGTTAACCTACCAAAACTGAGTCAGGAAATTGGCTTAGATTTGTATGGCCGTACCGGCGGCGCTGTCACCTTAGCGGTGGGTATGACGGATATCTTCATTCGTGTACCGTGGTTCAGTAGTCTGGCTGCTTATTTCTTCCAGTTTGTTGTGATGTTTGAAGCTGTATTCATTCTGACAGCTGTTGACTCAGGTACCCGTGTTGCTCGCTACCTGCTGCAAGATTTCTTAGGCGATATCTGGGCTCCACTAAAACGTACTGATTGGTTACCGGGCACATTAGCATGCAGTGTTATTGCTTGTGCGCTGTGGGGTTACCTCCTTAATTCCGGTGATATCAACTCAGTCTGGGCGCTGTTTGGTGTATCAAATCAGCTAATGGCTTCTGTTGGTTTGATTATCGGTGCCACTATTATTCTGCGTCTGGCAACCAAACGGATTTACATGCTGACTTGTGTGATTCCATTGGCTTACCTCTTTGTCACCGTAAACTATGCTGGTTACTGGATGATCACCCACGTGTACTTCAATTCAGCAGCGAAAGGTTACAACCTGTTTAATGGCATCATCTCTATCATCATGATGACATTGGGTGTCATTATCCTGATATCTGCACTGAAAAAATGGCGTGAGCTGTGGATTCGTAGATCAGCTGAGATGGCTGGCAATAAGGTGGTTACTGCCAACGCCTGATATCCTAAATCGATAGCTTTAGTCCTGATAAACGGTCGGAATCTCCCGGCCGTTTATTTTTTGTTAAGTAAAAATGTCGACACATTGAGTATGCTAATGGCTACTGTATTGATAACAGGAAAATGCCTGTGACCTTAAATGATGTCATTACTATAGTTATTGATTTTGTTCGTGAGCATGAAACATGGGCAATGCCTATCGTGTTTATTCTCGCTTTTGGTGAGTCGCTAGCCTTTCTTTCCTTACTGCTACCCGCCACGGTTATCTTGCTTGGACTAGGCGCATTAATCGGTGAAAGTGGGATTTCCTTCTGGCCGATTTGGGCCGCGGCTGTAGCAGGGGCTTTTTTTGGCGACTGGCTCTCCTATTGGATTGGCGATCATTATAAAGATCGCGTCGGCACACTGTGGCCTCTTTCCCGCAACCCTCAACTACTCGTCCGCGGCCATGCTTTCTTTGAGCGCTGGGGGTTCTTTGGTGCTTTTATTGGCCGCTTCTTTGGCCCACTGCGCGCAGTTGTCCCGTTAGTCGCCGGAATATGTGCTATGCCAAAATTCTATTTCCAGTTGGCTAATATCACATCTGCCATCATTTGGGCATTCGGTATTCTTGCTCCTGGTGCTTTTGGTATTCAGTGGCTATCTCACTGGATAGATTAACTTTGCATGAGCTCTGAGGCTGCTCCATATTTTGTGGCTGACAGTTTTAACCCATTTCTTTGTCGTAAAGTAAGCGGTTTTTTATCTGCTTATTATTTATGCGCACAGCTTCGCAAGATGGGATGTAACGGAAAAACACTCTGGACATCCATACAGTATCCCCTTACCTTGACTGACATTAGGTTAATGGGGAGATAACCGTGGATATCAGTTTATTTTATGGGCTGGGAGGCTGCCTCCTTGGTGGGCTTATAGGCTGGCTGATTGCCAGTTTGTCTCAGCAGCGCAATAAAGCACAGCAGGATATTGAGCGGCGGTTACTGGAGCAGTCATTGCAACAGTCTCAGCAAAACACTCTAGAATTGCAGGCCCTTTTGCAACGCAATGAACAGCAATTGCGACAAAGTGAATTAGAGCAGCGTAATTTGCACAGCCAACTCGCGGCAAATGCTGAAAAACTGCAACAATTAGCTCATTGGCGCAATGAGTGTGAGCAGCTCAATCAAGAACTACGGGCGCAACGAGAAGTCAATAGCGCGCAAGAAGCTGAACTACGCGAAGTGACTATTCGTTTGGAAGAAACACGGCTGACTGCAGAAGAGAAGCAACGCCTGCTTCTTAATAGTGAGCAACGACTAACCACTCAGTTCGAAAATCTGGCAAATCGCATCTTTGAACAAACTGGCCGTCGGGCAGATGAACAAAATAAGCAAAGCTTGGATCGCTTGCTGTTACCTCTACGGGAACAGCTAGATGGTTTCCGAAGACAGGTACAGGATAGCTTTGGGCAAGAGGCTCGTGAACGCCATACTTTAACCCATGAAATCCGTAGCTTACAGCAGCTCAATGCTCAAATGGCGCGGGAAGCTCTAAACCTGACCAAGGCCCTCAAAGGGGATAATAAAACCCAGGGAAACTGGGGTGAAGTCGTTTTAGCTAAGGTACTTGAAGCTTCGGGGTTACGCGAGGGTTATGAATATCAAACCCAGGTTAGTGTAAAGATTGATACTAATAGCCGTATGCAGCCAGATGTCATTGTGCGCTTGCCGCAGGGGAAAGATGTTGTTATTGACGCTAAAATGTCACTGATAGCCTATGAGCGCTATTTTAACAGTGAAGATGATATTGAGCGCGAAGCGGCATTAAGCGAGCATTTATCGTCACTACGCGCGCATATCAGGATGCTGGGTCGCAAGGATTATCAGCAACTTCCTGGTTTACGTTCGCTTGATTATGTATTGATGTTTATTCCCGTTGAACCTGCATTTTTGGTGGCTATCGACCGTCAGCCTGAATTGATCAGTGAAGCGCTACAGCACAATATTATGTTGGTTAGTCCGACAACATTGCTGGTGGCTTTACGAACTATTACCAATTTATGGCGCTACGAGCATCAAAGCCAAAATGCGCAACGTATTGCGGAGAGAGCCGCCAAACTCTATGACAAATTACGTTTATTTGTTGATGATATGGAGTCGTTGGGGCAAAGCCTCGATAAAGCACAGTTAAGTTATCGTCAGGCAATGAACAAACTGTCGCAAGGCCGTGGTAACCTGATAGGGCAAGTTGAAGGTTTTCGTACTCTGGGGGTCGAGGTAAAACGGCCTATTAGTCCAACACTGGCAGAGAAAGCCAGCCTGGAAGATCAACCTGAGGACGATTTAGCGCTATCCGATGATGCAGAATCCGAGATAAGTGATTCTGCACCGCTGAAGTATCAGGGTTAGTTGCATGTTCCTCTTCTGTATGATGTTGAGAAAGCTGCGATTAAGCAGTTGCCTTAATACCAGGTGAGGTGGGGCTTTCATCGGAGTTCTGGTACACTTCCTCGAAAGATTGACTGAAAAGCAGGCACAGAAAATGGTAGATCAGGAGAAGGAAACCACTCATTTTGGTTTTCGCACCGTAGCCAAAGAACAAAAAGAAGGCATGGTGGCAGAAGTTTTTCATTCCGTAGCCGCTAAATACGATCTGATGAATGACCTGATGTCGTTCGGTGTTCACCGTATTTGGAAGCGTTTTACTATTGACTGTAGCGGTGTTCGGCGCGGTCAACGGGTATTGGATCTGGCAGGTGGTACCGGCGATTTAACCGCTAAGTTCTCTCGTCTGGTGGGTGAACAGGGTGAGGTCGTTCTGGCTGATATCAACGAGTCAATGTTGCGTATGGGCCGTGAAAAGCTACGCGATAAAGGTATTGTCGGTAATGTCAGCTATGTTCAGGCGAATGCTGAAGCGTTACCTTTTCCTGATAATTACTTTGATTGCATTACCATTTCATTCGGCTTGAGAAACGTAACTGAAAAAGAAAAGGCACTGCGATCGATGTTTCGGGTATTAAAGCCTGGTGGTCGCTTACTGGTTCTTGAGTTCTCTAAGCCACTTCTGGAACCTTTGAGTAAAGCCTATGATGCTTACTCCTTCCATATTTTGCCTAAGATTGGTGAACTTGTGGCGCAGGACTCTGAAAGCTACCGTTATTTGGCTGAGTCTATTCGGATGCACCCTGACCAAGAAACACTGAAGAGCATGATGATGGATGCTGGGTTTGAAAACGTAACCTATTCCAATTTAACCGGTGGCATTGTTGCGTTACATCGGGGCTTCAAGTTCTAACAGGAATCTGGTTATGCCGCTAAAATCACTGATATTTAAATCCTTGTCACTGAAACCAACTTTGCTGTCGCCACTAATCACTGCTGCTATAGAAACATCACTAAATAGTGTGTTATTTCGTGATAAAAGTTTGAAAGCTGCACGTTTACGCTTAGCGGGAAAAGTGCTGAGTATCGAGTTGCGTGAGGTGAGCTTTCCTCTGCTATTAGTATTTAGCGAGCGGCAGGTTGATGTTTTAAGTCAATGGGATGGTGATGCGGATTGCACAGTGACAACGAACGTTGCTGTGCTGGCAAAGTTGCGGGATCGTCAACAGCTTTCACCTTTGATGCGTAGTGGTGAATTGATTGTCGAAGGTGATATCCAAGTCGTTCAGCAACTTATCACCTTACTTGATCTTGCTGAATGGGAACCAGCTGAATGGCTGGCTCCCTATATTGGTGATATTGCAGCGGAAACTATTGGGCAGGTCATCCATAAAAGTAACCGTTTTCTCAGTAAGCAGTTTCAACAGCAACAGCATTATGTTGCTGAAGCAATAACTGAAGAATGGAAAATAGCGCCAGCGCCGCTGGAGGTGGTGTGGTTTAACGAAGAGGTTGATGCTACCGCTCGTGCAACCGAGGCTTTGACTGCCAGATTGGCAACCATGGAGACAAAACAATGACGCCAGGAGAACTTCGGCGCCTGTATCTTATCATTCGGGTTTTCTTGAGCTACGGGCTGGATGAGTTAATCCCGAATATACGTTTGACGTTGCCATTACGTGTTGGTCGTCATCTATTTTTCTGGTTGCCTAATCGTCATAAAGATAAACCGCTGGGTGAGCGTTTGCGCCTTGCCTTGCAGGAGCTAGGGCCAGTTTGGATCAAGTTTGGCCAAATGATGTCCACACGGCGTGACCTCTTTCCGCCAGCAATTGCAGATCAACTTGCGTTGTTACAGGATAGAGTTGCTCCATTTGATGGTGCGCTAGCACGCAAGCACATTGAAATCGCGATGGGAGGGCCATTAGAAACATGGTTTGACGATTTTGAACAAGAAGCTTTAGCCTCCGCTTCTATCGCGCAAGTACATACGGCACGTTTAAAAGAGAACGGCCAGGAAGTTGTACTCAAAGTTATTCGTCCTGATATTTTGCCAATTATTAAAGCTGATGTGCGGTTGATGTACCGTCTGGCTGGCTGGGTACCCAAACTTTTACCTGATGGTCGTAGATTACGTCCACGGGAAGTTGTACGCGAATATGAAAAAACACTGCTTGATGAGCTAAATTTGCTGCGGGAAGCAGCTAATGCTATTCAACTGCGTCGTAATTTTGAAGACAGTCCAATGCTCTATATTCCCGAAGTCTATTCTGATTATTGCCGGGAAAGTGTATTGGTCATGGAGCGAATTTATGGCATTCCGGTATCTGATATTGCAGCTTTGGAAGATCAAGGTACCAATATGAAGTTGCTGGCTGAGCGCGGGGTTCAAGTCTTTTTCACTCAGGTTTTCCGTGACAGTTTTTTCCATGCAGATATGCATCCTGGGAATATCTTTGTCAGTTATGAGCATCCTCATGACCCGCTTTATATAGGTATTGATTGCGGTATCGTCGGCTCACTAAATAAAGCAGATAAGCGCTATCTTGCTGAAAACTTTATTGCTTTCTTTAATCGGGATTATCGGCGGGTTGCAGAGCTGCATGTTGACTCTGGCTGGGTTCCTCGTGATACCAATGTTGAAGATTTTGAATTCGCTATCCGTACCGTCTGCGAACCAATTTTTGAAAAACCATTAGCCGAAATATCCTTTGGCCATGTGTTATTGAACCTCTTTAATACCGCACGCCGTTTTAATATGGAAGTACAACCACAGTTGGTTTTACTGCAAAAAACCTTGTTGTATGTCGAAGGCTTAGGGCGTCAACTTTATCCTCAGCTTGACCTTTGGACGACTGCGAAGCCTTTCCTGGAAAGCTGGTTACGAGATCAAGTTGGGTTGCCTGCGGTTATTCGTGCATTGAAAGAAAAAGCACCATTTTGGGCTGAAAAATTTCCTGAGCTGCCAGAGCTTGTGTATGACAGTTTGCAACAGCATAAGCTATTACAGCAAAGTGTGGATAAACTCACAACTCAAATGCAAGGCCAGCAACAACGTCAGGGCCAATCACGGTATTTGTTTGGTGTTGGCGCTACACTATTAGTCAGTGGTAACATTTTATTCTTGGCCAATGCGGTAGAAATCTCAATTGGATTCATTGTCGCTGGAGTATTGGCTTGGTTTATTGGTTGGCGGCGAACCAGTTAATGATTTATCGCTGAAAGTATCTGTGGATAGTCTATTGGGCGGTTTATGAGTTATGTAAAAGTTATTCAATAAGTCGCTTATTTGTTTAAGAAGCTATGCGCTAGTTCAAAATGCGGTAAGTTAGATAGGTATTCACAGAGGTTATATGACGTATAATGCGGCCCTCTGTGGAATAACCCTTGTATATAGAGGTGAATGTAATGGGTGGTATAAGTATTTGGCAGTTATTAATCATTGCCGTGATTGTTGTTCTGCTATTTGGTACTAACAAACTGCGGACATTAGGGTCAGATCTGGGCGCATCCATCAAAGGTTTTAAAAAGGCGATGGGTGATGAGCCACAAACTCCGCCAACTGACGCTAATAAAACCAGTAACGATGCTGACTTTGCCAAATCGATTACTGAAAAACAGCAGCCAGTTGCTAAAGCTGAAGAGTCTAAGAGTCACGACAAAGAGCAGGGATAAGCTGTGTTCGACATCGGGTTTAGTGAACTGCTGCTGGTTCTTGTGATAGGCCTGGTCGTACTCGGGCCAGAACGGCTACCGGTTGCTGTTAGAACTGTTGCGGGTTGGATTCGTACATTGCGCTCACTTGCGGCCACTGTGCAAAACGAATTAGCGCAAGAGCTTAAGATTCAAGAGTTGCAAGACAGCCTGAAAAAAGCAGAAGAAGCCGGTTTGCAGAACCTGACACCAGAGCTGAAAGCCTCAATGGATGAACTCAAAGAGGCCGCTGAGGCACTGAAACGTTCATATCATTTCGACATTGGTTCGGAAGCACCTCACACGATCCATAATCCGCTCGTTACCGAACCGGAAGCTATTCATGATGGTGTTACGCCCGCCGAGTCTGCAACGAAGGCTCAAGCATCACCTCAAGCACCGGTTACTGACGTTGATAAAACTGTCACCCCGACAGCGGTTGAAACCGCCTCTAATAACAATGAGAAACCCATTGTTCAGGTTGAGACATTTTCTGCGTCTATCTCTTCTGTAGATAGAGAGCCGGTTCTTGTTACGAACACACCCGTAACTAAGGTACAAACGGCTACAGTGGACACCCATAGCACAGATTCACACGGTGCTGACCAACCTCGAACTCACCAACCTGGCGGCGATCGGTAAACATGGCTGTTGATGATACCCAACCCCTTATTACTCATTTAATAGAACTGCGTAAGCGGCTATTGAATTGCATCATCACTATTTTAGTGGTTTTTTTCGTATTGGTTTTTTTTGCCAATGATATCTACCACCTGGTTTCAGCACCGTTGATCAAACAACTGCCTGTTGGTTCCAGTATGATCGCAACAGATGTCGCATCACCGTTCTTTACCCCGATTAAATTGACCATGATGGTCTCGGTGTTTGTTTCAGCGCC